>JAHCIA010000001.1:1802500-2102916 GCA_026129465.1 Flavobacteriales bacterium
GGATGGAGGCGGTCCATTTGCTCACCCACCAGCGCATCCATTTGGTCTTCTGGCACTTGCAAGCCCCGTCCGGGGTCGAACCACCCAGTAACTGGTTCGAGGTGGGGCTCGAAAAGGTCGGCGAACTGGCGGTGCCCAAACCGATCGAACGCTATCTGGCGGAGGTGGTCAAGCCGGTTCGAGGGCGCCGGAGGTGAACTTCTATCTTTGGATCGCACCACAGAAAGCATTCCCCATGGCAGGCGTGAACAAAGTGATCCTCATCGGCAATCTGGGCGCCGACCCCGAAGTGCGGCACCTGCAGAACGGCGCCACGGTGGCCAACTTCCGCCTGGCCACCACCGAGAAGTTGCGCGTGAAGGTGACCGGTGCCGATGGCCAGGAAGCTTGGGAGAACCGCGAACAGACCGAATGGCACAATGTGGTGGTTTGGCGTGGCCTGGCCACCGTGGTGGAACGCTACCTGCGCAAGGGCAGCAAGGTCTTCGTGGAAGGCAAGCTGCGCAACCGGCAATACCAGGACAAGGACGGCCGCGACCGGTACGTCACCGAAGTGGTGGCCGACGAGTTGCTCATGTTGGACCGTGCCACAAGCAGCGACCCGGCGACCATGCGCCAGCCCGCCACGCAAATGGATACCGCGCCCAACGCGGCCACCGCCCCCTCCGAGGATGATCTGCCCTTTTGAACCGGCTTCCGGCCCCGGCGCGCTGCAGCACCGCTGAATGGAGCCTCCGTCCGCCAATATCACATTGTCCTTTTTCATGCCCGGCCCCATGGACGCTGGCGCCGTGGCGGCTTTGCTCACGACCGCCGTGCTCCTGGTCTGCTCAGCGGCGCTTTCCGCCAGCGAGGTGGCGCTCTTCTCCTTGTCGCCCACACAACTCAGGGACCTGAAGGAGCGCGGTGGTGCCAATGGCACACGCGTGCTGGACCTGCTGGCCAAACCCCGCCGCCTGCTGGCCACTATCCTCATCGCCAACAACTTCGTCAACATCGGCATCGTGATCCTCTCGGCCTTCGTCCTGGCCGCCACCTTGGACCTTCGCGGCCTGCCTGGGGAGGTGGTCTTCGCGGTGGAAGTGCTGGTGGTCACCTTCGTGCTGCTGCTCTTCGGCGAGGTGGTGCCCAAGGTCTACGCCACCACCGACCCCATGCGTGTGGCCGGGCGAATGGCCGGGCCGCTGCTGGTCTTGCGCTGGATCTTCACACCCCTGAGCGAGACCCTCGTCAAGAGCACCGGTTTCATCGAGAAGCGTTACCGCAAGCGTGGCAAGCAGGGCATTTCCGTGGACGCCTTGGGACACGCGCTGGACCTCACCCAGGACGCCAGCACCACCGCCGAGGAGCAGCGGATCCTGCGGGGCATCATCAAGTTCGGCAACATCGAAGTGAAGCAGGTGATGCGGCCCCGCACCGAAGTGGTCGCCTTCGACCAGGGTCTCTCCTTCCGTGAACTGCTCGCCGCCATCGTGGATTCCGGCTTCTCGCGCGTACCGGTGCATGAGGAGACCCTGGACCGCGTGAAGGGTGTGCTCTACATCAAAGATGTGCTGCCCCATATCCACAAGGACGACTTCGACTGGCACAGCCTGCTTCGCGCGCCCTACTTCGTGCCCGAAAGCAAGAAGCTGGACGACCTGCTGAAGGAGTTCCAGGAGCAGCAGGTGCACCTGGCCGTGGTGGTCGATGAATATGGCGGCACCAGCGGCATCATCACCCTGGAGGATGTGATAGAAGAGATCGTGGGCGACATCACGGACGAGTACGACGAGGAGGAATCGCTTTACACGCGCATCGACGACCGCACCTGGTCCTTCGAGGGACGTACGGCGCTGACGGACGTGTACCGCATCCTGGGAATCGACGGCAAGCTGTTCGAGGAGAACAAGGGTGAAAGCGAGACCATCGGAGGTTTCATTCTCGAACTCACCGGCCGCATACCGAAGAAGGGTGAACGCGTGGTGCTGCACGACCACGGGTTCATGGTGGAGGCATCGGACAACAAGCGCGTGCGGCGCGTGCAGGTGATCTTGCCCAAGGATGCGCAGCGCTGACCTACTCTTCTTCCTGGTCATCGCCCTGCTCCAGGCCTGCCGGCCCGAACCGGTGCCCAAGCCTCGCGGGTATTTCCGGATCGACCTGCCGGCGAAGCGATACGAGGTGATGGAAGTCCCGGCACCCTTCGTGGCCGAGATCCCCGGCCACGCCCGTTTGGAGGCGAAGGACCGCCAGCGGGACACATCGCGCTGGTTCGACCTGCGCTTCTCCGGCCAGCGCGCCATTGTCCACCTCACCTGGTCGCCCGTGGGCGACGATCTGCATGCGTTGATCGAGGACGCGCACATTTTCAAGGGCAAACACGAGGCGAAGGCGCTGGGCATCGGGCGGGAGCGCGTGATACGGGCCGAGGACCGTGTTTTCGGAACCATCTTCCACGTGGAAGGCGACGTGGCCAGTCCACTGGTGTTCTACCTCACGGACAGCACCACCAATTTCCTGTACGGCGCCCTCTACTTCGATGCGCGGCCGAACGCCGATTCACTCTCCCCGGTCACCACACGCATCCGCGAGGACATGCGCCATTTCTGCAGCACATTGCGCTGGACACCGTAAGGGCCGTAGTGGCGCTTTCACGAACTCGCTCCTGCCTTGGCACCCGTACCGTGGATGGCCACCAGCAGTATGGCCAGCAGCACCAAGGCACCGAACTGGTGCGCCACGCCGGGCACGATGTGCACGCGGGTGAGGATGGTGACCACGCCCAGCGCGAACTGCAGCAGCACACCGCCGATGAGCCAGGCCCGCATGGCGCCGATGCAGGCATGCCCACGATGCCGGACAGCGAGCCACACGAAGGCCGCCGCCACCACCCAGGCGAACCAGCGGTGCACGAACTGCACGCCGTCCTGGTGGCCGGTGAAATTCTGCCACATGCTGTCGAAGGCCGTCACGTTCTCAGGCATGACCACGCCATTCATCAAGGGCCAGGTGTTATAGCTGCGGCCCGCATCAAGGCCTGCGGTGAGAGCACCCCAGATGATCTGCAGGAATAGCAGGACCAACAAGCCGCGCGCGGCCGAACCCGCAGCACTGCCGTCGCCACGGGATCGCCTCCGCCCGCTTCGCAGATCGAGCCAGGTCCACCAGACCAGGGCGAAAACGATGAGCGCGGCACCGAGGTGGATGGCCAGCCGGTAGTGGCTAACACTCACCAGCAACTGCCCGTTGGCATCCCGCTGATCGGTCAGTCCGCTCTGCACCATGAACCAACCGAGGCTGCCCACGATGGCACCACCAAGCATGACCCACAACAGGCGCCGCATCAGCCAGTCCTTCAACAGGCCCTTCCGCCAAAAGACCATGAAGGGCACGAGGAACACCAGACCCATCAACCGGCCCCAATTGCGGTGCAGCCATTCCCAGAAGTAGATCCGCTTGAAGTCCTGCAGGCCCATGTGACTGTTCAGGAGCCGGTATTCGGGAATGGCCTGGTACTTCTTGAACGCCTCGATCCATTCCACATCGCTCATCGGTGGCAGGGCACCCATGATCGGTTTCCATTCAGTGATGCTCAGACCACTGCCGGTGAGGCGCGTGATGCCACCAATGACCACCATGAAGCCGATGAGCATGCAGCCGGCTAGCAGCCACGAACGCACCAGGCGCAATTTCGGATCGGGGCCGGTCTCCATCGGGTCCGCGAAACTATCCAACACATGCGCGGCGATGGAGTTCGCGGCACGATGTCCTGGAATGACGAAGGGGGCCGAAGCCCCCTTGCATCCATGTCCGGGTCCCGATGTCAGGGGCGCAGGATGCGGGTCAGGATGTTGATGACGCCGGGCAACAGCGCGGCGGCCGGGGCGTAGGCGTTCACGCCGCGGTCCTCGGCCTGGGTGGCCTGCAGATCGCCGGAGCCGCCCTGGCGCTTCACCTGGCGTTTGATGTCGATGGCCGTGACACGGTACTGCCCACCGTGAAGCTTGTGTACCGCCTCGATCAGTTCGGCATCGCTCACCTGCTTGTCGTCGAACACCACAATGGCGTGATCGGCCGCATCGCCCTCATGGAAGTCGACCTCGGCGGACGTGACCCCCGGCAGCTTGGCCAGCGTCCTCTGGATGGAATTGGCGCACATCATGGCGCAGCTCATGCCTTCGATCAGCAGGTTGGCGGTGGCGACCGGTTCGCCACTCTGGATGGCCACCTCGGTCACAGTGCGCAGCACCTCACCTGCCTGGGCCTCGTCGCCCTGGCCACGGTGGCCGATGCCACAGGCGGCGAAGAGCAGTATCGCGGTCAGGGTCGCAAGAGGGGCGCGGGCGGTCATGGCGGTGGGGCTTTGACGGTGATGGGACGAACTCACCAACGCGGAGGTTACAAAGTTATTCCCCGAAAGGTTCGCCGTACACCACCGCCCATGTTATTCCCGAACCTTCCATCCTCGCCGATCGCCGAAATTGCCGGTCCTTCGCATTCCCATGCGCATCGCCGTCAACACCCGCCTGCTGCTGCCCGACAAGCTGGAGGGGATCGGCTGGTTCACGCACGAGACCCTTTCGCGCATCACGCGGGCGCATCCGGAGCACAGGTTCTTCTTCCTTTTCGACAGGCCCTGCGACAAGCGCTTCATCTATGGGCCCAACGTGGAGCCTGTGGTCATGGGTCCGCCCACCCGCCACCCCCTGCTCTACCGGCTTTGGTTCAACCACCTGCTACACCGTCGTTTGAAGGCCCTGAAGGCGGATGCCTTCATCAGTCCGGACGGCTTCCTGGCTTTGCGAAGCGGTGTTCCATCCCTGGCGGTGGTCCACGACCTCAACTTCGAGCATCACCCGGAGGACCTCCCGCGCGCCTACCGCGACTATTACCGCACCTGGTTCCCGCGCTTCGCCCGGCACGCCACGCGCATCGCCACCGTGAGCGAATTCAGCCGCCGCGACATCGCCCAGCGCTACGAGGTGCCCACCGGACATATCGATGTGGTGTACAACGGTGTGGGCGAAGCTTTCCGGCCCTTGGAAGCGACGGAGCGACAGCAGGCGCGCGCGGCCTTCGCCCAGGGCGATGACTATTTCATCTGCGTGGGGTCCCTGCACCCCCGGAAGAACATCGCGCGGTTGCTGCTGGCCTTCGATGCGCTGGTGCGCACGCGCCCCGGCCCCCTGCGGCTGGTGATCGTGGGCGAACGCTTCTGGTGGGACGACCGCATGGAGCAGGCCTGGCGCCGTGTGGAGCACCAGGACCGTGTGCACTTCACCGGCCGGCTGGAACAGCAGCGGCTTCGCCAAGCTTTGGGCGGTTCGCTGGGCCTGGCATTCGTAAGCTACTTCGAGGGCTTCGGGATCCCGATGGCCGAGGCCATGCGCTGCGGCGTGCCCGTGGTGGCCGCCGAGACCACCGCCCTGCCCGAAGTGGCCGGCGATGCCGCGCATTATTGCGATCCCTTCAGCGTGGCGGACATCACCCGCGCCCTCTACGAGGTGTGGAGCGATGCGGCCTTGCGGGAAAGACTGCGCGAGGCGGGACTGAAGCGTGCCGCACGATACACCTGGGACAATGCGGCAGCGGCGCTGTGGAAGTCGTTCGAGCGCATGTGCGGTGATGCCGGACTACCGATCCGCTGAGCCACGAAAGCGCGTGTTGACGCTTTCTACCTTGGCCACATGCCAACACTCGCCGCCTACCACACCAAGGGCCTGTTGGAAGCCGGTCTGGACGAAGCGGGCCGGGGATGCCTGGCCGGCCCGGTGGTGGCCGCGGCCGTGATACTGCCGCCACGCGCGAGCCTTCCAGGCTTGGATGACAGCAAGAAGCTGAGCGCCACACAACGCGATCGCCTGCGCGCAATCATCGAACGCAAGGCCCTGGCCTGGGCCGTGGCGGCCGTGCCACCTTGGGAGATCGACGCGGTGAACATCCTGCAAGCCTCCTTCATCGCCATGCATCGCGCGGTGCAGCGACTGGAACGTGTACCCGAGCATCTGTTGGTGGACGGGAACCGGTTCCGGCCCTACCCCGGTGTGGCACACGCGTGCATCGTGAAGGGCGATGCGCGTTTCCGAAGCATCGCGGCCGCGAGCATATTGGCCAAGACGCACCGCGATGAACTGATGCTGGCCTTGCATGCGGCACACCCGGAGTATGGCTGGAACGTGAACAAGGGTTACCCCACGGCCGTGCACCGCGCCGCGATCGAGCGTTTCGGCCCCAGCGAACACCACCGGCGCAGCTTCCGCCTGCTGGCCGGGCCCACGCTGTTCACCAGCATCTGATCGCCGCAGCCTGTCCACAGCCGCGTGTGCGGAAGGACGCGCCGCAAGGGATGAAGGGCCGGTAACGCCCGGATACTTTTGGACTCCGCCATGCGCCGTCTTCCCGCTGTCATTCTGCTGCTCGCCTTGATCGGCGTGGCCACATGGACCCTCTGGACCTGGGAGCGAGGGACACAGCAGGGGGCCGACCCGTGGCGCGCGGTGCCGGAAAGGGCCGCCTTGGTCATCGTGGTGCCCGATGCCATGCGCACTTGGGACCGCTTCACGCACACCTCGCAGCTCTGGAGCGCCTTCGAAAGGATGCCCTCCGCGGCCGCCGTGGGCCGCGGCATGGCCCGCACTTGGGCCCGCATGGAGGCCGATGCCGGTCTGCGCGATGCGCTCCAGGGACAAGAGGCGCTGGTGGCGATCATGCGCCAGGGTGGCGGCAAGCTGGGTATCCTGTTCATCCTGGCCATGGATGAAAAGGGCCTTGGCGCATCCCGGGCAATGCAGGAATCCCTTGGCATGGACGCCACCTCCTGGGCGGCCCTGCTCAAAGGCGCGACCACTCTGGCCAGGCCGGACACCGCTCTTGCACCATGCGGCGCCCACCTGTTGGAAGGCTTGCTGTTACTGGCTTCCGATGGCGAGACCTTGGACGAGGCCCTGGCGCAATGGCGTGCACCCGCGTCGATCACGGCGCAGCCGGCGTTGGCCCAGGCGCTTTCCACCCTGGGCGCCGATGCCGACGCGCATGTTGTGGTGCACACCACACGTGCCGTGCGCCTGCTCCATGACGTGTGGCGCCCGGATGCGCTCGAGCACCTGGATGCTCCACCGGGATGGGCCGCGCTGGATCTGCGTGCCCGCGCCGATGCGTTCCTGCTCAGCGGGCTGCTGGTGCCGGAAGGTGAACATGCGATGCTGGCGGCCATGCGCACCCAGGGTACCGGGCGGCCCGCGCCATGGCGATCGCTGCCCGCCGAGACCCAGGTGCTGGAAACACAATGGATCAGCGATCCCATGCGCTGGGTGCGTGAACGCTGGAATGCCGACGAGGACGCCGAGGCCCTGCTCGGCTGGGTGCGCGGCCCCATGGCCATCGCCACCAGCGTGCAGGATGGTGTTGAAACGCGCTGGTTCTGGTTCGGCACGGACGATCCGATCCGCGCCAGTGAGGACCTCGATGGCCTTTGTGGGACCGCCTGCGACACCATGGGGTATCGCGGTGTCCGCATCGCCCAGCTGCCGCTTACAGCCCATGAACGCCTGCTTGGGCGCGCCTATGCCGACCTGGAAAAACCCTGGTGGACCGTACTGGGCGATGCGGTGATCCTCGCGGCAAGGCCGGATCCCTTGCGCCGTGCGATCGACGTGTGGCTCGACGGGGGGGCGCTGTCGGAGGATGCGCGCCACAACGCCTGGGCCGCCAGGGTAGGCCAGGAAAGCGGGCATGCCTGGTGGATGGATGTGGCACGTGGACGGACCCTGCTACGCGATGGCCTGACCAAGGATGCGGCGGACAGCTTCGATGGTCTGGACAGCGTGTGGTCGCGCCTCGGTGGCATCAGCCTGCAGTTGTCCCCCGGTCAGAGAGGCTATCACCATGTCTTCGCCGGGCTGGGCCATGCGCCGCTGAAGGAGGCCGCCACCGGTGCGCTATGGAGCACTCCGATCGGTAAGCCCGTGGAGCGTGCGCCGGACATCCTGCGCAACCACGTGAACGGCACACGTGAAGTGCTGGTGCAGGACACGGGACACAGCATCCATCTGCTGGGCAGCAACGGCAAGGTGCTGTGGAGCCGCGCGCTCGATGGAGTGATCATGGGCGATGTGCACCAGGTGGACCGCTTCCGCAACGGCAAGCTGCAGATGCTGTTGAATACTGCGAACTCCGTGTACCTGATCGATCGCAACGGCAAGGACGTGGGGGGGTGGCCGGTGAAATTGAAACACCCTGCCACAGCGCCACTGGCCGTGTTCGACTACGATGGCACGCACGAATACCGCATCATGCTGCCCATCGCCGATGGAACGATGATGAACCTGGGACCCGACGGCGAAATGGTGAAGGGTTGGGAGCCACCGAAAATGGCCGCACCGGTGGGCATGACGCCACGCCACCTGCGCATTCGCAACAAGGACCACGTGGTGGTGGCCGACGCCAGCGGCAAAGTATGGGTGCTGGACCGGCGTGGATCGGAGCGGGAAAAGGTGGAACAGCGGATCGATGCGGGCGCGACAGTGCTGGGGCTTTCGCCCGGTCTGGACATCCGTTCCAGCACCATGCTCTGGCATGATGCGGCAGGAAGGCTGTGGCAAGGCACCTTGTCCGGCGAGCGCAAGCCCCTCCACGACGGCCCCGGTATGGCATGGCCGATGGAGGGCGGTTCCTCCATCGCACGCATCCATGCTGATACGCTGACGATCATCGTGGACGGGCGCGAGGCCATGTCCAGGAACCTCGGCCACGTGCTGCTTCCAGAGCCTGGGATGGTGGACCTTGGCCCGGGCAGGCGCTGGCTGGCGATCACATTGCCCGATGCCGGACAAGTGACGCTGCTCGATGAACTGGGCCGCGAGCCTGGGGGCTTCCCACTCCAGGGCCATGTGCCCCTGCGCATCGCGGACCTGGACCTTGACGGACAGCCGGAAGCCATCACCGTGACCCGCGACGGCATGGTCACCGCACATCGCGCACCCGGTCTCAGCAAGCCATAGCAAGCAACATGGCAGGCACCGATCGCCCCCTAGATTTGCGCCCTTCCTATCCGCCAGGGCCGGCGATCGGCCCGGCACGATGAAACAGACGCTCCTACGAACGGCGTTGCGCAGGGAAGTGGTCGGCCTGGCCCGCATCACGGCCATCTTCCTGACCTTCTTCCTCATCCTGCTCGAGTTCGGCTTCCAGCGTGATGCCGCACGGGACGTGCTCATCGACCAGCTCGCCTATGGCCTGGTCTGCTTCGCCGCCTTCGTCACGCTGGGCAGCCTCTTGCGCGCGAACCTTCGCGGCGATCCCCAACGCAAGGCTGAGGTCCTCTGGTTCGCCGGTGCGTTGGTCATGATCGCATCGCGCCCGCTGAACTACGCCATCTGGCCGGATGACCAACACTGGCCCTACCTGGTCTTCCTGCTGGTGTTCAGTTTCATCGAACTGAGCCGCCTGGAGATCGGGCGCAATACACGTCTCTTCAATCCGGCGCTGCTTTTCGCCGCCAGCTTCTTCATTCTCATCGCCATTGGTACCGCGCTGTTCATGCTGCCCAATTCATCCACCCGTCCATTGTCCATGGTGGATGCGCTGTTCACCGCCACCTCGGCGGTCTGCGTCACGGGTCTCTCCACCATCAACGTGTCCAAAGACCTTACCTACAGCGGACAGTGGGTGCTGCTCTTGCTCTTCCAGGTGGGCGGCCTGGGCGTGATGACCTTCACCAGTTTCTTCGCCTTCTTCTTCAAGGGGCGCACCTCCTTGGAGGAACAGCTGCGCATCCGCGACATCGCACAGACCACACTGGGCAGCGCGCGCGGCTTCATCATCCAGGTGATCCTCTTCACGCTGGGTGTGGAAGCGCTGGGTGCCGCGTTCTTCTATACCATGTTGCCTCCCGAAGCATTCCCCGACATCGGCGAGCGCATTTTCTTCGCCGTGTTCCATTCCGTGTCGGCCTTCAACAATGCGGGCTTCAGCACCTGGGAAGCAGGCATGTACACCGACTCGTTGCGCTTCAACTACCCGCTGCAATGGGTCATGGCCTTCCTCATCATCTTCGGTGGGCTGGGCTTCGGCATCATCTTCAACTTCAGCCGATACGTGCGCTTTTGGATCGTGGAACGCATCAAGCGCCTGTTCACCGGCAAGCCCTGCCAGCGTTTTCCGCGTGTGGTCACTATCAGCAGCCGTCTCGTGCTCATCACCACTGCGGCCCTGCTCATCCTGGGCACGCTCACCTTCCTGGTGGGCGAGTGGAACCGCACCCTGGCCGACCACCCCACCTGGTTCGGCCGCTTCACCGTGTCCTTCTTCACCAGCGCCGCCTCGCGCACGGCCGGCTTCAACGTGATCGACTGGAGCGTGGTGAGCATCCCGGTGGTCATGCTCACCCTGCTGATGATGTACATCGGTGGTTCGCCGGGCAGCACGGCCGGTGGCATCAAGACCACCACTTTCGCCATCGCCACGCTCAACATCTTCGCCACGGCGCGCGGGCGACGGCGCATCGAGTTCATGGGGCGGGAGATCAGCAACCTCACCGTGCGGCGCGCCTTCGCCACCATTGTGCTCTCACTGGTCTTCCTCGGTCTTTCGGTGAGCATCGTGGCCTCACTGGAACCGGATCTTGCCCTGCTGCCGATCGCCTATGAGTGCTTCAGCGCCTTCAGCACCGTGGGGCAGAGCATGGGCATCACCGCTGAGTTGGGTGATACCACCCGCTTGGTGATGGTGGTGATCATGTACATCGGCCGTGTGAGCGCTCTTACTTTGTTGGTGGGCATCCTGCGGCAGGTCACCATCGCCAGCTACCGTTACCCCAAAGAGGACATCCAGATCAACTGACCCCACCATGAAGATCGCCGTATTCGGATTGGGCAATTTCGGCCGCTCGCTCTCCGTGAAGCTCACCCAGATGGGCCACGAGGTGATCGCCATAGACCATGACATGACCAAGGTGGAGGGCGTGAAGAGCGAGGTGAGCTACGCCGTGTGCCTGGAGAGCGACGACCCCGTGGCCATGAGCACCCTGCCGCTGAGTGATGTGGACGTGGCCGTGGTGGCCATCGGCGAGAACGAGGGCGCCAACATCATGACCACCGCCCTGCTGGTGAACCTGAAGGTGAAGCGCATCATCAGCCGCGCCATCACCCCGCTGCACGAGATGGTGCTCAACTCCATGGGCGTCACCGAGATCATGCACCCCGAGGAAAAGGCCGCCGAGGGCCTGGCGCGCAAGCTGAATTTGCGCCGTTTGGTGGACCAGTTCGAGCTGCCCGGCGGCTTCACCATCGCGGAGATCGTGGTGCCCGACCGTTTCGTGGGCAAACCGCTCAACGGCATCACGGAGCTCACCAAACGCCAGTTGGGCCTGGTGACCGTGCTGCGCAAGGAGAGTGAGAAGAGTTTCATGGGCCGCCGCTCCATCAAGCTGGGTGCCCTGGGGGTGATGGACCCCGACTTCGCCCCACAGAAGGGCGACATACTCGTGCTCTTCGGCACCAAGGATGAAGTGGCACGCTTCACCGGCGAGAACGATTGACGGGCGTCAGTTCAGGGGAAGGCCCGCATCATGAACTTGGCGGGCATGCCGAAGCCACGGGACATCAACACACGTGAGGATGTGCAGGCCTTGGTCATGGCCTTCTACGATTCAGCCCGGCCGGACAAGGAGATCGGTCACTTCTTCGTCGATGTGGACTGGGGTCACCACATCCCGCTCATCACCGCCTTCTGGTGCATGGTGATCCTGGGCGAACGCGACTACCAAGGCGACCCCATGACCGCCCATATGCGGCTGCACCAGCGCATGCCCATGCTGCCGGCGCATTTCGATCGATGGCTGGCCCTCTGGGAACGCACCGTGGATGACCTGTTCCAAGGGCCCAAGGCCGAGGAGGCCAAGCAGCGGGCGCGGAGCATCGCCGGAGTGATGGCGCACAGGGTGACGGGGCGGCAGGCCGGTTAGCGCTTCGGCTTGCGGAGGTGCACCTCCTGCCCGGCACTCAGGCGGGTGCCACGGTCCAGGCCGTTGTATCTGGCCAGCTTGTCCAGCTTCACGCCATACTCCTGACTCACGCTCCATAGGCTTTCGCCTTCGCGGGCGGTGTGGCTGGCGGCGGTCCTGGAGGCGTTGCGCTTGGGCTGCGTGTAGATGCGCTGGCCTTCGCTCAGCGCCGCTTCCTTGTCCAGGTCGTTCCAGCGGGCCAGCATGCCGTGGGTCATCTCCAGTTCGCGGGCGACGGAGCGGAACGTGTCACCCTGCTTGGCTCGCACGTATTTGATACGGCCCTCGAAGACCTCCACCGGCCTGCCGCCGCCGATGGTGACCGCGCCACCATCGATGGCCGGTCTGCGGCCCTGACGCTGTGGTGCGGGCTTGGGATCGCTGCGGCCGGGAGCCTTGTAGGCCACATCCACGCCTTGGTCCAGCTTGTGGAGCTCGTGCCGCTCAATGAGGTTGATGAGCTTGGAGGCGTAGCTGGGGTCGGTGGCGTAGCCCGCCCGCTTCAGCCCGTGCGCCCAGCCCTTGTAATCGGTGGAAGGCAGCTCGAACAAGGCCGAATAGCGCGGCCGTTGGAGGAACTTGGCGTGGTCCTCATAGCTCTGCTCGGCGTTCTTGTACTTGCGGAAGCACTCCCCCTTGGCGTCATCATCGTGGTAGGTCTTGCCACCGGTCCAGTCGCTGGTGCACTTGATGCCGAAGTGGTTGTTGGCATCGCGCGCCAGTTTGCTGTTGCCGTTGCCACTCTCCAGCAGCCCCTGGGCCAGGGTGATGCTGGCCGGGATGCCATGCTCCTTCATCTTGCGAACGGCCACCGCCTTCCATTGCTGGATGTATTCCTCGGCCGTGAAACGCTTCTCGTGCGGCGGGTCGCCTGCATGCACACCTCCGGCCAGGCCGAAACCCAGCCCCAGCAGGAGGGTTTTCAACATTTCCACAGACCCTGGCATACCGTGCGTTCTGGCCATGACCCGCAAACCTACCGGGGCTTCCAAGGGGTTCTCCACGATCCATCCACCAAGGATCCCACGGCCCTGTGTGAAAAGAACGTGCCGGGAGGCGGTACCGGCATGGGGTCCTTGGGAAACTTCGGGCCGCCTCCCGAACCCTTTGGTAGCCCGGGATGTTCCACGCGGTGGACAAGGAAGGGGAAGAAACCATGGATGGACAGGGTCTGCGTCAGCGGGCGGAACGCCTGCAACGGCTCGGGTTGGAGGAGGGCGACTACTATTTCAGCCCGGAAGGCTACCTGGTCTTCACCGAGCGATACCACCTGAAGCGGGGCTATTGCTGCCAGAGCGGTTGCCGGCATTGCCCCTATGGCTTCAAGGCCAAGCGGAAGCAGGGCTGACCGGCCTTGGCGCAGCAAGGGCGATCTTCGTGGCCCATCGCCTGCGGACGGCGATCCCCCGACCCATGACCACCGCCACTTCCCAAGACCTCGACCTTTTCCAGCGCACCATCCGCGAAGGCATCCCCGATGTCCTTCCGCCAGCGCAGGCGTTCGACCCCGGCGTGAGCCATGCGCCCAAACGCAAGGACATCCTCTCCGGTGAAGAGAAGAAGCTGGCCTTGCGCAATGCCCTTCGCTACTTCCATCAGAAGCACCATGCCGTGCTTGCCCCGGAATTCGCCGCCGAACTGAAGGAGCACGGCCGCATCTACATGTACCGCCTGCGACCGGAGCACCCGATGTACGCCCGGCCGATCGATCAGTACCCTGCTAAATGCTGGCAGGCGGCGGCCATCATGCTGATGGTCCAGAACAACCTGGATCCCGCCGTGGCCCAGCATCCCCACGAGTTGATCACCTACGGCGGCAATGGCGCGGTGTTGCAGAACTGGGCCCAGTACCGGCTGTGCATGAAGTACCTCTCGGAGATGACCGACGAGCAGACGCTGGTGGTGTACAGCGGCCACCCTTTGGGCCTCTTCCCCAGCCACCGCGACGCGCCGCGTGTGGTGGTGACCAATGGGATGATGATCCCCAACTACAGCAAGCCGGACGACTGGGAGCGATACAATGCCCTGGGCGTGACGCAGTATGGTCAAATGACCGCCGGCAGCTACATGTACATCGGTCCGCAGGGCATCGTGCATGGCACCACCATCACCGTGCTGAACGCCTGCCGCATGATCAAGGCATCACCCGGCACCACGGGCAAACTGTTCGTGACCGCCGGCCTTGGCGGCATGAGCGGTGCCCAGCCCAAGGCGGGCAACATCGCGGGGGTGGTCACCATCTGCGCGGAGGTGAATGCCACCGCTGCGCACAAGCGCCACAGCCAGGGCTGGGTGGATGAGGTGATCACGGACGTGGACGCGTGCATCGATGCCGCGCGTGCCTGGCAGGGGAAGGGCGAAGCACACAGCATCGCCTACCTCGGCAACATCGTGGACCTGTGGGAACGCCTCGCTGCGCGCGAGGTGCACGTGGACCTGGGCAGTGACCAGACCAGTTTGCACAACCCGTGGGCAGGCGGCTACTATCCCGTGGGCCTCAGCTACGAGGAGAGCAACGCACTCATGGTGAAGGATCCTGAAGCCTTCAAACAGCGGGTGCGGGAAAGCCTGAAGCGCCAAGTGGCGGCGATAAACACCCTCGCTGAGCGTGGCATGTACTTCTTCGACTACGGCAACGCCTTCCTGCTGGAGAGCAAGCGCGCGGGGGCGGACATCGGTGGAAGGCATGGCGAGGAGTTCCGTTACCCCAGCTATGTGGAGGATATCATGGGGCCGATGTGCTTCGACCACGGCTTCGGGCCCTTCCGTTGGGTGTGTACCAGTGGCGATCCGAAGGACCTGGCCACCAGCGACCGCATCGCGGGTGATGTGCTCCAGGACATGCTGAAAGCAGCGCCGCCCGAGATCGGCCAGCAGATCGCCGACAACCTGCACTGGATCCGCAGCGCGCAGGAGAACAGGCTGGTGGTGGGCAGCCAGGCGCGCATCCTCTATGCCGACAGCGAGGGCCGCATACGCATCGCGGAAGCCTTCAACGCGGCCATCAAGCGCGGTGAGATCGGCGCACCCATCGTATTGGGCCGCGACCACCACGATGTGAGCGGCACCGACAGTCCCTACCGCGAGACCGCCAACATCCGCGACGGCAGCCGCTTCACGGCCGACATGGCCGTGCACAACTTCGTGGGCGACGGTTTCCGCGGCGCCACCTGGGTCAGTCTGCACAATGGCGGCGGCGTGGGCTGGGGCGAAGTGATCAACGGCGGTTTCGGCCTGGTGCTCGACGGCAGCGCCGACAGCGAGCGCAGGCTGAGGAGCATGCTGCACTGGGACGTGAACAACGGCATCGCGCGCCGTGCCTGGGCCAGGAACCCCAATGCGGTATGGAGCATCGAGCAGGAGATGAAGCGCACGCCACTGCTGAAAGTGACCCTGCCCAACGAGGCGGACGATGGGCTGATCGACAGCGCGCTGGCCTGAACCGGAGAAAATTCCCGGCCATACCCGCCCGCCGCCGATCTTTCGCACATGGAACGCCTGGCCATCCTGGTGATGTGCATATCCTTGGGATGCGTGCATCATGAAGAGGACAAGGAAAGTGTGGAAATGAGGACCCCGGAGACACTTGTGGCGGAACCCGCCCCCGGACCGCTCAACGCGGTGATCGAGATCCCCGCAGGGACCGTGGAGAAGCGCGAGTACGATCCCGCGACCGGCACCTTCCCGATCTCGCACCGGAATGGCAAGCCCCGGCTGATCCGCTTCCTGCCCTACCCCGCCAACTACGGCTTCATCCCCGGAACCCTGATGGACGCTGACGATGGCGGCGACGGCGATGCGCTGGATGTCTTCGTACTGTGCGGCGCAGTGCCCGCCGGCACCGTGCTTGGGGTGGTGCCCATCGGCATCATCGAATTGCTGGACGCCGGCGAAAGGGACGACAAGCTGTTGGCCTTGCCGGCCGATCCATCCCTGCGGACGATCGATGCCGGCGACCTGGACCAATTGCCAGAAGGCGTGCAGGAGATCCTCGTGACCTGGTTGCTGAACTACGACCCGGAGGACGGCGCGGAACTGCTGGCTGTGAAGGGCAGAGCGGAAGCGCTCGCGGCCGTGGCGCGCTGGCGCACGAAGACGAACTGATCGCGGACGTTCAGCTCCGCACCACCGCGCCGGCTTCCTGCTCCAAGGCTTGCCGGATGCGGCCCATCGCCTTGTCCACCTGTTCGTCGGTCAGGGTCTTGGCAGGGTCCTGCAGGATGAAGCTCAGCGCGTAGCTCTTCTTGCCGGAGGGCAACTTGTCGCCCTGGTACACATCGAAAAGCCCGACATCCTGCAGCAATTTGCGTTCGGCATTGAAGGCCAGCTTGCGCAGCGCGTCGAAACGCACGGCCTCGTCGAGCAACAGGCTCAGGTCGCGACGCACGCTGGGAAAGCGCGGCACCTCCATGTGGCCGATCTCCTGCGCGCGGCAGGCCTCGAGCAAAGCGTCCTCATCAAGCTCGGCATAGTACACCGCTTGCGATACATCGCTGGTCTTCAGCACAGGCTTGGCCACTTCACCGAGTTCGCCACAGCGGCGGCCTTTGATGCGCAGGGCGTGCGCATCGCGAAGCAGGGCATGTCCGGTCGGCTCCCAAGTGGCGAGCGTATCCAAGCCCAGCCGCTGCAGCAGGCTTTCCACCTCCTCCTTCGCATCGAAGAGGTCGGCCTTGCGTGCTGTGCTCCGCCAGTTCTCGGCGAAACGCCGCCCGGTGAGCACGATGCCAAGCGATTCCGTTTCGATGACCTTGTCACCATCGCGGCGATAGGTGCGGCCCCGCTCGAAGCAGGCCAGGTCGCGTTGCTGCCGATTGAGGTTATGGGCCACGGCCTGCAGCATGCCGAAAAGCATGGTGGGGCGCAGCACGTCCAACTCCGAGCTGAGCGGGTTGGCGAGTGTGACGAGTTCTTCCGTCGCGGCCACCCCGCTATTCACGCAGCGTTCGCCGTTCACCAGCGAGGGGGTCATCACCTCACGAAGGCCACGCGCGGCGAGGTGCGCGGCGCCTTGCTGACGAAGGCTTTCCAGGGTGAGCGCCTCGTGGACCACCGGCGGCATCATCAGATGCGCCGGCAGCGGCACCTGGTCATAGCCGTGGACGCGCAAGATCTCCTCGATCACATCCGCAGGGCGGTACACGTCCGTGCGGTAGGCGGGCACCACCACGTGCAGCCCATGCGCATGGCGCTCCCGGATGCGGAAGTCGAGCGACTCCATGATGCGGACGATGTCGTCCGCAGCGATACGCACACCGGTGAGATGTTCCACCTCGGCGAAGCGCAATGGCACTTCGCGCGCGGTGCGTGGTTTGTCGTTGATGTCGGTGATGGGCGATGCGATACGCGCACCGGCCACATCCTTCAGCAGCAAGGCCGCGCGCTTCAGGGCGTACACGGTAAGATCGGGGTCCACACCGCGCTCGAAGCGGAAGGAGGCATCGGTGTTGAGGCTGTGGCGGCGCGCCGTGCGGCGGATGTGCGCCGGATCGAACCACGCGCTCTCCAGAAAGACCGCGGTGGTGCCTTCAGCAACACCGCTCCTCAGACCGCCGAAGACACCCGCGATGCAGGCCGGCTTCTCCGCATCGGCGATCACCAGGTCGCCCGCATCCAGTTGGCGCTCCTTCTCATCCAGCGTGACAAAGGACTCACCGGCCTTCGCCATGCGCACCACGATGCGGCGACCGGCGAGCCTGTCGGCATCGAAGGCGTGGAGGGGCTGGGCGAGTTCGTGCTGTACGTAGTTGGTGGCGTCCACCACGTTGTTGATAGGCTTCAGGCCGATGGCCAGCAGGCGGTCCTGCAACCATTGTGGCGAAGGGCCCACGCGCACATCGGTGAGCGTGACCCCGGCATAGCGCGGCGCGGCCACCGGGGCCTGCACCTCCACCTTCACCGCATCGCCGTCGTGGTCCTGCGCAAAGGCCGACACATCCGGCAGCTTCAATTCCAGCGAGAGGCCACGCCGGTGGTTCAACGCGGCGATGAGGTCGCGCGCCACACCCACATGGCCCATGGCATCGGTGCGGTTGGGCGTAAGGCCGATCTCCAGCACATGGTCGCTGGTGAGCTTCAAGTAGTCCGCGGCGGGTGTGCCTACGGCGGCACCAGGATCGAGCACCAGGATGCCTTCGTGGCTTTGGCCCAGGCCCAGCTCATCCTCGGCGCAGATCATGCCGTGGCTTTCCACCCCGCGGATCTTGCTCCTCTTGATCACCAGGCTGCCGCCATCATGCATGTGCAGCGTGGTACCCACGGTGGCCACGAGCACCTTCTGCCCGGCCGCCACGTTGGCAGCGCCGCACACGATCTGCGCCTGCTGCCCGCCGAGGTCCACCACGGTCACGCTCAGGCGGTCGGCATCGGGGTGCTTGGCGCATTCCAGCACCTGGCCCACCACCACCCCGGCCAGCATGCCCTTCAACGGCTCGAAGGTCTCCACGCTCTCCACTTCGAGGCCGGTACTGGTGAGCACCTCGGCCGCCTCATGCGGGGTCAGGTCGCTATCGATGTACTGCTTGAGCCAATTCCAGGAGATGCGCATGGGGTGCTCGGGCGCCCGCCTGTGACGGGCAGGCGGCGAAGTTATCCGAATGGCCCATGGTCACTGGTCGATCGGCGATCGACACCCTTGTAATTTCGCCCTGCTCCCATGGACTACATCGCGCTGGCCATTCCGCTCTTCTTCCTGCTCATGGGCCTGGAACTGTCATGGAGCGCATGGACGAACCGGAAGGTCTACCGCTTCAACGATTTCATCGCGAACATGGGCTGCGGCATCGGCTCGCAGATCGTGGGGGCCTTCACCAAGGCGGGCATCTTCGCCGTGTACCTGGCGGTGTACGACCATTGGCGGCTGTTCACCCTGGAGAACTCGGCCCTCACGTGGGTCGTCACGTTCCTGCTGATCGACCTGCTGTACTACTGGTTCCATCGCCTGAGCCACGAGGTGAACTTCCTCTGGGCCGCGCACATCGTGCACCACCAGAGCGAGGAGTACAACCTGAGCGTGGCGCTGCGGCAAAGCTGGTGGCAGGGGCTGTTCAGCTTCTGGTTCTATGTGCCCGTGGCCTTCCTGGGCGTGCACCCGCTCACCATCGTCACGGTGGGCGCCTTCGTCACGCTGTACCAGTTCTGGATACACACCAAGGCGCTTGGCAAACTGGGTCCGCTGGAATGGCTGTTCAACACGCCCAGCCACCACCGCGTGCACCACGGCAGCGATCCCAAGTACATCGACCGGAACCATGCGGGCACGTTGATCATCTGGGACAAGCTCTTCGGCACCTTCCAGGTGGAGGAGGAGGAACCCGTGTACGGCATCACCACGCCCCTGAACACCTGGGACCCGCTGAAGGCGAACTTCCACTACTACCAGGACCTCTTCCGCTGGGCACGACAGGCGCGCACCTGGAGGGACAAACTGCTGATCTTCCTCAAGCCACCCGGTTGGAGACCGGCCTACATGGGCGGTTTCCAAGGGCCCACGGCGAAGGACCGCGCGACGTACCGCAAGTACGACACCCAGGTGCCGCGCACGGTGAGCGGCTATGTCGTCGCACAATTCGCGCTGCTGCTGTTGGTCACCACTTTCTTCCTGTTCCGCCAAGGTGAGCTGGGGCCGGTGCGCATGTGGGCCACTGCTGCGCTGGTGGTGCTGTGGGTGATGGACCTGGGCCTGTTGATGGACGGCCGTCGATGGCCGATGGCGGTGGAGGTGGGGCGCGTGCTGGCGTTGGGCGCCATGCTCCTCTTCAGCACGGACCTGTTGCCTTTCCCATGGGCAGCGATGACCAGCGCCGTGGTGGTCGCAGGCTCGCTGCTGGGCTTGTGGTGGATGTCCCGCACCATGGCCGTTGTCTCCCCTGCGCATTGACCCTCGCGGCTCGGGGCCTTGACTAACTTGGCGGCCGCGCACCCCATGGACATCCGGAAGAACATCCCCATCAACGGGGCGGCCTATGGGCTGGCGCTGCTGGGCACCATCATCGGCGACACCCAGGACATCCGTCCGCTGGTGTACCTGTGCAAGCCGCTGCTGCTGCTGATCCTCTCGTCGTGGTTCTTCTTCAGCAGCCGCCGTGTGGGCGACCGCTTCACCCTGCTGGTACAGGCGGGGCTGTTCTTCTCCCTGGCGGGCGATGTGGCGCTGATGTTGCCGAGCGCGGACCAGTTCTATTTCCTCATCGGGTTGGCGGCCTTCCTCATGGCGCACCTCTGTTACACCATGGCCTTCGCCCAGAACATCGCCGACGCCGGACCAGGCGCTGGTCCGCTGGTGCCCCTGCTCATCGCCATCGCGCTGGTGGCCTTCGGTTTCTTTTTCGCGCTGGACCTGGTGCCCAAGGTGGACGATAGCGTTTCCCTGCCGGTGATCATCTATGTGGTGGCCATCACGCTCATGGGCATCGCCGCTGCCTTCCGCTACGGCCGCACCTTTCCAAGAAGCTTCATGCTGGTGATGGCCGGGGCCGTGCTGTTCATCCTCTCCGATGCGCTGCTGGCCACGAACCGTTTCATGAAGCCGTTGGACCATGCGGCCTGGAGCGTGATGCTCACCTATGGTCTGGCGCAGTTGCTGATCGCGGCCGGCTGCCTGGCCCATGTGCTGGATCCCGAGGAGATCCGCCGCCGCGCCGCGCTGGACACCTGATCAGCTGATCCGGCCCCACACACGATCGCTGCGCAATTGCTCCTGCAAGTTGCCGGCGATGGCCGCATGCGAACGGTCAGTGAGCGTGGGGTCCTGCTCCAGGATGCGCCGGGCCACCTCGCGCGCCTGCTGCATCAGGCCACCGTCCTCCACCAGGTCGGCGATGCGCAAGGGTGGCAGGCCACTCTGCTGCGTGCCCATCAGGTCACCGGGCCCACGCAGCCGCAGGTCCTTTTCGGCGATCACGAAGCCGTCGTTGGTGGAGACCATCGCCTGTATGCGTGCCCCGGCGTCGGCGCCGAGCTTGTCGCCCGACATGAGGATGCAGTAGCTCTGCTCGGCGCCGCGCCCCACGCGTCCGCGCAACTGGTGCAGCTGGCTCAGCCCGAAGCGCTCGGCGTTCTCGATCACCATCACGCTGGCGTTGGGCACGTCCACGCCCACTTCGATCACCGTGGTGGCCACCAGGATGTCCGTCTCGCCCTTCTTGAAGCGCGCCATTTCGAAGTCCTTCGTGGCCTGGTCCATACGGCCATGTACGATGCCCACGGCGTAGCGCGGCAATGGGAAGCGACGCGAAAGGCTCTCATAGCCGTCCATCACGTCCTTCAGATCGGTCTTCTCGGACTCTTCGATCAAAGGGTAGACCACATACACCTGCCGCCCCTTGGCGATCTCCTGTTCCAGGAAAGCGAATACCGCGTTGCGCGACGAATCGAAGCGATGCACGGTCCGAACGGGCTTGCGGCCTGGTGGCAACTCGTCGATCACACTGGTGTCCAGGTCGCCATAGAGCGTCATCGCCAGTGTGCGTGGGATGGGCGTGGCGGTCATCACCAGCACGTGCGGCGGGGTCTCGCCCTTCGCCCACAACCGGGCGCGTTGTGCCACGCCGAAACGGTGCTGCTCATCGATCACCACCAGACCCAGCTTGTGGAACACCACACGGTCCTCCAGCAGGGCATGCGTGCCCACCAGGATGTGGACCTCGCCCAAGCGCAATGCCGCCAGGATGCTTTTCCGCTCCGCGGCCTTGGTGCTGCCGGTGAGCAGGCGCACCGTGATGGGCATGTCCTTCAAAAAGCCGGTCAGGGTGTTGAAGTGCTGCTGCGCGAGGATCTCCGTGGGCGCCATGAGCGCGCTCTGGAAACCGTTGTCCAGCGCGATGAGCATGGCGAGCAGGCCCACGAGCGTCTTGCCGCTGCCCACATCGCCCTGCACCAGCCGGTTCATCTGGTGGCCGCTGCCCAGGTCGCGGCGGATCTCCTTCACCACGCGCTTCTGCGCACCGGTGAGTTCGAAAGGCAGGTGTTCCTTGTAGAAGGTGTTCAGCAAGGTGCCCACCTGGGCGAAGACCAGGCCGTGGACCCCATCGCGCAACATGCGCTGGCGCACCAGCAGGCGCAACTGGATGAAGAACAACTCCTCGAACTTCAAGCGGCGGCGGGCCTTCTCCAGCAACGACGGGTCCTGCGGAGCATGCACCTGCCGCAGGGCCTGCTCGCGCCCCAGGCCACCCAGCATCTCCACCAGTTCGGCGTTGAGCGTTTCGGGCAATTGCCCCGCGATCTGCCCCAGGAGCGCCACCTGCAATTTCCATAGCGCGCGGCCCGTGAGCCCTCGTGCTCCGAGTTTCTCCGTGGTGGAATAGACCGGCCGCATCGCCGTCTCGAGGCCCTGGTCCCACACGGCGGCGCTCTCCAACTCGGGGTGCGCGAAATTCAACTGGCCTTTGAACACCGATGGTTTGCCATAGAGGATGTACTCCTCGCCCGGCTTCAGCGACCCCTGCAGCCAGCGGGTGCCTTGGAACCACACCAGGTCCACCGCGCCGCTCGCGTCGGTGAAGGTGGCCGTGAGCCGCCTGCCGCGCTTTTCGCCCACCGTGCGCAGGGGTCCCAGCACGCCGCGCAATTGCACCGCCTCGCCATCGGGCCGCACATCGGCCACGCGGTGGAAGCGGCTGCGGTCCACGTAACGGAATGGGAAGTGGTACAGCAGATCGCCGAAGGTGCCGATGCCGAGCTCCTTGCGCAGCAACTCGCCACGCTGAGGACCCACCCCTTTCAGGTACTCGATCGGGGTCTCCAGCACATGCGCCATGGCGGGCGGAAATTACGCGCCGCCTTGCGCCACACCTGACGACGGTTAACATGGGCTTCACACCACGCGTCTACCTTGCCCAGGATGGCCTTCCTGCTCGCCGGACATGGACGCGAACTGCTGGAGCGCTTCGGCGAGGCGCTGCGGGTGGCACGCGAGCGGCCCACCGAGAAGCGTGTGCACGGCTTGCGCGTACGCATGAAGAAGTTGCGGAGTCTGCTGCGGCTTGCCGAGGCGATGGCGCCGGGAGATGGCCCGCCCAAGGGCCCCATGCGCCGGTTGCTCGCGCTCTTCAAGATGGCTGGCGAACAGCGCGAGACGGTGGTCTCCGCCAAGGTGGTGCGCTCGCTGCCGCTGCGCGATCCCACCTCGGCGGAGCCCTACGTGACCGATCTCGGCGATCGAGGCCGCAAGGCGGGCAAAGCCATGCGGAAGGCCATGGACGACCTGCGACCTCGCGACATCCAACGGCTGCGGCGCCACCTGGGTACGGTGGGCAATGCGCTCACGCACACACAGGAGCGCAAGGCCGCGCGGCGCTACGTGGCGATGGAGATGCGGCGGGCCCGCACCCTGCTGCGGCGCGGCGCCCCGGGTGAGGAGTTGCACGAGGTGCGCAAGCACCTGAAGAATGCCTGGCACACGCTGCGTCTCCTGGGTGACACAGGACCACTCGACGAGCGGCAAAATGATCTGTTGGGGCGGTTGGACGGCCTGCAGGAAAACCTCGGCGACTGGCACGACATCCAGGTGGTGGTGGAAGACCTGGACCGGACCGAACGCCGGCCAGCCGTGCTGCGCCGGGCCGCCATGGCCAGACAGCGCCGCGAACGAAATAGATTGATGCGGTCGCTGCAGAAAGCGCTTGAGCCTTGAACCCCGGCGATACGGCTGTTCAGATCGCTCCCACGCCCAGCATCAGCGCAGGTTCCTCCATCAACGTTTTGAACATGTTGAGGAACTCCGCACCGGTAACGCCGTCCACCACACGGTGGTCACAGCTCAGGGTCACCTTCATGGTGTGGCCCGGCACGATCCGCCCGTCCCGCACCACAGGCTTCTCGTGGATGCCACCCACCGCCAGGATGCAGGCATCGGGCGGATTGATGATGGCGGTGAATTCCTCGATGCCATACATGCCCAGGTTGGAGATGGTGAAGGTGTTGCCTTCCCAGTCCTGCGGCTGCAGCTTCTTTTCCTTGGCCTTCTTCGCGAAGTCGCGCACCTCGGTGGCGATGTTGCGCAGGGGTTTGCCATCGGCGAAGCGCACCACCGGCACCAGCAGACCTTCATCCACCGCTACGGCCACACCGATGTGCACATGCTGGTTGTAGCGGATGCGGTCACCGAGCCAGGCACTGTTCACCTTGGGGTGCCGCTTCAGCGCCAACGCGGCGGCCTTGATGACCAGATCGTTGTAGGAGATCTTGTCCGGTGCGATCTGCTTGTTGATCGCTTCGCGCACTTGCATGGCGCGCTCCATGGCGATCTCCAGGGTGAGGTAGAAGTGCGGTGCGCTGAACTTGCTCTCCGCCAGGCGGCGCGCGATGGTCTTGCGCATCTGGCTCACGGCCACTTCCTCGAAGGCTTCCACTTGCGCGACCTGATAGGCGCCGCCGCCCCCGGTGAAATTCTCGATGTCGCGCTTGGTGATGCGGCCCTCGGGGCCACTGCCCTGTACGCGTCCCAGATCGATACCCTTTTCTTCCGCCAACCTCCGCGCCAATGGACTCGCGGTCAAACGGCCATTGCCTGTTGCCGGTGCCACGACCGTTGCCGGCGCACCACCGAATAGCGGCTTAGCGGCGGGTGCTTTGACCGCTGTGGCCGCGGGTGCCGGCGCATTCTTTTCCTCCTCCTTGTCATCCCGAGCGGATCGAAGGGATCCCTCCTTCTTCTCTTCCACTGGTCCCTTATCCTCCTTCACCTCCTGCACCACCGCCTTCGCTCCTTCCGCCTCGGCTTCAGCCAGCAGCTTGGTGATGTCCTCGCCCTTCTTCCCCAGCACGGCCAGCACGCTGTCCACCGGAGCGGCCTTGCCGGCCTGCACACCGATATGCAGCAACACGCCATCGGTGAAGCTTTCGAACTCCATGGTGGCCTTGTCGGTCTCGATGTCGGCGAGCACCTCACCGCTCTTCACGGTATCTCCCACCTTCTTGTGCCAGGCGCTCACCACCCCTTCGGTCATGGTGTCGCTCAACTTGGGCATGCGTACGATCTCGGCCATGGTCTGGAAGCTGGGTCGTGGTCAGTCCTTCAGAAAAGGGTAATCACCCTGCTTGTACACGTCGATGTGGAGTTCCTCTTCCGGCGGTGCGGGGCTTTCCTCGGCGAACTTCACAGAGGCTTCCACAGCTTTTTTCGCGTCGGCGTCGATGGCGTCGAGCTCCTTCTCCGTGGCCCATTTGTTCTCCATCAGCGCTGCACGCACCTGCTCGATGGGGTCCTGCTGCTTGTAGCTCTCAACCTCTTCCTTGGTGCGGTACTTCTGGGGGTCGCTCATGCTGTGACCCTTGTAGCGGTAGGTGCGGATGTCCAGCAGGACAGGACCGTTCCCGGCGCGCACATGCTCACAGGCCTCGGCGATGGCGAGATGCACATCCTCGCAGCGCATGCCGTTCACCGAGCGGCCGGGCATGTCGTAGCTCTCGCCGATGGTGCTGAGGTCGTGCACGTTGCTGGTGCGCTCCACGCTGGTGCCCATCGCGTAGTTGTTGTTCTCGATGATGAAAATGACCGGGAGCTTCCAGGTCATGGCCATGTTGAAGGTCTCATGCAGGATGCCCTGGCGCACAGCACCGTCGCCCATCATGCAGAGGGTGACATGGTCCTCGCCGCGGTATTTGTCGGCGAAAGCGATACCGGCGCCCAGGCCGATCTGCCCGCCGACGATGCCGTGGCCGCCGAAGAGGTTGCGGGCCTTGTCGAAGTAGTGCATACTGCCGCCCTTGCCCTTGCTGGTACCGGTGATCTTGCCATAGAGTTCGGCCATCACATGGTTCGGCGATTCGCCCAGGGCGAGCGGGTGGCAATGGTCGCGATAGCCGGTGATGATGCGGTCCGATGGCCGGATGGCGGTGACCATGCCGGCCAGCACGGCCTCCTGCCCGATGTAGAGGTGGCAGAATCCACCGAACTTCTGCATGGTGTAGAGTTGACCGCACTTCTCCTCGAAGCGGCGCATGAGGATCATGTCCTTGAACCAGCGCAGGTAGGTGTCCTTGCCGAAGGAACGGTCTTGGGCGCGGCCGTCCGGCTTCTTCGATCCCGTCTTGGCCGTGGCGGTCTTGGTGCTCATGTAGGGCTTGGATGGCGCCGGGAAAGTCGCGGTTCCGGCGGGGTGGGCAAATATAGCCCGGCCCCTTGTGGTCCCACGGTGGCTATGACTTCAGGAAGGAGGCGTCGAAGGACCAAGGCAGGAGGTCGCCCGCTCGCTCCAACACGTGGATCGGGCCATTTTGTGCGGCCATGATCAAGCGCACAGGACCATGCTGTCTGGACTCCTGCTCCGCCAGGGCTTGGCGGCAAATGCCGCAAGGGGACACGGGGCGGCCCTGCGGCGCATCGGGTACCACGATGGCCATGGCCTCCACCAAGCCCTGTGGATGCGCTGCCATGGCGGCATGCAGGGCGGTGCGTTCGGCGCAGATGCCTGCCGGAAAGGAGGCGTTCTCCTGGTTGCTGCCAGCCACGATCTCGCCACTGTGAAGCCGCAACGCCGCACCCACGCGGAAGTGCGAGTATCGGGCGTAGGCACCCAAGGCGGCCTGGCCGGCGCGTTGCACGAGCTCGCGGTCGCCTGCGGACAGCTCGTCAAGTTCGGTGACCGTGCATCGTACCTCGAATCGCTCCTCTTTCGCCATGTGCCGGGGAATGCGCCAAAAGTAGACCCGCCCGATCGAACCACGGTTCGCCGCCCTCGTCCTACGGGGCCGTTGGCTAAGTTTGACCCCCTGACCAGTTCCGTGAACACGCCGCTGCCCGCCATAGCACGCTTCGCCCCCATCTCCCTGGCGGAAATGGATGGTGTGAAACTGCAGGACCGCAACGACACGAAGTATGTCTTCGGCCAGGAACAGTTGGCCGCCGTGCTCGAGCGCATGTTGGACGAGTACCGCATCCTGGAAGTGGGTGGCGTGCGGGGCACGGCCTACCGGAGTCTCTACCTGGATACGCCTGACCTGCGCCACTACCGCGACCACCACAACAGCCGCACGCTGCGGAGCAAGGTGCGCTTCCGCGAATACGTGGGCAGCGGACTGGTCTACCTGGAGGTGAAACGCAAGACCGGGCGCGGACGCACGGACAAGGTGCGCATGCTGGTGAAGTCCATCCCCGATACCCTGAGCCCGGAACAAGCCAGTTTCGTGGCTAGTGCCAACGGTGGCCAGGAAGTGCTGGTGCCCTCGCTGTGGAACCACTTCACGCGCTACACCTTCGTGCACAAGCGGCTGCCGGAGCGCCTCACCATGGACCTGGACCTGCGCTTCTCAGGCCCGGATGGCGAAAGTCCACTGGGCGGCATCGTCGTGGCCGAATTGAAGCAGGAGCGCATCGACCGGCGCTCCACCTTTGCCCGCATCATGCGCGACATGGGCATCCGGCCGGCCGGCATGAGCAAGTATTGCGTGGGGATGCTGATGTTGCACCGACCCGTGAAACACAACGCTTTCAAACCCGTGCTGCGGATGCTGGAGCGCATCCGGCAGGCGGCCTGACCAACAAGGGACCAGCAGATGAAAGTATTCGGCATGCCGCTCTTCCACCCCGACATGTGGGAGCTGCTCTTCAAGTTCGGCATCAACATCACGGTGCTGTTCATCCTCATCCGGCTCATCTATTACCCCATCCACCGGAAGAAGGACTACCTCTTCACCTACTTCCTGTTCAATGTGCTCATCTTCTTCCTGTGCGTGCTGCTGAACAGCGTGAAACTCAGCATCGGCTTCGCCTTCGGCCTGTTCGCCATCTTCGGCGTGCTGCGCTACCGCACCGAGCAGATCTCCATCAAGGACATGACCTACCTGTTCGCGGTGATCACCATCGCGGTGATCAATTCACTCGCGAGCAAGAAGGTGAGCCTGGCCGAACTGCTGTTCACCGATGGCATGATCCTGCTGGTGACCTTCGCGCTGGAGCATCTCTGGCTCACGCGGCATGAGGCCATGAAGCAGCTGATCTACGAGCGCATCGACCTGATCAAGCCGGCGAACCGCGCGCAGCTCTTCCAGGACCTGCAGCAGCGGCTCGGGGTTAAGGTCTCACGCGTGGAGGTGGGCCGGATCGATCTGCTGCGCGACACGGCCCAGATGCGTGTGTTCTATTACGAGGACGAGCAGGACCACGGCTCCTTCATGGACGCGCCCCGCGACGACGGGGATGACTGAGCGGAGCGCGTTCAGGCGCGGTGCACGAGCGCGATGGCATAGGCGCAGGCGCCTTCCTCGCGGCCCACGAATCCGATCTTCTCGTTGGTGGTGGCCTTGATCCCCACGGCATCATCGCCCACACCCAGGATGGGCGCGATGGCCGCGCGCATGGCCGGCACATGGGGCATGATCTTCGGGCGCTCCATCACCAGCGTGCAGTCCACGTTGCCGACGCGCCAGCCGACCGCGCCGAGCTTGTCCACCACGGCCTTCAGCAGCAGCTTGCTGTCAGCGCCTTTCCAAGCGGGATCGGTGTCGGGGAAGTGCTGGCCTATGTCGCCCATGGCCACGGCTCCCAGCAGCGCATCGCACAAGGCATGCAACAGCACATCGGCATCGGAGTGGCCCAGAAGTCCTTGGTGGTGCGGAATGCGGATCCCCCCGATCCAAAGTTCCCGGCCGTCGGCCAGCCGATGCGTGTCGTAGCCGAAACCGACGCGGAAGTCGGTCATCCCTCCGAAGGCTTCTTCTTGGGTCCCTTCCCGTCGAAACGGAAGCCCAGGGTGAAGCGCAGCGTGTTGGCCAGCGGACTGCGCTGCATGTTGGCGATCAGGTAGCTCAGATCGAGCGAGAAGATGTTGTAGCGCACCCCCGCCCCGATGGTGAAGTACTTGCGGTTGCCCTTGGTATAGTGCTCCCAGAAATAGCCGGTGCGGAAAGCGAATTGGTCCGCGTACCAATACTCAAAACCACCGGCCAGGTTGATCTCGCGCATCTCCTCGCGGAAGCGGCTGCCCGATTCGATCAGGAGGTTGCCGTTGTCATCGTAGTAGACCACGCCCGGGGCGTCGGAGAAGGAACCGAACATGCCGGCCGCCACACCCACGGTGGGGTCCACGCCGCTGGCCACCGCGGGCCGGCCGGTCACGGGGTCGATCACCACGGCGCCATTCTCATCCAGCAGGTACACCGGCGGGGTGGGCACCAGCAGCTTGTTCACATCGAAGGCGAAGGTGATGCTGTTGTACTCGTCGAGGTCCAGTTTGAAGCTGGGGCCCAGACGCAGGTTGATGGGGATGAAGTCCTGCGCGGCGGTCTCCGTGTAGGACATCTTGGCGCCGATGTTCGAGATGTTGATCCCGAAGGCCAGGGTGGCATCGCGCCCGCTCACTTGCATCTCATCATTCACGTAGTAGGCGCTCACATCGGCCGCCACGCTCTGGCCCGCTTTGGAATTGGCGCCCTGCACGCTGATGCCGCCGGTGAGGTTGCTGTTGACGTAGCGGATGGCCACACCACCGGAGACGCGATCGCTGAACTGCTGGGCGAAGGCCAGGTCCACGGCGAACTCGGCCGGCTTGAAGTCCCGGATGGTGGCCCCATTGATATCGGTGAACAGGATGCTGCCCAGGTTGAAATAGCGGAGCGAGCCGCCCACGGCGCTGCGCTTGTTGCTCAGGCGCTTGTAGCCCGCCAGGTAGGCCAGGCTCATGTCGGGCACCAGATTGCGCAGCCAAGGGCTGTAGCTCATGAAGAACTCCCCGTCATTCTCGGCGAAGGCCAGTTTGGCGGGGTTCCAGTGGATGGCATTGGCATCGGGCGAAACGGCCACGCCGGCATCACCCATGCCACCGGCCCGCGAATCAGGGGAAATGATGAGGAAGGGGACCGCCGTGGTGATGGTGTTCAATTGATCGCCGCACTGCTGGCCCGCGGCCTGGAACTGGGGGTCGCAGGGCTGGGCGTGAACAACGGAAGCCGAGGTCCACAGAACAAGCACGAGCAACAGGGGCGCCAGGGGTCGTAAAGCAAGCATCAGCGAAGGGTTCGGGCCGGAAAGGGCCGCAAATATACGCGGCGGGACAGGGGTTTATTGTGCGTATCAGCGCAGGATCACGAGCTTCTCGAACTTCTCGGCACGCTCGCCTTCCGGGGTGACGACGCCCACCCGGTACACATAGACGCCCCGGCCCAGCTTGTCGCCGAAGTCGTCCCGGCCGTCCCAAGGCAGACCTTCGATGCGGTAGCCCTCGCAGGCCAGTTGGCGGCTGATGGTCTTCACCAGCCTGCCCGCCACGGTGAAGACCTGTACCTGCACCTGCAAGGTGGTGCAGGGCCGGTTGTGCTCGAAGAAGAACTCCGTGTAGGTGGTGAAGGGGTTCGGATAGTTGAGCACATGGGCCAGGGCCAATTCCGCGGAGGGCGCCACAACGAACTCCGTGGTGGCCTCGCTGCTGTTGTTGAACACGTCCCAGGCCTTCAGGTGCAGGGTGTGGGGACCATCAGCAAGGTCCTTGAAGCGATACCGCACCGTACCGCTCTTGTAGGTGTCCAGGTCGGCCTCATAGAGGTCGTTGAGCACGATGGCCTGCTCGCTGTTCTCGTTGAGGGTGGCCAGCAGGTCGTGGCCAATGCTGCTGCCCACCGTGTTGATGCCATTGTCATCGAAGAGCTTGGCGAAAAGCAAAGGACTCTCATCGGTCATGCCCCCGCGCACGAAACGGTCATCATTCATGTACAGGTCGATGCGTGGCCCTTCCGCATCCTCGGCCACGTCGCTGGCGGTGCCTCCCACGATGGGGTCGTTGTCGTACCCGCAGGCGTTCTGGTCCCAGCTTTCGGCATAGCAGCTGACACGCCCGGTGCCGAAAGCGTAGTTGATGTCCTTGGGTACCACGAAGGTGAAGTTGAACTCGCCATTGGTCACGGAGGCCTTGCCCCGGTAGATGATGTTCTTGCGGATCTTGAAATCATAGGGCTGACCGCCATCGTTCGCCAGGGTGGCCTGTTGCAGTTCCTTGTCGTACACGGTGGGGATCACCAGACCGTTGAAGCCTGCCAGCGGTTGTCCGCCGCCATCGTCGATGAAGCCCCGGATGCGCACCGTGCTCAAGGCTTTCAGCGTATCCAAGGTGTTCCCCATCGTATCGGTAATGGCGGTGATACGAGCGTCCAGCCGGGGCATGGCCAGGCGCTGGCTGGGGTCGCCCAAGAGGGAGAAGTTGCGGTGGTTCACGCTGTTGGGGCTGGCCGTGGAGATGGCGCGCTTGGTCTCGCGGTAAATGTCGCCCAGCATCTGGGGCCTTCCATCCGGGCCGACCTTGTTGAACACATGGTCGTAGAATTTCTGGCCCAAGGCGAAATTCTCCCCAGCGAAGGCCAGGCGCGTGGTGCTCATCAGGCCGATGCCCCCACCGCCGGGGTTGAGCAGTACATACTCGCCAGCACTGGTGCGCCCCGGATCATCCCAACGGGAGAACTCACAGGTGGCGGTCATGAACAGGGGCAGCCGGTCGCGGTTTGTCCAACCCAGTATGGTGCTGATGTCCAGGATCCGTTCGTGCGCCCAACCCACCTCACCACCGTGGCCGATGTAATTCACCAGCAGCACGCCTTTCTGCACCTTCTCGCGGATGTCCGTATTGGCCTGGGGGTAGCGCTGGCCGCCGGGGGTGCTGATCTGCTGGTAGGCGTCCAGCAGGATCTTGTCCACATTGAAGCAGGGGTGCTCGGTTTCCACCCGGGTGGCGAGGATGTTGCTCTGCGACATGTGTATCCAGCCTTCGAAGGAATCGCCGGTCTGGTCGTCGCTGACGAAGAGCACCTGGGAGCGCCAGTCGGCCATGCCACCATCGCCGGTGGTGGAGCAGACGTCGCCGGTGGCGCTCAGCATCAGCAGGCGGTCATGGTCCAGGATCTTGTCCACCACCTCGCGTGCCTGCTGGGCGGTATGCACGGGCAGCCGACCGATGCCGATATCCACCAGGTCGCCGGAGAACTCCCCCTCATTGGCATCCAGCAGGCCGAAATAGTCGTCCGAGGTGTAAGTCTGTGTGGGCAGTGTGGAGTTCTCGGTCTGGTAGCTGGGAACGAAATTCTGGTTGCTCTCGGCCAGTGAGATGTTGTTGTATGAGCCATCACCGAAGAGCAGCAGGTAGCGCGGCATCAACTCCTCGTCCGTGCCGGCGCGATCGTAAAGCATCCGCATGTAGCGCTTGATCGCCGTGGCGTCGCGGGCGCCCGAACTGAATTCGTTGAAGACCTGTTGCGGGGTCGCGATGCGCACATTGAACCCGTCGTCCACCCGGCGCTGGGCCAGGCGCTGCGCCTGCGCCATGAAGATGGGCGGGCACACGATGACCAGGTCGGTGGGCAGTGCTGTGGCGTGCAGGTCCTGGTTGGTTACGGCACCACGCCCCACCGGCGTGAGATAGCCCGCATCACGGAAGGCGATGAACTCACGAAGCGTGTCGGTGTGAAGCCTGAAGATGGCATTCTGGCCTTCGAGGATGAAGGGCAGGGTACGTACGTTCACCGGGTCGCCGATCTCCCAGATGCGATGCACCGCCTGCGCCTGCTGCACCACGAACTCAGCGATCTCCCCGGTTCCCACCGACGCCAGGTCGCGGAACGCGAGTTGGTCGCCGATCATGCGCAGCTCCCTCCGGCAATTCAAGGACAGGAAGTTCAACCAGGCCACCGAGGTGATCGGATTGAACTTGTTGAAGGTCATCGACACGGGCACTGTGCCGCCCGATGGCGACAAGGTCATCAACTGATTGAAGGGACGCGCGAAAAGTGACGTGTATTGTTCCGGCACGCCCTGCACGTTGAAGGTGTTGTTGAGGGCACCACCGGAGGTAATGGTGAATGAACTGATGTTCTGCTGCCCGATCGTGCGTGCCGCCCCATTGACGATGAGCGTGGCCTCCGCGCCCGGCTCCAGGAAAGGGGTCTCGAAACTGAAATTGTAGGTGGTGACCACGTCGAAATGCTCACCGAAGAAGGTGCGGCCGGACTTGAGCAGATTCACCAGGTCGCGTTCAATGAACTGCCGGTCATCAAAGTTGGTCACCGTGCGTGTGGGCGCTTCATTGGCGAGTGGTACCGTGGTGATGCGCTTGGGCGGGTCGATACCAATGCCGATGAAGTAGCTGGCCGAATCGCTGTAGACGTTCTTGGTGTGCTCGAAGCGGCCGTTCTTCAGGTCCCATCGATTCGGTCCCGAGGCATAGAACAGGATATGGTCTCCAGGACCGAATACCCCATCACCACCGTCCACCACCTCGATCGCGTTCAGCAGCAGGTCCGTTGGCCGATCCACGTTGTTCTGGAAAGGCAGCATGCCGAAGTGGTTGCCATAGACGTTGATCTGGTCCGATGCCAGGCCGTTCACATTCAGCCCCAGGCTGTTCAGGAATTCATAGGTGAGCCGGTACACCCCGTCACGATGCACAGTGAAGCGATACCAGTCCCCTGCGGCCAGCCTGGAGGTCTCGGGGTAGGCCTTCGCCACGCCGTCCTTTGCCATGCCCACCTGCTCCACGATGTCCAGCCGGAAGGAGACCAACTTCTCCAAGCGGCCTGTGGCCGGGTCGCGCCGGAACGGCAGGATGCTGACCATGGCTTGGGGGCGCTTGCGGTACCAACCCAAGTGGGTGAGCACCTCGGGGGCGCTGCCGATGGTGTCGAGCGTGGGCCATTGGCCGCGTTCGGCCATGGTGAGTTGCGCATACTGGGCGTTGCTCAGGTGGGCGGTAAAGCCCGTGGCACCCATGCGCAAGGGCAGGGTCTCCTGATGGAAGGGCAATTCGCCACGCGCACGGTCGATGAAGGCGCCTTGGAAAGTAGAAGGTTGGACAAGCTCCCCTTGGGGCGTGCGTTGTTGGTCCATCGGTGCGGCCTGCCCTCTGACCTGCGGGGTGGCTTCCACAAGCATGGATGTCCATTGGAGCACGCGATCCACACCCACCTGGCCCATGGTGGGAATGTGGATCAGAAGAACGACGAGGAGAACGGCAGCGACGAGGTACCGAGGGCGCGTCATGAACAGGGATGAACAGGTTATCAACAGTTCGGGCCAAAGTACTACCTTCGGCCCTTGCGTAATTGGAACACCCGACGAACGGTCTTGGATCGCCCTTATTGCCAAGACCTTCGGGGCAACCGTTATGCAGGGGGATCCGTATACTTGGCGCTGGCTCCATAGCCTAGATCGATCGAGAGCATGATGGAATGGACCATTCGGCGTGCGGCCATGGGCCTTGCACTGGGGGTGATCGTTGGCCTGCACGCGGGTGCTCAGGATCCGCAGTTCACGCAGTTCTACGCCAATCCCTTGTACCTGAATCCCGCGTTCGCGGGCACCGCCCGTTGCCCGCGGGTGGTGATGAACTACCGCAACCAATGGCCGGCGCTCACGGGGACCTTCGTCACCACCAGCGCCAGCTACGACCAGCATGTGGATGGCATGATGGGCGGCCTTGGTCTGTTGGTCACCCACGACCAGGCCGGCAAGGGCACCCTCAACACCACCACGGTCAGTGGCATCTACTCCTACCAGCAGGCCATTTCGCGCAAGTTCTCCATGAAGGTGGGCTTCCAGGCCACCTACTTCCAGAAATCGCTCGACTGGAGCAAGCTCACCTTCGGCGACCAGATCGACCCGCGCCGGGGCTTCATCTACAACACCAATGACGTGCCCCGTGGCGGCTCCATCGGCAATGCGGACTTCAGCGCCGGGGTGCTGGGATACAGCGATGTGTTCTTCGTGGGCTTCGCCGCGCACCATCTCACCGAACCCAACGAATCGTTGATCGTGGGCACCAGCAAACTGCCCATGAAACTCACCGGCCACGCCGGCGCCGCTATCCCGGTGGGCATGCGCGGGAAGTATGGTGATGCCCGCACCCGCATCTCCCCGAACATACTTTATCAGCAGCAGGCGGCGTTTCGCCAGTTGAACCTGGGCCTCTACGTGGACCATGGTCCGATCACGGCGGGGGTCTGGTACCGGACCCGCGATGCCTTCATCGCCTTGATCGGCTTCCAAACCGAGAAGTTCAAGTTCGGCTACAGCTATGATGTGACCACTTCGCGCCTGACCACGGCCACCGCAGGTAGCCATGAGATCAGCGTGCAACTGCTCTTCAACTGCAAACCCAAGTCGAGAAGGTTCCGGGTCGTAGCCTGCCCCACCTTCTGAACCAGTCCAAGCCACGAATCCCTGAAAGGACCATGAGCCTCGCAAGGAATATCGCCATCATCACCGCCTGCGGCGCGCTGCTCAGCGCCTGCCAGTTCGAGAAAAGCGGTGCCACCGGGTGGAACTACAACGACTCCAAGAACGGCGGCTTCGAGAAGGTCGGATTCGAGGAGCAGGAGAATGGCCCCGGCCTCGTGCTGATCGAGGGCGGCCAGTTCACCATGGGCCGTGTCACCGACGATCTGCGGCACGAGTGGGACAACGTGCCACGCACCGTCACGGTGTCCTCTTATTACATGGATGAAGTGGAGGTGACCAACTTCTTCTGGCTCGAGTATCTCTATTGGCTCGAGCGCGTCTTCGCGGCCGACTACCCGGAGATCCACAAAAAGGCCCTGCCCGACACCCTGGTCTGGCGCAGCAAGCTGGCCTTCAACGAACCCTACGTGGAATACTACCTGCGCCACCCGGCCTACCGCGACTACCCCGTGGTGGGCGTGAACTGGCTGCAGGCGAACGACTACTGCGCCTGGCGCACAGACCGCGTGAACGAGATCATCCTCATCCGCGAGGGGCTGTTCGAGCACTACCCCAACCAGATCAACGAGGACCACTTTACCACGGACTCCTATCTGGCCGGACAGTACGAGAGTGGCAAGAAGGTGGACGGTGTGACGGACTTCAACCCCAACCGTGACACGCGCAACATCAAGATGGAGGACGGCGTGCTGCTCCCCCGTTACCGCCTTCCCACCGAGGCCGAGTGGGAATACGCCGCGTACGGTCTGGTGGGCAATACGGTGGACGAGCGCATCATCGAGCGGCGCATCTACCCTTGGAACGGCCATTGGGTGCGTTACGACAGCCGCAAGAAAGGCGGCGCCTTCTTCGGCGATTTCCGCGGCAATTTCATGCGCGGCCGTGGCGATTACATGGGCGTGGCGGGCAGCCTGAACGACAATGCCGACGTGACGGCACCCGTCTACTCCTACTGGCCCAATGATTACGGCCTCTACAACATGGCCGGCAACGTGAGCGAATGGGTGATGGACGTGTACCGCCACCTGAGCCCGGAGGACAAGGACGACTTCCGCCCCTTCCGAGGCAACGTGTTCAAGACCAAGGTGCTCAACAGTGACGGCGTGGTGCAGGACAAGCACGACCTGGTGAACTACGACGTGGACGGCATCAAGTATTACCTCACCGAGTTCCAGACGCTGATGCAGGGCCGCGCCACGGATGAGGAGGCCCAACTCATCGACGACCTGCTGGAGCAGGCGGAACAGGCCATCGACTTCAAGAACACCCGCAAGCACGACGCCGCCATGCAGCGCGTGCAGGACATGGTGGACAACATCAAGAGCAAGGACCTGGACATCTGCCCGAAGCTTCTGAGCGGCATCAGCGACTACCAGTCCGACCAGCCGGGTGACGTGCGCTGGCGGAACGTTTCGGTGGAGGAGAACATCGACCGCCGCAACTACCGGAATTCAGACAACATCAACTTCCGCGACGGCGACGTGGAGAGCAGCATCTATTTCGACCAGGCCGATTTCGAGGGCAATCCGATGTACGACTGGGGCAAGACCTCCTTGCTCAACGACCGCAGCCGCGTGTACAAGGGCGCCTCCTGGGCAGACCGCATCTACTGGGCCAACCCCGGCACACGCCGCCACCTGGACGAGCGCCAAAGCACGGCCACCATCGGTTTCCGTTGCGCCATGACCCGCGTGGGCAGCCCACGGGGACTCAACGACTCCAAGCGTCGCGACAAGCTCAAGCGCTGAGCACGCACCGCGATCTACTTTCGAGCCCCCGGCCCATCCGCCGGGGGTTCTTGCATGGATGACCACCATTGAACAGATCCACAAGGCCTTCCTCGGCTCCAGTGGAGCCTGCACGGATACGCGGGACATCGCGGAGGGCGTTCTCTTCTTCGCCCTGAAGGGGCAGCGATTCGATGCCAACGCATTCGCGGCGGAAGCGCTCGGCAAGGGAGCCCGCCAGGTGGTGGTGGACGACCCGCAGGTGGTGCGCGATGAGCGGTACCTGCTGGTGCCCAACGTGCTCGTGGCACTGCAGGAACTCGGACGTCATCATCGCCGCACCTTCAACATCCCGGTGATCGGCATTACGGGCAGCAACGGCAAGACCACCACCAAGGAGCTGCTGCACGCCGTGCTGGCCGTGGACCGACCCACGCTGGCCACCACGGGCAACCTGAACAACCACATCGGGGTGCCGCTCACCCTGTTGGGACTCACCGGGGAGCACCGGATCGCCATCATCGAGATGGGCGCCAACAAGCCGGGTGACATCGCCGAATTGGCGGCCATCGCGGAACCGACGCACGCGCTGATCACCAACATCGGACGCGCGCATCTGGAAGGCTTCGGTGGCCTCGAGGGGGTTGTGCGCACGAAGACCGAACTCTACGCGCACATCAAAGCACATGGTGGCCAGCTCTTCGTGAATGCGGACGACGGCCTGCTGATGGAGAAGAGCGCCGGTCTGCGCAGGGCCACCTACGGCACCACCCCGAAGGCGGACACCTCCGGCGCACTGGTCGGCGAAGGTCCCTTCATGGAACTCGTATTCGCAGGCCGCGATGGCCGTGCGTACCATGTGGCCACCCGCCTCATCGGCGACTACAACCTGCCGAACGCCTTGGCCGCGGTCGCCATCGGGCAGTACTTCGGTGTGGCCGACGACCGTATCGCCGAAGCCTTGGCGGCCTATGTGCCGGGCAACAACCGGTCGGAGTTCCGCGATACCGGCCGCAACCAATTGGTGATGGATGCCTACAACGCCAACCCCACCAGCATGGCGGCGGCGCTGAGGAACCTCGCGGCCATGCGCAGCGACCGGCCCAAGCTGGCCATCCTGGGCGACATGCTGGAACTGGGCGCGGACAGTGCCCGGGAACATGAAGCCATCGTTGCACTGGTCAAGGACCTCGGCCTTGCCGCACGCTTCGTGGGACCGGAATTCCAGCTCCGCACCAAGGAACTGTCCTACCCCGATGCCGCATCACTGCTGGGATCCCTGAATAAGGAACCCCTCACCGGGCACCTGGTGTTGGTGAAGGGATCGCGGGGGATCAGGCTGGAGGCGGTGGTGGAAGCCCTTTAGCCCTTCAGCACATTCCTGCTGATCACGATGCGCTGCACTTCGCTGGTGCCCTCGTAGATCTGGGTGATCTTGGCATCGCGCATCAGGCGCTCCACGTGGTACTCCTTCACATAGCCGTAGCCACCATGCACCTGCACGGCCTCCACGGTGGTCTTCATGGCCACTTCACTGGCGAAGACCTTGGCCATGGCGCTGGCCTGATCGTAGTTCAGGTGCTGGTCCTTCAGCCAGGCGGCCTTGAGGCATAAGAGCCGGGCGGCTTCGATCTCGGTGGCCATGTCGGCCAGCTTGAAGGCGATGGCCTGGTGCTCGCTGATCGGCTTGCCGAAGGCTTTGCGCTCCTTGCTGTAGGCCAGCGCCAGTTCGTAGGCGCCACTGGCGATGCCCAGGGCCTGCGAGGCGATGCCGATGCGACCACCACTCAAGGTCTTCATGGCGAAGGTGAAGCCGAAGCCATCCTCCCCGATGCGGTTCTCCTTGGGCACCTTCACATCCTGGAACATCAGGGTGTGTGTGTCGCTGCCGCGGATGCCGAGTTTGTCCTCCTTGGGACCCACCACGAAACCGGGCATGCCCTTCTCCACGATCAGGCAGTTGATCCCTTTGTGCTTCTTGGCCGCATCCGTCTGGGCCATCACCAGGTAGGTGCTGGCCGTGCCCCCGTTGGTGATCCAGTTCTTGGTGCCGTTCAGCAGGTAGTGGTCGCCCATGTCGATGGCCGTGGTGCGCTGGCTGGTGGCATCGCTGCCGGCCTCGGGCTCGCTCAGGCAGAACGCGCCGATCTTCTCCCCCTTGGCCAGGGGCACCAAGTACTTCTGCTTCTGCGCCTCGTTGCCATAGGTCTCCAGGCCCCAGCACACCAAGCTGTTGTTTACGCTCACCACCACGCTGGCACTGGCGTCCACCTTGCTCAACTCCTCCATCACCAGCACATAGCTGATGGTGTCCATGCCGCCACCGCCGTACTTGGGGTCCACCATCATGCCCAGGAAGCCGAGCTCGCCGAGCTGCTTGATCTCCTCCGCCGGGAAGCGCTGCTCACGATCGCGCTCGATCACACCCGGCTTCAGCACATTCTGGGCGAAGTCGCGGGCGGCGTCGCGGGCCGCGATCTGTTCCTCGGAGAGTTCGAAGTTGAGGCCTTGGAGGGTGGCGGTGTCTTGCATGGTATGGGTCGCTTGAGGCAGGGATCGCGAAGGTAACGGTCATGGGCCATCGCCGGTTTGTCGGGAAGTGACCGCAGGGCCGCCGTCCGGTGCGAAGCACGCACCACCTTTGCCGCATGGCGACGCACCGGGTGCTGGGGGTGATGAGCGGCAGTTCGCTGGACGGGCTGGACCTGGCGTTGTGTTGTTTCCAGGAAGATCAGGGCCGGTGGAAGCATACCATCGAGGATGCCGTGACCGTGCCCTTCGGCGGTGACACACGAGGCCGACTGATGAACGCCATGCGGGCCGATGGGCTGGAACTGGCCCGCCTGCACCGCGATCTGGGCATCCGCATCGGCGAAGCGAGCCGTGACTTTCTTGCCGGACGCCATGTGGACCTGATCGCCTCGCATGGCCACACCATCTTCCACCAGCCTGCAGAAGGACTCACCCTCCAAGCTGGCTGTGGTGCGCACATCGCAGCCCTTACGGGCAGGCCGACAGCATGCGACTTCCGCACGTTGGACGTGGCCCTGGGTGGCCAGGGCGCGCCGCTGGTGCCCATGGGCGAGCTGTTGCTCTTCCCGGACCACCGGGCTTTCCTCAACATCGGCGGCATCTGCAACATCTCGATGCACATCGATGGAAATATGACCGGTTACGACGTCTGCATCGGCAACCAGGCATTGAATGAACTGGCCGCCGAAGCCGGCATGCCCTACGATGCCCAGGGAGCCCTGGCCCGGACAGGACGGATCATGCAAGACCTCCTGTACCAACTGGATGCCCTCCCCTTCCACCAACAGGCGCCGCCCCGCTCTTTGGGGCGTGAATGGTTCGAAGCATCCCTAGCGCCCTTGATCCGTGACCGTGCGACTCCTGTGGCGGACCGGTTGCGCACGGTGGTGGAGCACATCGCCGGGCGAACAAGCCAAGCGCTCGCCCATGCGAAAGGCCCCGTATTGGTCACTGGTGGTGGCGCGTTCAACACCTTCCTGACGGAGCGTATACGCGCCCTGGCCGCGGTCACCATCGAAGTACCGGCACCCGAGCTAGTCTCCTTCAAGGAAGCACTGGTCTTCGCCCTCCTTGGCCTGTTGCGCTGGCTGGGCCGCCCCAACACGCTGGCCAGCGTGACCGGAGCCGCCCATCACAGCAGTGGCGGGGCCTTGTACATGCCCAATTAACACGGAGCTTGGATAATGTGCCCCCCCTTGGGCAGGCCCCCCATGGCACCCCGGTTACATTTGACCCCGAGCCTGCGGAACCCCCATGCGTGAAGCCCTGCGCCGCTTTGAGGAGCGTGCACCGGAGATCGTCTTTGAATGGAACGATGCGCCCTCCGGTGCGCGCGGCTGGGTGGTGATCAACAGTCTGCGCGGTGGAGCGGCCGGTGGCGGTACACGCATGCGCAAGGGCCTGGACCGCCGAGAAGTGGAAAGCCTGGCCAAGACCATGGAGGTGAAATTCAGTGTCTGTGGACCACCCATCGGAGGCGCCAAGAGTGGCATCGATTTCGACCCCGCCGACCCCCGCAAGCGCGAGGTGCTGGACCGCTGGTACAAGGCCGTGATGCCCCTGCTGAAGACCTATTACGGCACCGGCGGTGACATGAACGTGGACGAACTCCACGATGTGATCCCCATCACCGAGCGCTATGGTCTGCGCCACCCCCAGGAAGGCGTGGTCAATGGTCACATCGGCACGCAGGAGGAAGTGAAGATGCAGGCCATCGCACAATTGCGCGAAGGTGTGAGCAAAGTGGTGGACGACCTGGCGTACGTGCCGGTACCTGGCAAGTATGCCGTGGCGGACATGATCACCGGCTGGGGCGTGGCCGAAAGTGTACGCCATCATTACCGGATCAAGGGCATTCCCATCGCCGGAAAGCGCGTCATCGTGCAGGGCTGGGGAAACGTGGCCGCCGCCGCGGGCTATTACCTCAGCCGCCAGGGCGCGATCATCACGGGGATCATTGACCGGCATGGCGGGGCCATCAAGCCCGATGGCTTCCGCGCCGATGAGGTCCGGGAGCTCTTCATGGACAAGGATGGCAACAAGCTGCGGTCGCAGGACATGCTGCCCTTCGAGGATGTGGACGCGCGCATCTGGGATACCGGCGCGGAGATCTTCCTGCCTTGTGCCGCCAGCCGCTTGGTGACCCGGGACCAGGTGGACCGTATGGCGGCCAACGGTCTTGAGGCGGTCAGCGCCGGTGCCAATGTGCCCTTCGCCGATCAGGAGATCTTCTACGGCCCCATCGCCGAGCATGCCGATGGCCTCGCCGCGGTGATCCCCGACTTCATCGCCAACTGCGGCATGGCGCGTGTATTCGCCTATTGCATGCGGCCCGGCGCCGAACTCACCGACAAGGCCATTTTCCAGGACGTGAGCGATACCATCGCCAAGGCCCTGGAGGACGTCCATGGCCGTAACCCGTCAACCACCCATCTCACCCGAACGGCCTTCGAGATCCAACTGGAAAGGCTCGGCTGAAAAATTTCCCGGGACGGATCGCCGTTCCATCACAACCAGGACCCACCGATGAACATCCCGCTCCTCAACCAGATCCAGGACAACGCCGAAGCCGCTCGCCAGGCACTTGAACAGCTCAACGCACCGCCCGTGGAACCCGTGATCGAGACCATCTCGGTGTGGGAGCTGATCCAGAACGGCGGCTGGTACATCATGGGGCCGCTCGCCTTGATGTCCATGCTCGCCGTGTACCTCATCATCGAGCGTTCGATGGCCATCCGCCGTGCGTTGCGCGAGGACAAGGACTTCATGAACAAGATCCGCGATTACATCCACGAGGGCAAGATCGACAGCGCCCGCAACCTCTGCGCCCAGAGCACCACGCCGGTCTCGCGCATGCTGGACAAGGGCATCAGCCGCATCGGCAGGCCATTGAAGGACATCGAAGTGAGCATCGAGAACGCTGGCAAGCTGGAGATCTACCAGTTGGAAAAGGGTCTTGCCATCCTGGCCACCATATCCGGCGCCGCGCCCATGATCGGCTTCCTCGGCACGGTCATCGGCATGATCGTCACCTTCCACACCATGAAGATCAGCGGAGCCGGCGTGGAGATCGCCCAACTCAGTGGCGGCATCATGCAGGCCATGGTCACCACCGTGGCCGGTCTGGTCATCGGCATCATCGCCTACATCTCCTACAACACTCTCACCGCACGCGTGAACAAGGTGGTGCAGAAGATGGAGGCCAGCACCATGGCCTTCATGGAGGTGCTTGATTCACCCGTGAAATAGACCACCATGGGACTGCGCAGCACACACCGGGTCGATGCGGGCTTCAGCATGAGCTCCATGACCGACCTCGTCTTCCTCCTGCTGATCTTCTTCATCATCGTCAGCACGCTTGTGAGTCCTTATGCGCTGCCGGTGGATCTGCCCCGTAGTTCCAACCAGACCAAGGAAAAACCCAAGGTGGCCGTCCGCATCGATGCCGACCAGCGCATGAGCGTGAACAACCAGCTGATCGAACCCGAGCAACTCGAGGGTGTACTACAGCAGGAGATGAGCAAGTATCCCGAAGGGCAGGCCATTGTGATGCATGTGGACCAGGTGGTGCCCACCGGCATGACCGTGAGCGTCCTGGACGTGGCCAAGCGGAACAAGTGGCGGATCATCCTGGCAACCAAGCCGAATTGAGGGGACGCGGCCGGAACAAGCGATCGCCATGAGCAGCATCGTCATCGAACAACGCGAAAAGGACCGCCGCACGGGGGCCATCGTCACGGTGCTCTTCCATGTGCTGCTGGCCATTCTCTTCTTGTTCATCGGGCTCCGGCAACCCGATCCGCTTCCCCAGGAGCACCATATCGAACTGGTTATGGAGGACATGGGTGGCGGCGGTGGAAGCGTTTCCGCGCCGCAGCCCGGCACGCCCCAGCCACAACCGGCGCCCAGCCCTGTGGTGGAGCAGCCCGAGGAGGTGGCCACCGAGGATGAGAGTCCGGTGGAGATGCCCAAGCCCAAGCCACAGCCGAAGCCCAAACCGGTGCCCGCCGAACCCACGCCGCCCAAACCCAATCCGAGTGCGCTCTTCTCCCCCAGCACCACCCCTGCACCCGCGGAAACCGGCACACCTGGTGGCAGCCAACCTTCCACGCAACCAGGCCAGGGCGGCATCGGCGCCTTCCATGGCAAGGGCTTCGAGGGACGACTCGACGGCCGAGGCTTGGCCAAGACCCCGAGTTTCGGCAACGAGAACACCGAAGCCGGCAAGGTCGCGGTGGATATCCGTGTGGATCCCGCTGGCAAAGTGGTCTGGGCCAAGGGCCGCCTGGACAGGCCCACCACCACCACCAGTGCCCAGCTCCATGCCCTCGCTGTGAAATACGCCAAGGAGTTCACCTTCACGGCGAACCTTGGCGCCACCACCGACCAAGCGGGGTACATCGTCTTCGAGTTCATCCTTCAGTAAGGTGACCTACCCGGAAACGCTGGCGTACCTGCACGCCCGGCTTCCCATGTTCCAGCGCATCGGCAAGGCGGCGTACAAGGCCGATCTGGCGAACACCCATGCGCTCATGGAACTGCTGGACCACCCGGAAAGGGAGCTGCGCTGTGTACATGTGGCCGGCACCAACGGCAAGGGCAGCACCTCGCACCTCATCGCCAGTGTGCTGCAGGAAGCAGGCTACAAGACAGGCCTTCACACCTCACCACATTTGAAGGACTTCCGCGAACGCTTCCGCATCAACGGCGTCGTGATCCCAGAGGCGGAAGTGGTGCGCTTCGTGGAGGCGCATCGCAGCGGCTTCGAACCCATCGAGGCCTCCTTCTTCGAATGGGGCGTTGCGCTCGCCTTCTGGTGGTTCAGGGAGCAGGCGGTGGACATCGCGGTGATCGAGACCGGCATGGGTGGAAGGCTGGACAGCACCAACGTGCTCAGCCCCGAGGTGAGCGTGATCACCAATGTGGGCTGGGACCACATGGACTTCCTGGGGAACAGCCTGGAGGCCATCGCTGCGGAAAAAGCAGGCATCATCAAAGCCGGGGTACCCGTGGTGATCGGGGAAGCCGGTGGTGCGGTGGCCGATGTGTTCAAGCGTCACGCCGCCGCCAAGGATGCGCCCATCACCTTCGTGGACCAGCATGCCCCGCTCCCTTTTCCCCCGGGGCTCATCGGGGAGCATCAGCAAAGGAATGCCCGCACGGCGTGGACGGCGATGCGTGTGCTGTGTGAGCGCGGTCTTCCTGTACCGGATCCGGCGATCGAGAACGGTTTTTCCAAAGTGGTCGCCAACACAGGCCTGCGTGGCCGTTGGGAGACCATCGCCCATGAACCGATCACAATGGCCGATGTGGCGCACAACGTGGACGGCATGCGGGCTGTGAACGCACTGCTTGCGAGCACGCCATACCATCGGCTGCATATCGTTCTGGGTACCGTGAACGACAAGGACCTGGGACGTGTGCTGGCCGAACTTCCCAAGGAAGCCAACTACTACTTCTGCAAGGCTGATATACCGCGCGGCCTGGAGGCTGAAACGCTGCGCGTGCTGGCCATGGAAGGGGGCCTGCATGGCGCGGCCTATGGATCCGTAAGAAGCGCCTACGCCGCCGCCAGGTCATCCGCAGGAACGGAAGACCTCATCCTGGTCACGGGCAGTGTGTTCGTGGTGGCCGAGGTGCTCTGATCCCCATCCATGAAAAAGCCCCGCCGAAGCAGGGCCTGGTGGGACGTACTGGATTCGAACCAGTGACCTCACGCGTGTGAAGCGTGCGCTCTGAACCAGCTGAGCTAACGTCCCGGAGAAGGGCTGCGAAAGTAGAAAAGAACGACCCTGTGGAAGCAGCCGGATTCGAACCAGCGACCCTCTGCTTGTAAGGCAGATGCTCTGAACCAGCTGAGCTATGCTTCCGGTTGCCCTTTACCGGACCGTGCTCCAATGACCACGGTCCGGTAAAGGGCGGGCAAAGATAGACGGCCACAGCAATGGCCTGCTTCCGTCGCCTAAGGGGGCCAGTCCTATGCTCACTCACCCTTGGGTTGGCCCCATGACATCAGCCGCATGTTGTTCACTTATCTCTCTACATTTATGAACATTATTGAGCTTGACCTACTTGGCGACCTTCCTGTAATGATAACTCATCGGCCTCTCCGAGATCTTTGCCCTACAGTACATTATGCTGATCATCAAGGGCTTGTGGATGGATCCATGAAGAGTCAAGATTTTGTTCAGCAATTTCTTGCATAGATCAAACAATCATTGTTGCTTTGTGCAGCCATTGAAGTCAAACTCTAAACAGTAGCCGCATGTCCACCCTCGAGTTCAACCAGCAGCTGATCGGGCTCCGGCAGCAGTTGTACTACTTCGCCCTGAGCCTGACCAAGGACCGTGACAACGCCAGCGACCTGTTGCAGGAGAGCACCCTGCGCGCGATGACCTACCGTGAGAAGTTCCGGGACAACACCAACTTCAAAGCGTGGATGTACACCATCATGAAGAATACCTTCATCAACGATCACCGCCGGGCCAAGCGCACCAGGGCCCTGATGGACACCGTGGACCGCGAGCGCGACCAGGTCCGCTTGGTACAAACGCCCGGCAGCGCTGAGTCCACTGTGAAAATGAGCGAGATCGAACGTAGCTTGGAACTGTTGGACGAGGCCTTCAAATTGCCCTTCCTCATGCACCATGAAGGTCACAAATACCACGAGATAGCCGAGCACATGGGCATCCCCATCGGCACGGTCAAGAGCCGCATCCACCAGGCGCGCCAACGATTGATGGCGATGCTCACCGACAAGCACGTGCTCAACTGATGAAGCATGCCCTGGTCATAGGCACCGGTTTCGCCGGGCTGGCCGCCGCCGCTTCACTGGCGCGGAAGGGTTTCCGCGTGACGGTGTTGGAGAAGAATGCCGAACCAGGCGGCCGTGCCCGCGTGTGGCGCGACCGGGGCTTCTCCTTCGACATGGGGCCTTCCTTCTACTGGATGCCCGAGGTCTTCGAGCGCTTCTTCGCCGACTTCGGTGAGCGTGTGGAGAAGCACTATGATCTCCTCCGGCTGGACCCCTCCTACGCCGTGGTCTTCGGTCCAGGGAGGAAATGGGACCTGCCCGCTGACCCCATCGCGCTGCGCGCCTTCTTCGAGAGCAAGGAGAAGGGTGCCGGTGCACAGTTGGACCGCTTTCTGGCCGAAGCCAGGTTGAAATACGACCTGGGCATGGGAGAGCTGGTCTATCGCCCATCACTCAGTTGGGGCGAATACATGCATCCGGGCCTGATCGGTGGCCTGCTGAGGACCAAGGTCTTTCGCAGCCTGCGCAAACATGTGCGTTCCCACTTCAAGGATGAGAAGCTGCGGCTGCTCATGGAGTTCCCTGTGCTCTTCCTGGGGGCATCACCACAGAACACGCCCGCCCTGTACAGTCTGATGAACTACGCCGACATGGAACTCGGGACCTGGTACCCCATGGGCGGCATGGGCAAAGTGGTGGATGCCTTCGTGCGTGTGGCGACGAAACAGGGCGCCACCATCCGCTACAACGAGCCAGTGGAGCGCATCGTGGTGGAAGGCGGGCGGGCCGTGGGTGTTGAGACCCCCAACGGCATGATCCGTGCGGACCTGTTGGTGGCAGGCGCTGACTACCACCATGTGGAGCAACACCTGCTGCCTGAGGACATGCGCAGCTACAGCAAGAACTACTGGGAGGAACGCACCATGGCCCCGAGCGGCCTGCTCTTCTACCTGGGCTTCGATCGCAAGCTGCCACACCTGGACCATCACACCCTGTTCTTCGACGAGTCGCTGGACCGGCACTCGGCGGAGATCTACGACCAGCCCGCATGGCCCAGCAAGCCCTTGTTCTACACCAGCTGCGCCAGCAAGACGGATCCCTCAGTGGCGCCCGAGGGCAAGGAGAATATGGTCATCCTCATCCCCATCGCTCCAGGTTTGGACGACCGCGAAGAGACCCGCGAGCGCTACTACCACATGGTGATGGAGCGCTTGGGCAAGCACCTGGGTTTCGACCCGCGGCCGCATGTGGAACTCAAGCGCAGCTACAGCATCAATGACCTGCAGGCCGATTACAACGCCTTCCGCGGCAACGCTTACGGCATGGCCAACACCATGCTGCAGACCGGACCCCTGCGTCCCAGCATGAAGAGCCGCAAGGTGAAGGGACTCTATTACACAGGCCAACTCACTGTTCCCGGCCCCGGCGTTCCGCCAGCCATCATCAGCGGACAGGTGGTGGCCGATCTGATCGAGAAGGAATCCGTTCGCAACACCGTCAAGGCATGAATACCGTCGCATTGTACGATAAGGTCTGCCTGAAAGCGAGCAGGCACACCACCTACAGCTACAGCACCTCGTTCTCGCTCGGCATCCGTTCGCTGGACAAGCGTTTCCACGCACCGATACACGCCATCTATGGTTTCGTGCGTTTCGCCGACGAGATCGTGGACACCTTCCATGGCTACGACAAGGAGGACCTGCTGAAGCACTTCCGCGAGGACACCCACCGCGCCATCGACGATGGCATCAGCCTCAATCCCATCCTGCACAGCTTCCAGCGCGTGGTGAACGGATTCCACATCGAGCCGGAACTCTATGACACTTTCCTGGACAGCATGGCCATGGACCTCACCGACACGGCCCATGACCAACGCAGCTACGAGACGTACATCCTGGGCAGCGCCGAGGTGGTGGGCCTGATGTGCCTGCGCGTGTTCTGCGAGGGTGACGATGCCCTGTACCAGCGCCTGAAGCCCTCCGCCATGAAGTTGGGCGCGGCCTTCCAGAAGGTGAACTTCCTGCGCGACCTGAAGGACGACCACCAGAACCTGGGCCGCACCTACTTCCCGGGCATCGATGTGGCGAGGCTGGACGCGGATACCAAACACCGGATCGAACAGGACATCCAACACGACTTCGACGAGGCCCTGGCAGGCATCCGCCAACTGCCCAAGGGAGCGCGTTTCGGGGTCTACATGGCGTACATCTACTACGTGAACCTCTTCCGCAAGATCAAGGCCCTGCCATGCGACCGGATCATGCGGGAGCGCGTGCGTGTGCGCAACCGCCGGAAGATCGCCCTGCTCACCACCAGCTACCTGCGCCACAGCTTTGGCCTGCTTTGAGAACATGCTCGCGGAGACCATCATCGAGGAACAAGTGCTGCTCGTGAACGAGCGGGACGAGGCCGTGGGCACCATGGGCAAGCTGGAGGCCCACCAAGTGGGCGCACTGCACCGGGCCTTCTCTGTTTTCCTTTTCGATGACCACGGCCGCCTGCTGCTGCAGAAGCGTGCCGCCGGCAAATACCATAGTGCGGGCCTGTGGACCAACACCTGTTGCAGCCACCCCCGGCCGGAGGAAATGTTGCATAATGCCGCCCAACGCCGGCTGAAAGAGGAAATGGGCATCGATACGCCACTGGAGCACCGATTCAGCTTCCTGTACAAAGCGGAATTCGACAACGGTCTGGTGGAGCATGAGTTGGACCACGTCTTCTTCGGCAAATGGAGCGGATCGGTCTTGCCCGATCCGGAGGAGGCCGACGACTGGAAGTACATGACCATCGCCGACCTGGAGCAGGACCTGCGCCGGCATCCCGAACGCTACACCGTGTGGTTGCGCTCCTGCTGGGACCAGGTGCGCGCGCAGCTCAACAGCGGCCACCCACGTCCCTTCTGAACGGCACCACCATGTTGATGAAAAAGAACGGCGTGCACATCGCCACTGCCGATGACTTGGGAACGCTTGCCCACCTGCAGGCCGTGGACACCCCCATGCGGCCCGATGCCTTCGTGATGGGCCCGGAGAAGAAGGTGGAGCGCATAGCCCACCACTTCAAGGCCATCATGGAGACCCTCGGACTCGACCTCACGGACGACAGCCTGCAGGGCACCCCGCAGCGCGTGGCCAGGATGTTCGTGAACGAGGTGTTCAGCGGATTGGACCCGGAGAACAAACCCGAACCCACTCTCTTCAACAACAAATTCGGCTACAAGGGCATGCTGGTGGAGCGCGACATCACCGTGCACAGCTTCTGCGAGCACCACTTCGTGCCCATCATCGGCAAGGCCACGGTGGCCTACTACAGCAGCGGCCAGGTGGTGGGGCTCAGCAAACTGGACCGCATCGTGAAGTACTATGCGGCCAGACCCCAGGTGCAGGAGCGCCTCACCGAGCAGATCGCCGCGGAACTGAAATTGGTGCTCAATACCGACGATGTGGCCGTGCTGATCGATGCCGAGCACATGTGCGTGAAGCTGCGCGGTGTGAAGGACGAGTGCAGCAGCACCGTCACCAGCCATTTCAGCGGAAGGTTCGAGGACGTGGATGTACGGAACGAATTCCTGGCTTACTTGAAGAAGTGAAAACGTGATGGGATGCGAGCGTGCCCTTGCATTCGACCCTGGCGCTCCCACAGCCTCTCACTATTTTGATCCGCCATGAAACCCCGCCTTTCCGTCCATTGGTTCCGTCGCGATCTGCGACTGGCGGACAACCACGGCCTATTCCGCGCGCTGACAGAGCACGGCGATGTGCTGCCGCTTTTCATCTTCGACACGGAGATCCTCGACAAGCTGGAGGACAAGGCCGACCGACGGGTGGACTTCATCCACCGGGCACTCACCGGCATGCAGGAGGAATTGGGGAAGCGCGGGTCCACACTGCTGGTGGAGCATGGCAGGCCCATGGAGGTGTGGAAACAGCTGCTGGAGCGGTTCGAGATCACGGCCGTCACCGCCAACCACGACCACGAGCCTTACGCCATCGCCAGGGACAAGGCCGTGGGCGATCTACTGGCCCGTCATGGGGTGCCCTTCCGCACCTTCAAGGACATCAGCATCTTCGAGCGGGACGAGGTGGTGAAGGACGATGGTGGCGCATACATCGTGTACTCCCCGTACATACGCAAATGGCGGTCGCACTTCAAGCCGGATATGGCGAAAGCCTACCCGAGTGAGGCGCATGGGGACCGTCTGTTGCGTGGAGGATCCGCCCCAATTCCCACGTTGGAGGCGCTCGGCTTTCGCAGAACCGACCTGATCGTACCCCCTGGCTCGGTCGGGGACGAACTGTTGAGACACTATGCCGAGACCCGGGACCTGCCAGCCATGAACGGCACCAGCCGCATGAGCGCCCACCTGCGTTTCGGTACCGTGAGCGTGCGTGAACTGGTGCGGTGCAGCATGGACATCAGCCCGAAGTACCTCAACGAACTGATATGGAGGGAGTTCTTCATGCAGATCCTCTGGCACTTCCCCAAGCACGACAAAGCCTTCAAACCAGCCTACGACAACATCTCCTGGCGCCATGACGAGGCTGAATTCAGGGCCTGGTGCGAGGGCCGGACAGGCTACCCACTGGTGGACGCGGGCATGCGCGAACTGAACGCTACCGGCCTGATGCACAACCGGGTACGCATGGTGACGGCCAGTTTCCTCACCAAGCATCTGCTCATCGACTGGCGCTGGGGTGAAGCCTACTTCGCGGCCAAGCTCCTGGACTTCGAGTTGAGCAGCAACAACGGGGGGTGGCAGTGGGCCGCCGGCTCCGGATGTGATGCCGCACCCTACTTCCGCGTCTTCAACCCACAACTCCAGCAGGAGAAGTTCGACCCTCAGTTAAAGTATGTGAAGAAGTGGGTTCCTGAGCTTGGATCGGCAAACTATGTGCGCCCAATGGTCGTTCACGACTTGGCCCGCAAGCGTGCCATCGAGACCTACCGATCGGGTCTGGAGAGATGGAAAGCCGGGCCGGTGAAGCAACAACAGACCAACCTATTCGCTTGATCATGCCCCGCAAGAAGAAGTCCCTGATCCTGACCAGACCCATCAAGGAAGGTGTGAAGGAGATCAAGGTGCGCTTGGACGCCCGCACCATCATCACCCTGGCCAGTCAGAAGGCATTGGAATTCTGGCGTCAACGTTATCCCAAATTGGAGGTCATCGGCTGACCCCGCATCGACATGCCCCGCAAGAAACGCCCAATCATCCTCGAGCGCCCCGTGAAAGAGGGCCGCGAGTTCAAGGTCCGCTTGGACCAACGCACGGTCATCACACTTTCGACCAAAAAGGCCTTGGAGATGTGGCGGAAGCGCTATCCCAAGCTGGAAGTGCTCGGCTGACAATATGGCGGTCCATGTGCTCGACCGGGAATTATTGCTCCCCATCGGCTTGGATGAAGCGTGGGCGTTTTTCAGCTCCCCCCGCAACCTGGCGCGGATCACCCCGCCGGATATGGGGTTCAGCATACGCGAACCGTTCGACGACCGCGCCTGCCACACCGGGCAGCTGATCGGGTACACCGTGAAGCCCTTGTTGGGCATCCCACTCACCTGGGTCACGCGGATCGAGGCCGTGGAGGCCCCGTACCGCTTCGTGGACACCCAGCTCCGAGGGCCCTACAAGCGCTGGTGGCACCAACACACCTTCACCGCCGTGGAGGGTGGCGTGGTGATGCGTGACCGCGTGGAATACGAGCTTCCCTTTGGGCCACTGGGCGCATTGGCCCACGTTATCTTCGTCAAGCGCAGGCTGAAGAACATCTTCGACTTCCGAACCAGAACACTATTGGAGCTGTTCGGAGAAGGCCGGCCTGGCAAGACCGAAGCACAGGCGGCATAGCAGGCATGAGCATCTGGGCCATCATCGCGATCGTGTCGGGCACGGCGGTCTTCATGGAGTTCGTGGCGTGGGCCACCCACAAGTACGTCATGCACGGCTTTCTGTGGTCCCTCCACCGCGACCACCACCGCAAGGACCACTACGGATTCCTGGAACGCAACGACGCCTTCTTCCTGATCTTCGCCATACCCTCCATGGTGCTCTTCATCGTGGGGAGCCTCCAGGGCCTGCACACACCTTGGTTGTGGATCGGTCTGGGCATCCTGGTATACGGGATACTGTACTTCATCGTGCACGAGGTCTTCATCCACCAGCGCATCAAATGGCTGCGCAGGACCAAGAACCCATATTTCCTGGCCATCCGCAAGGCGCACAAGGTGCATCACAAGCATTTACAGAAGGAGCACGGCGAATGCTTCGGCATGCTGGTGGTGCCTTTCAAGTACTACCGCGAAGCGAAGAAGGCCTTGGAACAGCAGCGCACAGGGCGAACCGCCGCCGCTTGACCAATTCCCTGGTCGATGATGTCGGCGGTCAATGTGCCGGCGAGGCCGCACACTCCATCAGCGTGGTGTTCGCCTCAGGCAGATCGGGGCTGATGAAGGGTATGCCGAGATCCAGCCCACGCAGTATGAACAGCACACCCATCAGGGCATAGGCGTAAGGCGTCAACCGCCGCAGTGCCTTGCGCAACTCCGGACCGGCGCAACTGCCGCCCAGCTTCAAGCCCACCAGGGCGGGCCAGGTGCCCAGGCCGAAGAACAGCATGAAGAGCATACCGTGTAGTGCACTGTCCTGTGCGAGGGCCCCTGCGGCCGCCAGATAGACCAAGCCACATGGCAGCAAGCCATTGAGCATGCCGGTGAAGAAGAGCCCCTCGGGCGACGTACGCTTCAGCTGCCTGGCCATCACGCCCTGCATGCGAAGCACATAACCGCCCAACACCGCACCGATGGGCAGCCAACGGAGGAGACGCGGCGCCAGCAGCCCGACCAGGATGAGCACACCCAGCACGATGGATACGCCCTGTTGCAGGCCGGCCAGTTGGAGTCCCCTACCGAAAACGCCGAACGCGGCACCCAGCATGCCATAAGTGATGATGCGCCCCCCGTTCATCGCCAAGGCGCCACCCAGCCGGGCAGCGAGCGAATGACGGGCGGAGGGCACCGCCAAGGCCAACGGGCCGCACATGCCGATGCAATGCGCGCTGCCCAGCAGGCCCAGCACAAAGGCGGTGGCTATCGACCCGGGCACCATGTGTTCACATTCAATCCAGATGGATACGGTCCTCCGTGAGATACGCCACACCACCGGCCTGCCATTCCAAGTGCATGGTATAGGCGCCCTTGGCCATGTCCTCGGTGTCCATGGTGAAGCTGCCTTGTGGGTCGACATGCAAGGGGATGCGACGATCGGCGCGCGGGTCGTTCGGGCGCATGAGGAACAACTCCCCCGTGATCACCTCTCCCGACAACGACCCGGGGAACTCCAGTCGCAATCGCCCCGGCATCACCGTGGTCCGCACCTGTTCGCCCAAGGCCGCGGCGTTGCCCAGCTTGTCGATCTGTTCCTGGTAGCGCAGTTCGCGCGCGTAGTAGTCCTCGGCCACCAGGCTCTCCTGGTTGTGGTAGGCGCGCACCATGAAGTGCGCCATGATGAGGATGAAGGCGGCCATGACGGCCACGATCCAATGTCCGGTGTGCGGTCTCATGATGTTCCTGGCATGGGGCCCGTGAAAAGGGCCGTGATCTCTTCCAACAGTTTGTCGCCGCTGTACACGCCGATGCGCACACGGTTCTTCATGCCCTTCACCTCGGCGGCATCGAGGATGATGAACATCTGACCTTCCGCCTGACTTGACCGTTCCAACATGATGTCGCGTCCAGCGAGCCGGACCTCGCCACGTGCATCGAGCAATTCCATGCGGATCGGCATGTCGCGCGAGGTCTTGTTCACCAGGCGGTACTGGTACAGGTTGCTGATGCGGCCATCGTCCTGCTTCTGGTAAAGTGTGCCCGGTGTGCGAAGAACGGTGGCCTCCACGTCGCTGCGGGTGACGATGAGCGCGACCATGACACCCACCAGCAGCAACAGCACCGCCGTATAGGCCTTCATGCGCATGGTGAAGCTGAAGGACCGCTTCTCCACGATCCCGTTCTCGCTCGCATAGCGGATCAGCCCACGCGGTTTCTCGATGCGGTCCATGATGTGGTCGCAGGCATCGATGCAGGCGGTGCAATTCACGCATTCCAACTGGGTGCCGTTCCGGATGTCGATGCCCGTGGGGCAGACCACCACACAGGCGTTGCAGTCGATGCAATCGCCCTTGCCCACGGCGGCCCTGTCCTCGCCCTTGCGGTAGCTGGAGCGTTTCTCGCCCCGCACCCGGTCATAGGCGATCACCACGCTGTCGCGGTCCAGCAGCACGCCTTGCAGACGGCCGTATGGGCATATGGTGGTGCAGACCTGTTCGCGCAGGAAGGCGAACACCCCATAGAAGGCCAGCATGAAGACCATCAGCGCGATGAAGCCCGCGAGGTTGGCCGCAGGTGGCTGGCTCACCACCTGGAACAGTTCCTCCGTGCCGATGATGTAGGCCAGGAAGGTGTGGCTGATGAGGAAGGCGATACCCAGGAAGATGGCGTGTTTGCCGGACTTTTTCAGGACCTTTTCCGTGGTCCAAGGAGCCTTGTTCAGCGCGATCTGGTGGTTGCGATCGCCCTCGATCCAATACTCGATGCGCCTGAAGACCAGTTCCATGAAGATCGTCTGCGGGCACACCCAGCCGCAGAACAGCCTGCCGAAGACCACGGTGAACAGCGCGATGAATACGATCAGTGCGATGAAGGCCAGCACAAAGAGATGGATGTCCTGCGGCCAGAAGGTCTGCCCGAAGAGCACGAATCGTCGCTCGATGACCTGGATCATCAGCAACGGCTCGCCGCCTATGCGGATGAAAGGCCCCACGAAGAGGAAGGCCAGCAGGACCATCCCCACCACATTGCGCCAGTTGGTATAGCGGCCGCCAGGTTTCTTCGGGTAGAGCCAAACCCGTTTGCCCTGTTTGTCCACCGTGGCGATCGAGTCACGGAAGCTTTCGGCGCTATCGGTGTTTAGCTGCTCCATCCTCATCCGCTGGCGCGGTGCTCTTCATGGCGATGCGTACCGCCCCTCGGTGGTGCATCACCGGGCCACGGCCACGGTACCATCCGTGGCTTCCGTCCCATCCCCTTCCCCGGCCGCATCGTTCCCTGCCTCCTTGGGCACATAGGGCTCACCCTCTGGTGCCTTGGCATTGGGTGGATCGGTACCCTGGAGGCTCATGATGTAGCTGGCCACCGCCTGGATCTCCTGCGGACGAAGTTCGCTCTTCCAGCTCTGCATGCCCTTGGCCGGCACCCCGTACTTGATCGTGCGGAAAATGTCGTTGATGCTGCCACCGTGTATCCAGTACACATCGGTGAGGTTGGGCCCCACGGCATTGCCTTCGCCCAGGTCGCCGTGGCACGCCTTGCAGAACTCCGTGAAGATCTTGCGGCCCGTGGCGAGCGTGGCGGCATCCGTCGAACGCGTCACGGTATTCTCATCGACGACCGCGGCCTGTTGCGCGAGATAGGCCTTGATGTCGGCCTCGGCCTGTGTCATTTCCTGCTCGTAGGCCGTGTCCTGGTCCGGCCACACGTTGATCACATGCACGTTCACCAGATAGATGACGCCCCAGATGATCGTGGCATAGAACAACCACACCCACCAAGGCGGCAGCACGTTGTCCAACTCGCGGATGCCATCGTACTCATGGTGCATCACCAGGTCCTTCTCCTTCTCCACGGAAGGCCGCTTGGTCAGCTTCTGCAACAGTGTGTCCACGAAAGCGGGCTCCTCCTCCATCGCAGAGGTTGACTCCTCTTCCGCCTTTCCGGCGATGGTCCGCACCATGCCCTTGAGCACGGTGAGCTCCGCCACGATGATGATGAAGAAAATGATGTTGGCGATGAAGAGGTACCAGAACAACTCCTGGGCGGTGGTGCCACCCTGCGGTGTGGCCGCCGCGGAAAGGGCTTGTGCGTCCAACGCCAGCCCACTGGCGGCAAGCACCAGCAACACGCCGGCTTTGCGGCCCCTGAGGTAGTTGACCCAGACACTACCCTTCGAGCCCAAGGCCTTCATCACACCGGCGAGTGTGACGATGATGACCACCTGCAGGATGGCCATTCCCATGAGCAGGTAGAGGGTCTCCTTGGAGGGGTTCTCCAATTGGGAGAGCAGGCCGCTCACGGATGCGGCGCCATACTGGGCGGAGGCCGGAAGAATGGCCGCCAGGGCGGTGAACAGCGTGAGGGCGGTACGGAGGATCGTGTCGCGCATGGTGCGTTCAATTGTTCGTGGCGGCGATGGGTCCAGCATCGCCGGAATGGTCCTGGAGGGGCATGCGCTCCATGTGCGCCACGTGCCTGCGGCTGAAGGTGAGCACGTACCAGAGCATGCCGAGGAAGAAGGTGAAGAAGAGGATGAAACCGATGACCGGGAAGATCTCGATCCCGGCGATCGACGTCATGTGGTGTTTGATGAACTTGAGCATGTTCCGGGGAGTTGGAGGTTGAAGGACTCCGTTGTCGGCCGATCACTATTCTGCTGCGCGCCCGGCACTGATGTCGGTACCCAGTCGTTGCAGGTAGGCGATCAACGCGATGATCTCCTTGCCGGGGTCGGCGACGATCTCACCGTTGCTGGCCTCCTGCATACGGTCCACGATCTCCTGGGCCTGCGCACGTGCATCTTCCATCGCGGTGGCGTCGGCGCCCTCGGCATAGGGGACGCCCAGCTTCACCATCGCGCGCACCTTGGCCGGCGTTCCAGCGAAGTCCACATCGTTGCCATACATGTGCGTGTAAGGCGGCATCAGGCTGCCATCGCTGGTACTGGTGGGGTCGTACATGTGGTAGTAGTGCCAGGCGTCGGAACGCTTGCCGCCCTCGCGGGCCAGATCGGGCCCGGTGCGCTTGCTGCCCCATTGGAAGGGATGGTCGAAGACGAACTCGCCCGCCTTGCTGTACTCGCCGTAGCGCACGGTCTCGCTGCGGAAGGGTCGGATCATCTGGCTGTGGCACACATAGCAGCCCTCGCGGATGTAGATGTCACGGCCCTGGAGTTCCAGTGGTGTGTAGGGCTTCACGCTGCTGATCGTAGGCACGTTGCTCTCGATCAGGAAGGTGGGCATCATCTCAATGGCCCCGCCGATGGCCACCAGCACGAAGCTGGCCACCAGCATCTGGATGGGCCGGCGCTCGATCCAGCGATGCCAGTGACCGCCCTCGGAAGCCACGGCCGCCTCCTTCTCCAGCGCCGGCGCCTCCGCATCCTCATTGGCCACCAGACGCCCGGCCTTCACGGTCATCCATACGTTGTAGACCATGATCAGCGCACCGGTGAGGTAGAGCGTTCCGCCAAGCGCACGCAGCCAGTAGGCGTATTTGATCTGTAGCAGCGTGTCCAGGAAATTGGTGTACACCAGGTAGCCGTCCGGGGTGAACTGCTTCCACATGAGACTCTGCGTGAAGCCCGCGAAGTAGAGCGGGATGGCATAGAACACGATGCCCAACGTACCGATCCAGAAGTGCGCGTTGGCCAACCGTATGCTGTGGAGCCTGGTATTGAAGAGGCGCGGTATCATCCAGTAGATGATGCCGAACGTGAGGAAACCATTCCAGCCCAGGCCACCTACGTGCACGTGCGCGATGGTCCAGTCCGTGAAGTGGCTGATGGCGTTGAAGAACTTGGTGCTCAGCAGCGGACCCTCCAGCGTGGCCATGCCATAGGCCGTCACCGCCACCACCATGAATTTCAGCACGGGGTCCTCGCGCACGCGGTCCCAAGCGCCGCGCAAGGTGAGCAGGCCGTTGAGCATGCCGCCCCAACTGGGCGCGATGAGCATGATGCTGAACACCACGCCCAGGCTCTGCGCCCACTCGGGCAACGCGCTGTAGAGCAGATGGTGCGGGCCGGCCCAGATGTAGATGAAGATCAGCGCCCAGAAGTGGATGATGGAAAGCTTGTAGCTGTAAACCGGGCGGTTGGCCGCCTTGGGCATGAAGTAGTACATCAGGCCCAGGTAGGGTGTGGTGAGGAAGAAGGCCACCGCGTTGTGGCCGTACCACCACTGCACCAGCGCGTCCTGCACGCCGGCGTACATGCTGTAGCTCTTGAAGAGGCTCACGGGCATGGCCATGCTGTTCACGATGTGCAGCATGGCCACGGTGACCCACGTGGCGATGTAGAACCAGATGGCCACGTACAGGTGGCGCTCGCGGCGCTTCAGGATCGTGCCGAACATGTTCACACCGAAGACCACCCACACCAGCGTGATGGCGATGTCGATGGGCCATTCCAGTTCGGCGTACTCCTTCCCGCTGGTGATGCCGAGCGGCAACGTGATGGCCGCGGCCACGATGATCAACTGCCAGCCCCAGAAATGCAGCCAGCTGAGGCCGTCGCTGAACATGCGGGCCTTCAACAGGCGCTGCAGGCTGTAATAGACGCCGGCGAAGATGCCGTTGCCCACGAAGGCGAAGATCACCGCGTTGGTGTGCAAAGGGCGCAGGCGACCGAAGGTGAACCACTCGGCGGCGTTCATCCAGGGCAGGATCATCTGCAGGGCCGCGAGCAGGCCCACCAGCATGCCCACGATGCCGAAGACGATCGTCGCCATCAGGAAGGCGTTCACGATCTTATTGTCATACTGGAAGCGTTCCATCATGGCGTCAGGAAGTCTTGGAAGGGTTCGGGGTCTTGGAGGCGGTGGGATGTTGGTCGCCCAGGATCCTCACCGCGGGCGATCGGTCATCATCGTATTGCCCGGTGCGCATGGCCCAAACAAAGGCGGCCAGGAAGATCACGGCCACCACCGTGCTCGCTCCGATCAACAGAAAGATGATGCCCATCAGTCGCTCCTTGCGACGCCAAAAGTCCCCGGGCGCGTCTGACAATGGTGTGACAGTGGTCAAGGGGAAGCATGACCTTCGTCAGGAAACGTGGGGGCGAGGGTGCTTCACCCCCACCATACCGCGTAGCCCTTCCGCCGCAGCTCCAGCGCCAGGCCCTCCTCCACTTGGAGCGCCTCCTCCCGCGTGAGCGGACCGATGTGCTGGTAAAGGCTGGGCCGCAGGTAACGCCCGTACCTCCGCACGATGTCGCTGCTGAGTTTGTGTCCCTTGGCCGTGCGCGCACCGGTCTTGTGTTGCAGGAAACGCTCCTGGGGCGTCTTGCTCGTCATGCCCACGTAGAGGCACTCCAAGGAACCATTGTACTGCGGATTGGCGGCGCGGAACTTCCAGTGCTCGGTGAAAACCTTGCGGGAGAGCTCTATGACGTAGACGGTGTGGACGGTGGGCATGCCTGCGTTGTGCAGGACGAAAGCTAAACGCCCTTCCGCAAGCCCACCCTTCCAGCCGCCACCGTCACGGCGATCGTCACGAAACCCACCACCGTCACACTGCTCAGGGGCATGAGGATGGCGGCGATGAGCGGGGTGAGCTTGCCGGCCACCGCGAAGCTGACCCCCGTGATGTTGTAAGATAGCGAGATCAACAGGCTGGCGATGACGATGCGGTGGGCGCGGCGCGTGAGGTGCAGGGCGCCGGGTAGGCGCTGCAGGTGGCGCGCGTCCAGGATGGCATCGCTGGCGGGGGTGAGCGCCGCACTGGTCTCGCTCACGCTGATGCCCACATCGCTCTGTTGCAGAGCACCGGCATCGTTGAGGCCATCGCCCACCATCAGCACGCGGTGGCCCCGCTCCTGCAAGTGCCGCACGTGGGCGGCCTTGTCCGGAGGGGTGCAGGCGGTGCGCACCTCCTCTGGACGGAACGCACGCGCGACCTCGGGGTCCACGGTGGCATCGCCGGTGAGCAGACCCACGCCGGTGACGTGCCGCATACGCTCCACGCTCTCGGCCATGCCGCTGCGCGCGCGCTTGCGCATCACGAAGTGTCCGCGGTGCATACCCGAGATGGCGATATGCACATGCGCTTCGCCGGCCTCGCGTAGCTGCTCGTTGCCTCCTGCGAAGACCGCCGAGCCGATCCGGACACCCAAGCCCTCAACCGTGCCTTCGATGCCTTGGCCGGGGGTTTCGTGCACCTCGATGGCGGTGGGCACATATTCGCCATGAGCGGAACGCAAGCGATCGGTGAGGACAGTGCTGAGCGGATGGGTGCTGTTGCGGGCCAGGGCGTGCACGCGGCGCAGTTCATCGGGCCGCAACGGCACACCCTCGAAGCGGAGCTCATAGGCCTCACGCGCGGTGAGCGTGCCGGTCTTGTCGTACACCACGTGGTCGATGCGCGAGAGACGTTCCACCACCTCGCTGTCGCGCAGGAAAAGTCCGGCCTTGCCCAACAGGCGCATGGTGTGGCCATAGGTGAAGGGCATGCTCAGCGCCAATGCGCAGGGGCAGGCCACGATCAATACCGCGGTCACCACCGGCCACACCATGTCCATATCGCGTCCGGCCCAGTAGAACCCGGAGACCACCGAGATGAGGATGACGGCCACGGTGAAGCGCTGCGCCACACCATCGATGAGCTTGGGCATGGCCGGGCGTTGGGCCGCACCGCTGCCGCTGTGCTCCTCCCAAAGCCGCTTCAGATGGCTCTGTTGGAAAGGCCGCAGCACCTCCAGCTCGATCGTCGCTCCACGCTGACGTCCTCCGGCGCGGATCGTATCGCCCGGGTTGCGACGCACGGTGAGCGGTTCGCCGGTGATGAAGCTGTTGTCGATGTTGCCCGTTCCGGCCAGCAGCACACCGTCCACGGGGATCAATTCCTGGTCGCGCACCACGATGCGGTCGCCCTGCCGCAGGTCGCCTACGTCCACGGGCTCCTCCGCATCGCCACGTTGGCGCAGGACGACCAATGGCAGGAAATCGTTCAGCGAGCGGTCGAAGCTCATGGCCTGGTAGGTGTAGGCCTGGTACCAGCGGCCCAGGAGCAGGAAGAAGATGAGGCCGGCCAGCGAATCGAAGTAGCCAGGTCCGTAGCCGGTGCTCACGTCCCACACGCTGCGCGCGAACAGGGCGATGATGCCCAGGGCGATGGGCACGTCGATGTTCACCATGCGGTTGCGCAGCCCGGCCCACGCGCTGGTGAAGAAGCCCGTGCTGCTGAAGAGGAGCACCGGCAGGCTGAACATGAAGTTGAGGAATTGGAAACCCTTTATCAACTGCGGATCACTGGTGTCGGCGCCCAGGTATTCCGGGAAGCTGAAGAGCATGATGTTGCCGAAGGCGAATCCCGCCACGCCCAGCTTGATGTAGAGCATGCGTGGCACGCCCGGCCCGCGCTGTCCTGCCGCCTTGCCGCTGCCGCTCAGCGGCGGTGCGTAACCGATGCGCCGCAACAGCCCCACCAGTTGGCGCAGACTGGTACGATCCTCACGGAAGGTGATGCTGAGCTCCTTGCTGCTGAAGCGCACCCGCGAGCGGATGATGGCCGGTTCGATGCGCTGCAGGTTCTCCAACAACCAGATGCAGCTGCTGCAATGCATCTGAGGTACATGGAGCCGTACTCGGGTGATGCCATCCTCGCTATACTCCACCAGCTTCCCGCGCACCTCGGGCAGGTCGAAAAGCTCGGCGCGCAGGGAGGCGACATCGACCTCCTCCTTCACGCCGGGCCGCTCGGTCAGTTCGTAGTAGTCACATAGGCCGCTTTCCTGGAGCAGTCCATATACCGCCCTGCAGCCTTGGCAACAGAATTCCTTGTCATCGTGGCGCAACGCCTCATCGCGGCAGGGATCGCCACAATGGTAGCATAGTGTCTCCGCCGTGATGCGCTTTTCCATGGCGCGAAGTTGCCGGGACGCCTATCGGTCAAGGCTGACGAAAGTCAATCGCTGGCCGGTCAGCCCTGAGGCCTGTCACATCCACTGCGTGGCCCAGCCTTGGAACTCGGCGCGCAACTCGCCCAGCAGCTTGCTGAAGGTGGTCATCTGCTCGCGCAGCACGGCATGATCGCCGAAACGGCGGTGTGTGATGGTCTCGGGCCGCTCTGTGGCCTCCTTCTGCAGGAACTGCTCGTGCTCGTTCACGGCGTGGCGCAACTCGTCGATCACCTCACGTTGGCGGATGAACTGGTTCTGGAAATGCTCCACCTGGGCCATCACTTCGGGCTTGTTGTTCCGCTGCGCGATCTGCTCCAAGCGTTGCTCCAGTATGCCCATTTCGCTCTTCGCGAAGTCCAGCGTGCTGAACCATTCCACATGTTCGGTGTGCAGGTCCTCGAATCTCATCAGTTGTTTTTCGGCGGTATGGTCCATGGTCACAAGGGGTATGTCGTTGGTGCGAATGTCCGCTGATGGATCGTGGGCCCACCTGACGCCGGTCAGTTCCTCCGCCCGACAGGAGCATGCCGGATATCCTGGTCCATGAACATGGCCCTGTTCGGGAGGGCCGTTCCTTGGCCGTGGGACGACCGTTCAAAGGCACGATAGCTTTGCGCGGCGATGAGCGACTCCCTGCAACGCATTGGCAGCTGGCTGGGCCATGTGGTGAAAGCCCGCACCCGGCACGGGGTCCACAGCCCCTTTGTCTATACCCTTGCCGACCAGGTACTGCGCACTGTGGCGCCGGCGGATGAGAGCGGCCCCATCGAAGCTCTGCGCGAAGCGATCCTCCACAGCGACCGGACCATCCGGGTGAACGACCTTGGTGCGGGATCGCGCGTATTCGACCTGCCCATCCGGCGCGTGGCCGACATCGCCCGCACAAGCCTGAAGCCCCCACGCCATGCCCAGTTGCTCTTCCGGCTGGCGCGTTGGATGCGTCCGGCCCAAGTGCTTGAGCTTGGCACCTCCTTCGGCATCTCCACACTTTATCTGGCGCGCGGTGCCGATGAGGGGCACGTCACCACCGTCGAGGGCTGCCCCCAGACACACCGCATCGCGCAGGACCATTTCGACAGGTTGCAGCAACGCAACATCACACCGCTCCTCGGCAGTTTCCAGAAACGCCTGCCGGAAGCGCTCGAGCGTATCGGCCAACTGGACATGGTCTTTCTCGATGGGCACCACGCCAAAGCGCCCACATTGGATTATTTCCAGCAATGCCTGGCCAAGGCGCACAACGATACCTTGATCGTGGTGGACGACATCCACTGGAGCCGGGGCATGGAGGAAGCCTGGGAGGCGATCAAGGAGCACCCCATGGTGACGGTCACCATCGACCTGTACGACATGGGGCTGGTATTCCTGAGAAGGGAACAAGCGAAGGAGCACTTCACCCTGCGCTACTGATCACGCGAACGATCCGGCGGACCGTACGTTTGCCTGCACGGACCATGAAGATCTACACCCGCACGGGCGACAAGGGACAGACCGGCCTGCTCGGTGGCAAGCGTGTGCCCAAGGACCACCTGCGCATCGAGGCCTATGGCACGGTGGACGAGTTGAACAGCCATGTGGGCATGCTGCGCGACCTGGCCGGTGCCCACCACTGGGATCTCCTGCTGACGATCCAGGACACCCTCTTCGCGGTGGGTTCACGGCTGGCATCGGGCAGCGCTGAAGAGGCTGACAAATTCAAAGTGCCCGCAGTAGGCGATGCCGAGATCGCGGCGCTGGAGCAGGCCATGGATCGCATGGATACGGAGCTTGAGCCGCTTCGCAGCTTCATTCTTCCGGGTGGCCACCCCACCGTTTCGCAGGCGCACATCTGTCGCACCGTATGCCGCCGCGCCGAGCGCCAAGTGGTGCGCCTCGCCGCCGCCGAAGCCGTTCCCGAGGCCGTGGTGCGCTACCTCAATCGCCTCTCCGATCTCCTCTTCGTGCTGGCCCGCCACTTGTCCAGGCTTCACGGCGTGGCCGAGACCCCTTGGCGCCCAAGGACCTGACCCCATACCAGGGGGCTTGGACCGCCCGTTGAAAAGTCGCCGTCAGCGGCAACGATGGCCGTCTATATTTGCGGCCGATTTCAAGGACCCCCCAACGGCCCACAAGGATGTATTGGACATTGGAACTGGCCTCCTACCTGGAGGATGCGCCCTGGCCGGCGACCAAGGACGAGTTGATCGACTTCGCCATGCGCACCGGCGCGCCACTGGAAGTGGTGGAGAACCTGCAGGCCATCGAGGACGATGAGGAGGTCTTCGAGTCCATCGAAGACATCTGGCCGGACTACCCATCGAAAGAGGACTTCTTCTTCAACGAGGACGAATACTGAGGCGCCAGGACAACTCGCGCCAATGAGCCCTCCGGCGTGCCGGGGGGCTTTTTCGTGGCGGCCTGCCGTGCTGTCAGGCCCTGTGGGCCGGCAGGGTCTGTGCTGGCAGCGGGCAGCTACCTTTGCCACCCTTCTGAAACGATGGGCCCTCGCATCGGCGCAGGCCCCATTCCACCGACCCCGTCCATGATCGGATCCCTGACCAAGGCCCTGAAGGCCGTTTTCGGCGACAAGGCAGTACGCGACCTGAAGGAAGTGCGGCCCATGGTGGACGCCACCCTGGCCGCCGGCGAGAAGCTTCGCGACCTGAGCAACGACGATCTGCGCCGCCGCACGGCCGAATTGAAGGCCCGCATCGCGGAACGCACCCGGCCGAGTGATGATCGTGTCGCCGCGCTGCGTGCGGAGATCGAGGCCGATCCGCGCATGGACATCCACGAACGCGAGCGCCGATACGAGGAGATCGACCGCATCCAGGAGGAAAGCCTGAAGGAGATCGAGGAGGTGCTTCTGGAGATCCTGCCGGAAGCTTTCGCCGTGGTGAAGGAGACCGCCCGCCGCTTCAGCGAAGGCAGCGAGATCGAAGTGACCGCCAGTGAACTGGACCGCGAGATCGCCACCACGCGAGAAAGCGTGGAGATCCGCGGCGACCGCGCCATCTGGAAGACCACCTGGATCGCCGCCGGCAACCCGGTGAAATGGGACATGGTGCACTATGATGTGCAGCTCATCGGCGGCGTGGCGCTGCACAAGGGCAAGATCGCGGAGATGAGCACCGGCGAAGGCAAGACCCTTGTGAGCACCCTGCCCGTATACCTCAACGCCCTGGCCGGCCGAGGCGTGCATGTGGTGACGGTGAACGACTACCTGGCCAAGCGCGACGCCGAATGGATGGGGCCCATCCACGAATTCCACGGGCTGCGTGTGGACTGCATCGACAAGCACCAACCCAACAGCCCCGAGCGCCGCAGGGCCTACCTGGCCGACATCACCTACGGCACCAATAACGAATTCGGCTTCGACTACCTGCGCGACAACATGGCCCATGCGCCATCCGCCCTGGTGCAACGAAAACACCATTTCGCCATCGTGGATGAGGTGGACAGCGTGCTGGTGGACGATGCCCGCACACCGCTCATCATCAGCGGGCCCACGCCGCGAGGCGAAGTGCACCAGTTCGACGAGTACCGCCCGCGCGTGGAAAAGCTCTACACCGCGCAGAAACAGCTCGTCACCAAGCTCCTCGCCGAGGCCAAGGAGAACCTCAAGGGCCTGGACGACGGTACGGCCTCCAAAGAGCAATTGGAGAAGGGCGGCATGGCGCTGTTGCGCTGCCACAGGGGCCTGCCGAAGAACAGCGCGCTGATCAAGTTCCTGAGCGAAACAGGTGTGAAGGCCCACCTGCAGAAGACCGAGAATTTCTACCTGCAGGAACAGGGCAAGGAGATGCCCAAGGTGGACGCCGAACTGTTCTTCACCATCGATGAGAAGCAGCACGGCATCGAACTCACCGAGAAGGGCGTGGACCTGATCAGTGGTGACGTCAACGATCCGGAATTCTTCATCATGCCGGATGTGGGCGGCACCATCGCCGAGATCGAGCGCAGCAGCGCTTCGGTGGAGGAAAAGGCGCGTCGCAAGGACGACCTGCTGCGCGACTTCGGCATCAAGAGCGAGCGCATCCACACCGTGAACCAGTTGATCCGCGCCTACGCCCTCTATGAGAACGATGTGGAATACGTGGTGATGGACGGCAAGGTGAAGATCGTGGATGAACAGACCGGCCGGATCCTCGAAGGCCGCCGATACAGCGATGGGCTGCACCAGGCCATCGAGAGCAAGGAGAAGGTGAAGGTGGAGGCCGCCACGCAGACCTACGCCACCGTCACCTTGCAGAACTATTTCCGGATGTACCACAAGCTCGCCGGCATGACCGGCACGGCCGAGACCGAGGCCCAGGAGTTGTGGGACATCTACAAGCTGGATGTGATGGTGATCCCCACCAACCGCCCGGTGGTGCGGAAGGATGCGGAAGACATGGTCTTCAAGACCAAGCGTGAGAAGTACAATGCGGTGATCGAGGAGATCGAGGCCTTGCGCAACGCCGGGCGCCCTGTGCTGGTGGGCACCACCAGCGTGGAGGTGAGCGAGTTGATGAGCAAGATGCTCAAGATGCGCAATATCCCGCACCAGGTGCTCAACGCCAAGCAGCACCAGCGCGAAGCCGAGATCGTGGCCAATGCGGGCATGGCGGGCACGGTGACCATCGCCACGAACATGGCCGGCCGTGGTACCGACATCAAACTGGGGTCCGGGGTGAAGGAGGCCGGGGGCCTGGCCATCATCGGCACGGAAAAACACGACAGCCGACGGGTCGACCGCCAGCTGCGTGGACGCGCGGGCCGCCAGGGCGATCCAGGCAGCAGCCAGTTCTATGTGAGCCTGGAGGACGACCTGATGCGCATGTTCAACAGCCAGCGCATCAGCAAGCTGATGGACCGTCTGGGCCTGAAGGAGGGCGAGGTGATCCAGCACAGCATGGTCACCGCCAGCATCGAGCGCGCCCAGAAGAAGGTGGAGGAGAACAACTTCGGCATCCGGAAGCGCCTGCTGGAGTATGACGATGTGATGAACAGCCAGCGCACGGTTATCTACAAGCGCCGGCGCAATGCGCTGTTCGGCGACCGCTTGAAGCTGGACATCCTGAACATGTTCCACGAGGTGTCCGCGGGCACCGTGCAGCAATACCACGGCGACCCCGAACCGGAGGCTTACAGCGCCTTCGAGATGGAGCTCTTCCGCCGCTTCGCCATACCCTGTCCGGTCAGTGAGCAGGAGTTCAGGAGCATCAAGGTCCAGGAACTCTCCGACCGCGTTTACGAAGCGGCCATGGCGGCCTATGACCGGCACGGTGCGCGCATCGCGGAACAGGCCATGCCGGTGATCACCGATGTGTTCCTGAATCAGGGCAAGCAATACGAGAACATCGTGGTTCCGATCACCGACGGGCTGAAGACCATGCAGGTGGTGACGCACCTGGAGAAGTGCTACCGCACGCAGGGCATGGACCTGATCACCAGCATCGAGAAGTACATCACGCTGGCGATCATCGACAACGAGTGGAAGGAACATCTGCGGGAGATGGACGAACTGCGGCGCAGCGTGCAGAACGCGGCCATCGAACAGAAGGACCCGCTGCTGATCTACAAGCTCGAGAGCTTCAACCTCTTCAAGGCCATCATCGAGCGCGTCAATCAAGAAGTGGTGGGCTTCCTGGCCAAGGCCGGCCTCCCTTCCCAGCAGCCTCAGGTGCAGCAGGCCCAGGCGCCGCGTGCGTCCCAACAGCAACTGCGCACCGGCCGCTCGGAGGTGGGCGCACCCGCCGGTGCCATGCGAGGCGCAGCGGCCCCACCCCCCGGTGTGCGCGGCCCCATGCCCGCCGGTGGAGCACCCCGCCAGCCTGTCGCACCTGTGCGGGTGGAGAAAAAGGTGGGTCGCAACGACCCCTGCCCATGCGGCAGCGGCAAGAAATACAAGCAGTGCCACGGCAAGGCGGGCTGAGCCTTACACGGCACACCTGAAAGCCGAAGGCCGGTCTTACGGGACCGGCCTTCAAGCTTATGGTGTATGTGGTGTGGTTCTCAGAATTGTACGGGCAGCTTCATCTGCACGCGCACCGGTTGGCCGCGTTCCATGCCGGGTTCCCAAGGTGCCGATGAGCGTATCGCCTCCACCAATTGGTGGTCCAGCTTCACGCCCTTCTGTTCGATCACCCTCACGTCGCTCAGCTGTCCGTCCTTCTCCACGATGAAGCTCGCCGTCGCGGAGCCCTTGGTGTGTTTGGTGTCCACCGGGCTCACCCTTTCCTTGATGTAGCGCACCAGTTCACGTTCGCCGCCCAAGGGGTAGCGCGGCATGGTCTGCGCACGGGTGTACACGATGTTGGCCAGCGGCTCGGGATCGTAGACCTTCTCGGCCAGGGGGCGGCCCCATTGGTCGAAACGCTCCCAAACACCGGTCTTCAGGCCCATGACGTACTCACCACGGCTCTCCACCTTGCCATTCCGGTGGTAGAAGATGAAACGGCCATGTTCCACAAGCATCTCGGGATCGGCGTAGCTGCCTTCGGTCTTCAACCCGCCGTCCATACTGAAGGTCTTCGCCAGGAACTGGCCATCCTTCACCCCAACGGCGATGCGGTAGTAGGCGGCGTTCTTCTTGGAGGTGGCTTCAAGCACCTCATTGAGGTATTGCTTCTCGCTCAACTGGGCCGATGCCTCCTGGGGAAGGTGGAGGCCGAAGACCAGGAACAGACAGGGAGATATGAGGGCGGTGGGGCGCAATGGGGGCATCTGAAGGTTCGCCCCTTGCAACGCGATGCATCCCCGGGGGGTTACAGCCTTCAGCCGGCCCAGCCCTCGCGGTCCAGACTGCGGTACTGGATGGCCTCGGCGAGGTGTTCGGTGCGGATGTCCGGGCCACCGGCCAGATCGGCGATGGTACGCGCCACTTTCAGGATGCGGTCGTAAGCGCGGGCGCTGAGGCCGAGCCGCTCCATGGCCTTCTCCAACAGGGCCTTTCCGGCATCGTCGATGCGACAGATCTCGCGCAGCTCACGGCTGCCGATCTGGGCGTTGCAGTGGATCTTCCGGCCGCTGTATCGATCCTGCTGCACCTTCCTGGCCGCGATGACCCTGTCGCGCATGTCGGCACTCTTCTCACTCTGCCGCTCGGCGCTCAATTCGGCGAAGGGTACCGGTGTCACCTCGATATGGATGTCGATGCGGTCCAGCAATGGCCCGCTCACTTTGTTCAGGTATTTCTGCACCACGCCCGGGGCGCACACACAATCCTTCTCCGGGTGGTTGTAGTAGCCGCAGGGACAAGGATTCATGGCGGCCACGAGCATGAAACTGGCCGGATACTCCACGGTGAATTTGGCCCGGCTGATGGTGACCACGCGATCCTCCAGAGGTTGGCGAAGCACTTCCAGCACCTGGCGTTTGAATTCCGGCAACTCGTCCAGGAAGAGCACACCATTGTGCGCCAGACTGATCTCGCCCGGCTGGGGGAAGGAGCCGCCACCCACCAGCGCCACATCGCTGATCGTGTGGTGCGGACTGCGGTAGGGGCGCACACTCAGCAGGCTGTCCTCCTTGCGCAGCTTGCCGGCCACACTGTGGATCTTGGTGGTCTCCAGCGCCTCGTCGATGTTGAGCGGCGGCAGGATCGTGGGTAGACGCTTGGCCAGCATGGTCTTGCCCGCGCCGGGCGGCCCGATGAGGATGATATTGTGCCCGCCTGCCGCCGCTATCTCGAAGGCGCGCTTGATGTTCTCCTGCCCCTTCACATCGGCGATGTCCACAGGATAGCTGCGGCTGCTGTTGGCGAACTCGGCCTCGATGTCGACGACCGTGGGCTGCACGGTGGGCGTGCCCTTCAGCAGGTCCACCACTTCGCGCAGATGCTCCACGCCGTAGACGACAAGCCCGTGCACGATGGCCGCTTCACGCGCGTTGGCCGCCGGGAGGATCACGCCTTTGAAGCCCTGTCGCTTGGCCTCGATGGCGATGGGCAGCGCACCCTTGATGGGCCGCACACCGCCATCCAGGGAGAGTTCGCCCATCACGAGGAATTCCTCCAGCATGCCGGATGGGACCTGCTCCGTGGCGGCGAGCAGGCCCACGGCCAACGGCAGGTCATAGGCGGTGCCTTCCTTGCGGATGTCGGCCGGCGCCAGGTTGATGGTGACGCCCTTGCCTCGTGGGAAATACAGCCCGTTGTTGCGCAGGGCGGCGTCCATGCGCTGCTGGCTTTCCTTCACCGCACTGTCCGGCAGGCCCACGAGAAAGAAGAACGCACCGTTCTCCACGTTCACCTCGGCGGTGACGATGGTGGCGTTGATGCCGAATACCGCGCTGCCGAAGACCTTGACGAGCATCGTTCAGTATCGCTCCTTCCGCGCCGGCTCCGCCAGATCGCGTTCGATGTGGTCGATGATGGCGTGGATGATCTTGATGTGCACCTCCTGGATGCGGTCGGCATAACCATCGTGCGGCACACGCACCTCCACGGTGCAGAGGTCCGCCAGCTTCCCGCCATCCCGGCCTGTGAGACCGATCACATGCATCTGCTTCTCGCGTGCCGTCCGCGCCGCGTGCAGCACATTGGGGCTATTGCCGCTGGTGCTGATGGCGAGGAGCACATCGCCCTCCCTGCCGTGGGCCTGCACGAAGCGCGCGAAGACCTGGTCGTAGCCATGGTCGTTGCCCACACAACTGATGTGGCCCGGATCGCTGATGGCCATGGCCGCGATGGGCGGCCGGTCGTCGCGGAAGCGGCCGGTAAGTTCCTCGGCGAAATGCATGGCGTCGCACATGCTGCCACCATTGCCACAACTGATCACCTTGGCGCCCTGTTTCAGACAGTAGCTCATGAAGGCCGCGGCCTGCTCCACTGCGGTGACGTTAGCAGGGTCGGCCAGGAAACGCTGGAGCACCTCGGCGGCTTCGGTGAAATGGGAACGGATGCGGTCGTCGCTCATCCCGTCAAAGATGCGTCAAACCGAACATCCGCCATGGGCGGGTAACGGCCTCACCTCCGCTCCGCCCGCAGGCCCAACTGGCCCATGGCATCCAGGCCTCGGCGGAGGAAGGTCTCGTACTCCGCCTTGTTGGGCGTGTAGCCCAGGGGGTCGGTCAGTAGGCGGCCATCGGGGCTGAGCAGCACATAGAGCGGCTGGCTGGCGCTGATGAAATTCTCCGCCTGCAGGGTGGCCCATTTGTTCCCCTTGGTGATGATGGGCTTCTTCACCCCGGCGGAGGTCTCATAGATGAACTGGTCCTCCTTGGGCAGTTCGCGCTTGTCGTCCACGTAGAGTGAGACCAGCACATACTCCTTGCTCAGCACATCGTAGATCGACTGGTGTGGCCAGACATTCTCCTCCATCTTGCGGCAATTCACACAGGCCCAGCCCGTGAAATCGAGCATCACCGGTTTGTTCTCGCGCCGCGCCCGCTCGAAACCCTCCTCCAGGTCATGCTCACAGGGCAGGTCCAGCGGACATTCGCTCTGCTGGGGATAGAGGCTGTAGAAGAGTGGTGGCGGGAATCCGCTGAGCAGTTTCAGGTTGCGCGCCTCGGCCATGGTGATCCCCGGCAGGAGGTAGATGACGAAGGCCGACGTGGCGATGCCCAGGCCGAGCCGCACCTTGGAAGGCCGCACGTTGGGGCTGTCATGTGGGAAGCGGATCAGACCAAAGAGGTAGAGCGCCAGGCCGATGCCCACCAGGATCCACAGGCCGATGAAGATCTCCCGTGGCAGCAGGCCCCAGTTCATCACCAGATCGGCGTTGCTGAGGAACTTGATCGCGAGGGCCAGCTCCACGAAGCCCAGCACCACCTTCACCGTGTTCAGCCAGCTGCCACTGCGTGGCAGGCTGTTGAGCCATTGGGGGAACATGGCGAAGAGCGCGAATGGCAGCGCAAGGGCCAGGCCGAAACCGCCCATGCCCGCCGTGAGCTGCCAGGCGCCACCATCGGCGGTGAGCGCCCCGGCCAACAGGGATCCCAGGATGGGCCCGGTGCAACTGAAGGAGACCAGTGCCAGGGTGAGCGCCATGAAGAAGATGCCGATCATGCCTCCGAAGCGGCTGGCGTTGGCGTCCATCCGATTCACCCAGCTGCTGGGCAGGGTGATCTCGAAGTAGCCGAAGAAGGAGATGGCGAAGACGATGAAGATGACGAAGAAGAAGACGTTCAGCCAGGGGTTGGTGCTGATCTCGTTGAAGATCTCCGGATTCACGCTGCCCAGCAGGTGGAACGGAATGCTGAACACGAGGTAGATGAGCAGGATGAACCCGCCATAGGTGACCGCGTTGTTCAAGCCCTTGCGGCGATCCTCGCTTCCCTTGGTGAAAAAGCTCACCGTGAGCGGGATCATGGGGAACACACAGGGGGTGAGCAGGGCCAGGAGCCCACCGATGAAGCCCAGGAAGAAGATGGTCCACAGCGTGCGGTCCTTGGGCACGGCGGCCTGTCCACGGATCACGGGCGCGTCCAGGTCCACCTTGGCCAGCTTCAGGATCGGGCCACCGCTCACCACGCTGAGGCCCTTGATGCGCTCATCATTGGGATCGAAGGGCATTGTGCTGAACTCATGCCCTCCGGTCGCGGGATCGACCGCGAAATAGGTGGGATCCGGAAAGATGCATTCGGCATCATCGCAGGCCATGTACTCGAAATAGCCTGTGATCACACTCCCCTCATTCGCCACCGAGACACGCTGGGTGAAGGTGGCCCAGCCCTTGAACTTCTTCACACGCACATCGAAGATCGGGTCGATGCCATCGATCGTCTCCTTGCCATTCTCCTTGGTGGTGCCCAGCAGCTCAAGACCCTCCAGATGATCGAACTTGATGGCGGTGGGGATCGGGCCCATGCCGTACTCCTCCTGCGAGTAGACCGCCCACCCGGTGTTGATGACGGCGCGGAACTCGATGTCCCATTGGCCGGTACCGGCAGGTGTGGAACGCACACTCCATCGCACGGGGTCGGCATGCCCGGTAACGGCGCCGAGCTGTGCTTGCACGGCGGTCGCAACAAGGAGCCAAAAGAGGAGGAGGAAATGCTTCATTCTTGGGAAGGCATGCCGTTGGGGTCCACTACCACTTTGAAGGGCACCCGCACGGGGGGCAGGCAGGTACGATCATCGCAGACCATGAATTCCACATCTCCAGACACGGTGAATGGCTCCCTGCTGCCCGGCATCAAGCGCACTTGGAATACGGGCGCACCACTGTGGTAGCGCACCACCATGGCGAAGTTGGGGTCGTAGGCCTCCACCGGGGAAGGGCTTTGCACCCCACCCAGCACCTCGTAAGCGTCATCGGCCTGGATCCGGAATACCGTGGGCAGCGGGCCCTGGTCACTGGGCAGTTCCGTGGCATAGAGGTGCCAGCCTTTCTGGATATGAGCCGTCATTTCCACGCTTACCGAGCCATCCTCCCACAAGGTGGCACCGAACGACCAGGAGACCGGGCTGTCCGCAGGTTGGCCGGCCAGGCCGGAGACGAGCAATGCCAAGGCGATCATGGGTGGTGCAAAAGTAGGCCCCACCCCTGCCACTGGCCGGGGACGTAGGGCCTGGATCCTTGCGATCCTTCAGTGGATCATGGGAACTCAATGCGAAGCACGCGGAAGACCGGAATGGTCATGCCGTACTTCAGGACGATGTTGTCCTGGTCGAAGGTCCAGATCGTGGTCTCCACGGCCTTGATACCCTCGGCATCGGCGAAGATGATGCGGCACTTCCCGTGTTCCCCATTGCCCAGCCGCGTGGCGCGCAACATCCGGTCCTGCAATTCGTGGCGCTGTTCATCCGTGATGGACACGGGCTGCCGCGGGAAACGGAGCGAGGGAATGTGCTCCTTGGCGATGAGGGTGGTCTCCGGACTCAACATGGCGATGGGTTTCAGGGCCGATAAGATAACACCACACCGTGGCGATCGATCCCCGGAGCTGGAATTATCCCAAGGGCGACCAGCCCTGGTATTCCATCCGCAGGACATCCCCATCCTGCACCCGGACCTCCTCGGCCAGGCGCAGTCCGCACAACCAGAGGATCCGCCCCTCACTTTCCAGGACCATGGCCTGTTCCCGCAGGTGATTGGGCACCTTGGCGTCCGTCAGCAGATCACTGACGAGTTTGCTTCCACCCAAGCCAAGGGGCCGCATCCGATCGCCCGCACGCCAAGGCCGCAGGACCAGCGGGAAGCGCACTTGCGACCCATCCATCCAAGCCACTCGGCCATTCTGGTGGTCCACCATACCGGACGCATGGGTGGTGATCCGCAGGGGCACGCCTTCCGGCAGGGATCCCGGCGAATCGATCGTCCACGACATAGGCCGGTCCGTTGCCGGTCCGATCACCAGATGGTCGCGATCCACCACCACCCGCATGGGACCGTGATGGAATGTCGCACCCGTGGCACCACGCCTCAGGGCCTCACGCAGGTCATCCAGCGCAGCGGGATGGAAGCCAAGCTGGGCAAGGAGCGCATGCAGCAACAGCCCGGGCGCCAGGCTGGAACGGATCGCCACCAACGGCACAAGCATCGACCCATCCGATCGGTGTTCGATGCCTTCCTTGATGGGGATCGTCTCCTTGCGCACCAAAGCGTCCACTTCGCGCAGCAGGGCCACATCTCGTTTCAGCACGCGCGCCGCTCCGTGCCGAAGATCCTCCAACAGTGGCATCAATTCATGTCTGACGCGATTCCGCAGGTACTTGGGGTCCCGGTTGCTCGCGTCCTCCCTGTAGCCGATGCCATGGCGACGCGCATGATCGAGGATCGTGGCGCGCTCCACCTCCAGCAAGGGCCTGATGAAGGGTCCACTGGCGAAGGGAATGGTGTTCCAGCCGCGTGCGCCCATGCCGCGCAGCAGGTGCATGAAGAGCGTTTCCACCGCGTCATCCGCATGGTGCGCCAAGGCCAGCTTGGGGGGGCCCTCCTCCACCAAACGCCGGAAAATGGCATAGCGCAGTTCGCGCGCGGCCATCTGTGGGGAGATCCCTTCCGCATCCGCATGCGCCTTGACCTCCACACGCTCCACCGTGCAGGGCAGGCCCAGCGCGTCGCATGCGGCCTCCACGAGGTCCCGATCGGCATCGCTCTCCACGCCACGCAGGCCGTGGTCCACATGGACCACATGGACCGGATGGCCCATGGTGCGCAGCACGTGCAGCAGGACCATGCTGTCCACCCCGCCGCTCACCGCCACCCACAGCGGCTCACCCGGAAGTGCCAGCCCCCTGCCGTACAGGGTCCGTTCCACGGCAGCGATCATGGTCCCAGCGCATCGATGACCGACCGCGCCTTGAGCTCGCATTCCTCCCATTCCGCCGCGGGATCGCATGCCGCGGTGATGGCGCTTCCGGTCGTGAGGGAGGTATGGCCTGTGGCGGCATCGTGCAGCACGGTGCGGATCACCACGTTCAGGTCGCCGGTGCCATCGGGTGAGAAGTGGCCCAAAGTGCCGCTGAACAGGCCACGTGCTCGGTCCTCCAAGGCGTCGATCAACTCCATGGCGCGGATCTTCGGCGCTCCGGTCATGCTGGCCATGGGGAATGCCGCGCGTACCGCATCCCAAGGCGTGGCATCGCTACGCAGCTCCGCGGAAATGGTACTGGTCATCTGATGCACCCGCGCGTGTGGCCGCACCGCGCACAACTCCTCCACGGCAACGCTGCCCGGCGACGAAACGCGAGCGAGATCGTTGCGCATCACGTCCACCGCCATGATATTCTCCCCGCGTTCCTTGGCATCATGTGCCAGTTCCTGTGCCAGACGGGCATCCTCGGCGGCGTCCCGCGATCGGGGGCGGGTACCCTTCATGGGCTGGGCGATCACCCGCCGGCCGACGAAATGCAGGAAGCGCTCGGGACTGGCGCACAGCCCGAATCGATCACCCATGCGGTGGAAGGCGGCGAAGGCGGCGTCCGTTCGCTCCAGCAGCTTGCCGAAGGCGGCGAAAGGATCGAAGCCGGGGGCATGGGCATGGCGGGAAACACAATGGTTCACCTCGTAAATATCGCCGAGCTGGATATGGTCCATCAGGCTTTCCACCTGCTGGAGGTAGCGATCGCGCGGGGTGTCCAGGGCCCAATCCAGTTGCTGGTCCAGCCCGGTCGATGGAGCGGGACCAAAAAGTTGCCGGCAGAAACCCAGCCCCTCCTCAAGATCGGCCGCATGGGCATGAAGCACCACCCGATCCGGGGTGCCTTCCACCACCCAGCGTGGCACCGACCACCGGGAGGTCGGGTATCCGAAAGGGTCCGGGTGCCGGGTGACCAAGGTTTCCAGCTCATTCTTCAGATCATAGGCGCAATGCCCGTAGCTCCAGTCCAGAGCGCGATACACCCCATGGTCATCAGCGTGGCTGAAGCGTGGCTTGGATCCCCATGAGCGCTCCCCCACGAATAGCAGCCACCTCCCCTGGTCGGCCAGGCGCCGGAAGAGGAATGCCCGCTCCTCACGAAGCGCCTCCCAGCAAGGCCAGCCAGGCATAGCAGGCACCTCCACGGACACCCTGCCAACCGGTCCGGCAGGCCGGCGAACAGGGTCCTGGGTGGGCGCGTTCGTCATGCGGTAAAGATCGGTTAACTTCACACCCGATCGTGCACAACCTCTCGCGGAGGGAGTGCGTCTATCATCCGGGAGGATCAAGAGGAAAAGCATTCCGATCATGCGCGAACAACTCACCGCCGGTGCCGCCTTGGGAAAGGCCACAGCGGATGGAAGGACCGGACCAGCGATGTCCATGTGGGTGACCGCCCTGCTTCTGGTAGGCTTGATGCTGCCTGAAGCCCAAGGCCAGGCCCGGCTGGTGTTCAACAATGACGCCTGGGTGCGTATCGACAATGGCGCTTGGGTGGTGCTGGAGAACCCGAACCCCAACGCCATCACCCAGATCAACGGCGCCAACCTGCGTAGCGAGGGCGAATTCAACCGCGTGCGGTGGCAGATCCGCAATACGGTGGGCACCTATGTGCTGCCCTACACGAGCCCCAATGGCGTGAAGATGCCATTCACCTACCGGGTCACCACCGCCGGATCCAATGAGTTGACCGCCTCAGTCTGCTTCTCCACTTACAACTACGCGGCGATGGCCATCGCCCCGGCGGACCACTGGAACAACTTTCTCTATCGGCCAAGCGATGTACTCCACCTCAACAGCTGGCTACAGCCCATCGTACCCAACTCGGACAATGCGGTGGACCGCTTCTGGATCGTGGACCCCGGCGCGGCCGGTTATGCCTACGGCACGCTGCCCAATGTTGAACTGGACTTCACCTATGACCCCAACGCCGCGAACGGTGAGGTTCGTCCAGGCAACTTCATCATGCCACCCAGCCCTGTGGGAGCCCAGCGCTTCAACACCGCCATCGGGCAATGGGGCGATTACATGCCCGCTGGTACGCACGTGAATGGCGCCCCTGTGAGCAGCGTACTCACCGTTCCCGTGCCCGCTGCGGATTTCTTCCGCTCATGGACGCTGGCCAACTTCCTCGACCCCCTGCCGGTGGAACTGGTGCAGTTCAACGCCATCTGCGAAGGACAACAAGTGGTGCTTCGCTGGACCACGGCGAGCGAATCGAACTCGGACCACTTCCGGGTGGAGCGCAGTGCCGATGGCATGAATTGGTCCCCGATCGGCCAGGTGGAAGCCGCCGGATACAGCTTCACCACTTTGCACTACCTCTATGTGGACCCGCAGCCACAAGCCCTTTCCTACTACCGCTTGGTGCAGGTGGACCATGATGGCAGCGAGCGGGCCAGTTCGGTGAGCGCGGCCGGCTGCGGCGGCGGTGGATATACCGAGATCGTCAACGCTTGGGATGACGGTTACGACCTGAATGTGCTGGTGCAGGCCTATGGCGACCAGATGCATCTGGTGCGTCTGCTCGATGCCGGTGGCAAACTGGTGTGGAGCCAGGGCCAGGTGTCTCTGGTGGACGGCCTTACCACCGTGCGCATCCCCAAGGACGGCATTGCACCGGGCATCTATGTCGTGCGCTTCGATGGGCCGGAGGGTCCCATGGCGCGGCGGGTGCCGCTGTTCCGGTAGCGCGTCCGTGCGGCCCGCAACAGCAGGGCAGTGAGGAGCACGATGGCTAGCAAGACCGCCACACGGCCGATCACATCACCGAATTTCACGAAGGGCGTCCAGGTCCTGTTCAGCCGTACACTGCTCCGCCGCGCAGCGGGTTCCCACCAGGCGGTCAGATCCTTCATCACTCCACGCTGGTCCACAAAACAGCTGATGCCCGTATTCGCCGAGCGCGCCACTGCGCGCCTGGTCTCGATGGCCCGCAGCCCGGAGAATGCCAGATGCTGCCGATAGCCCGGTGACCGGCCCCACCAGCCGTCGTTGGTGATCACCGTGATGAGATCGCCTCCGTTGCGCACATGCGCGGCCACATGCTCGCCGAAGACCGATTCGTAGCAGATGACCGGGATGGCGGAAAATCCTGCGGATCTATCACGGAACACAGCACGCTCTTCCTGCTGCGCCAGGCTACCCGTGGTGCCACCGAGATCCAAGGCCAGGTCATCCAACCTGCCCAGCACGCTTTCGAAAGGCATCGCCTCCACACCGGCCACGAGCTTCGATTTGCGGTAGTGCCCTACCGTTCCGTCGGCGGCTAGGAATACCGCCGCATTGGAGGCCTGGTACCATCTGCCCGTGTTCTCGCCAAGGTGCCGCGCGGCCGGTGGCTTGGGCGCACCCTGCGGTACCAGATAGTAGGACGACATGCCCGCCAGCATGGCCACACCAGGGTGATCCGCTTGAAAGGCGCGCATGCGCTCCACGCTCGCCGAGCGGCCCAGATCATTCTCCCAGAGACCGTGCAACCCTTCAGGCCCGGCGGTCAGGTCGGCGTAGGAGCGTTCCTGCAGCGCCGTCTCGGGCAATATCACCAGCCGCGTTCCGGGTCCCATCGCGGCATCGGCTTGTGCCAGCATCTGCTCCAACTGCGTCAAGGCATCCACCCCGCCGAATTTCTCCAGGTAGGGATCCACGTTGGGTTGCACCACCACCACATCCAACTCCGCTCCGCGCTCCTCATAGGTGTGGAAGCGGACCAGGGAAGAGGACAAGGGCAGGAGGACCACCAGCACGGCGGCGATGGCGTGTCGCTTGAAGGGAGCACCGATCATCCTGTTCCGCAGCGCCGCATCCAGCAGAATGGTCACCACCAACACCCAGAGGCTGCCGCCGAGCATGCCCGTCACTTCATACCACTGGACCCACGCGGGCCAGAAGCCGAAGACATTGCCCAGCGAGAACCACGGCCATTGCAGGTCCCAACCGTGGTGCAGGCGTTCCATCGCCAGCCAAAGGATCATGAAGGCCGGCACCGCCACACGCGGCGAAATGATGCGTGCTGCGACACGCTTCAACCACCAGGGCATGGTCATGAGCAATGTGTTCACAACCACCGGCGCGGTCACGCTCACGATCCGCGTGGGCATCGGCTCACTGACCATGAAGAACCACCAGGAACAGGAGGCGTTCCATACGAAGTGCGCCAAAAGCACCCATGGGACGAAGGATCGCCTGCCACCGAGCGTATCGTGTAGCCGCTCGGCGTGGAGCAAGGGCAGCCAAGCCACGAATGCCAGGGGCGCCAGGCCACCGATACCCGGCCAGGCCGCCGCCCATAGCAGGCCGCTGAGCATGGACCAAAGCAGGAGGCTGGATCGGGATGCGGCCATGCGACGGCCACGAAAGTAAACGGCGAGGACCGCGGCGCTCAGCGCAGCAGATACATCTTGCCGAAGCCCTTGTGGAAATAATCGGACGCGCCGGTCTGGCGGTATTCGATCTCCTGCCCGTTGAGCTGTGCGATCACCCGGTAGAGGTACACGCCACGCGCGAGGCGGTCGCCGAACTCGTCGGTACCGTCCCAGGCGAACTCGGTGATGTTGCGGCCCACGCGGATCGGACCCAGCTCGTGCATGCGCACTTCGCGCACCACGCGCCCCGTCACCGTCAGGATCTGGATCTTCATGTAGCTGGGCGGTTCACTGCCGGTGACGGTGAAGACGAAGCGTGTGCTGGTGGTGAAGGGGTTCGGATAGTTGAGCACCTCGGTGATGGTGGGCCTGTTGATCACCTCGAAGGAGACCTTGTAGTCGTACTGCCCGCTCTGGTTGCTGCTCTTGTCCTGCGCCTGCACCGTCATCGTGTACTTGCCATCGCTGCCGAAGCTCGGACGGTAGTGGATCTTCGAGACGTTGTTGGGACCATCGGCGGGGATGAACTGCATGTTCTCCGATCCATCGCTGTTGCGGAAGTAGATGCGCTGCAGCGGCAGGCCCGGCCCGGCGAGGAAGACCTTGAAGTGGATGGTGTCCGTGGGCTGGTCCAGCAGCAGCACCGGGTTCTCATCATTGAGCGTGACCTGGATCTCGGGTTTCGCCGAAACGATGTCGCCATCCATGATGTGGATGCCGTCGAAGGTGACATCCAGTATCGGGTTCTCGCGGTCGATGTCCACCTCGAAACCGATCTGCAGGATATTGTTGAAGCGATATTGCTCCCGCTGATGGTACTGCCCGGTGAGACTGTCCACCGGGTTGGCCTCCACGATGAGGCTGTTGATGCCGCCCAGGCCCATGGTGGAGAAGCGCACGGTGTCCATCAGCACGGCGCCCGCGGGCAGCGGCGCGTTCAGCTTGTAGTGGATGCCGTGCCGCACGTTGTTGCGATCGATCACCCAGGCGCCCACCAGCATGCTGTCCATGTCGAACTGGCTGATGTTCTGGATGGCCACGGCCAGTGCGGCTTCCTGCCCTTGGAACAGGTCGTTCAAGCCGTTGTAGAAACCGGCGCCCGGATGGATGGCGCATTCCGGCACCGGCGCGCCGAGCAATTGCCACCGCTGCATCTGCGCGGGCTCCTGATCGTCCGGTGAGAGATCGTGGAAGATGCCGCGGATGCGCAGGTAGGGGTATTGCGCCGCATCGGCGATCCCCGAGAGGTCCGGTATGGAGTCCAACTGCGAGGGCCAGTTGCCAAGCTCAACCTCCACGCCCTGGTCCGTCACACCGCGCAGCACGATGCGGGTGCTGTCCTCCACGTTGCCGGGGACCTCGTTCCAATAGAGGCCGTACCAAGAGCTCGCCGGACCGGCCTTCATGGTGGTGATCGTGCCCTGGTCGGTCAATCCTTCCAACAGCACGGAAAGACTGATGTAGTCGTCGATGTGGGTGCCCACCACCTGCTGGAAGGAGGAGAGGTCGCCCTTCTGCACATAGAAGATGAATGGCACGCTATCCGGCAGTTGCGCGAAGCCAGGCACGCCGAGTTCCTCCATCGCCGTGAGCACGTCCGCGTTGTTGTTGGCGGTAGCGAACTTGTCCATGTAACGCCAGGTGTACACCAGCACATGGTGGCCGTCGGGGATGTGGTTGCGCAGCATGTCGGCCATGCCGATGAGCTGGTCGGCGCTGTTGGTGCGGAAGCTGAAGAACAACTCCACCCGGTTGCGGCAGGCGGTGCCGTTGTTCTGGTTGCCGTACTGATGCTCCGGGTTCTGGCCGTTCCAAAAGGTGCCCCAGGGTTCGAACATGGGATCCACCACCGCCACATGCCAGGCGGGCGAGTTGCTGCATCCACTGCTGAAATCCTGCGGCACCAGGTCGAGCACCCAGCGTGTCTGGTAGCTGGCCTCGTTGATCGTGTTGCCCGCCACGTAGCACTGCAGGTTGCGGTTGCCGGTCTCGAACTCGAAGCGGCGGTTCGGCCGGTCGTAGACCACCCCGTTGTACGTGTCGTTCTTGAACTGGAAGTAGTGCGCCTGTCCCCAGCCGTGCTTGTTCGGAATGTATTGGAAGGAGCGTTCGTACCAGTTGTAGCCCTCCGCCGCGGTGCTGTCCCGGCTGCATCGCCAGAAGAACACCGTGCTGTCCTGCAGTGAATTCAACCCATAGATCTGCAGGGGCTGCCAGGAGACCACCCCGCCCGGTGCGGTGATGGTGGTGGTCTCCAGCATGGGGCTGTTGAAGAGGTCCGTGGTGTCGATCTGGAACACATAGGTGCGTGGTGCCGCCAAGGGGTCGCCGGTGCTGGCCTTCAGCACAGGGTTCGCGTCCGGCACGATGGCGAAGTCGTAGGGGTACACCGGGATCAGATCGCCCGAGCTGATGTAGACCGAGGTGTTCACCACGTTGTTGGCGAGATCCTCCATCTCGGGCACCTCGTCGGGGTCGCGGTCCACGCGCACCTGGATCTGGTTCAGGCCCTGGCCGCCGGAGAAGCCCAACGAGGGCAGGTGGAACACGGCCGTGTCGCGCAGGTACACGTTGTCCAGCTGGCGGAAGTATGGCGGCACGTTGGGCAACTCCGGCGCGGATCGCTCCAGCACCACGTTGATCGGGCCGTTGACCGCCTTGCCGATGTTGTGCACCACGGCCTTTACGGCGAAGGTGTCCACCTCGGCGGTGACGTAGGCGGGGTCGAAGATCACGTCCTGCAACTCGATGTGGTAGTCCGGCAGCGGCCAGGAGTTGAGCACCAGGGTGGGGTCGCCCTGCAGGGTGAAAGTGTGCACGTTGTTCTGGCGCACGATGTCCATGGCCTCACTGAGCTGCGTGAAGCCCGCATGGCGCATGTGCTCGCCAATGCTCTTGCCGTAGTTCAGCTGGCTGAAGCTGCGATAGAAATGATTCGTGTACTGCGACAGATAGAGCGTGTAGCCCACATCCACCGAGGCCAGGAACGCGATGGGGCCATGCCCCGGCATCAGCGTCCACTGCTCGCTGTTGCTGAAGTTGTCGTTCATGTGGATGTTGCCGATGTAGCACGAGTTTCCGATCACCAGCGGGTGGCGACCGCCCCAGTCGTAGTTGCTGGGGTCGTCGATGGTGATGTCGAAACCGTTGGCGAAGGCGTGCGCGATGAAGGTCATCACCGTCACGCCCTCCTCGATCTTGGCGCGCACCGAATCGGCCGCCGCCTGCTGGAACACGTCCGAGGAGGTCTTCTTGAAGGTGGTGACGTCGCCACCGAAACAGGTGTCCTCGGCGATGGCCTTGAAACCATTGAGCAGGTTCTGGTGCAGGACACTTTCCGCCGCGTTCACCCCACCAGCGAAGTGCAGGATGTTCTTCATCCATGCCGCGCGCGGTTGCGCTTCCAGCGCGGCCACCTTGTCGCGGTAGGCCAGCACTTGCGCGGGCGTCTCGGCGCTCAGCCGGCCCACGGGGATCTCCATGCGCCGGAAGTCGCCACGCAGGCCGATGGTGATGCACGGATCGCTCACCGGCCAGCCGAAGCCAGGCACCAGGCAGCGCTGATAGGCGTCGCCAAAGGCGGGCCTGTAGCCCTGGGAACCCGCGTTGATGTGCGGTGCCTGCACCGACTTGCCGATGAGGAAGAGCGCGCGCGGATCGGTGCTCCACTGGTCCAGCACGTATTTGCTGAAGGCGCGGATGGCCAGACCATGCTTGGGCACCCCGCCCGCGAACTGGTCGTAGAGCTCATCGATCTCCACCACCACCACGGGCATGCGGCGGTCCACATCCACGGTGTAGGCCAGGTTCTCCCGGTAGTGCGCGTATTCCAGCGCGCCGGACATCAGCGACTCGTGCGTCACGATGATCATCGCCGAGTCCTGCTCCAGGGTGCGGTAGTCGGTGAAATAGCCCGTGCCATTCACAGGCTCCAGCGCCGCCACGTTGGTGATGAGCCCTTGTGCGAAGATGTAGCCCTGCGTCTCCGGCTCGCTTGGGTGCATGGGTATCAAGGTCCGCCAGAAATTGCTCTGGAACGTGGGGATGATGCGGCGCACCGTGTCGCCATAGGCATACATGATGGGCACGCCCGCCCAGCTGTGGAACTGGAAGAACACGATGTCCTCCCCGGGCTGTTTCGGCAACCACGCGCGCATGCTGTTCGAGCTGTGCATGTGGATGTTCTTCGCGTACCGGATGGTGGTGTTGCTCACCGCCTGGCGGTCGATGTATCCGGGATTGGTATAGCCGATCTGGCCCGGCGCGGTCAGGTCATTCAACACGCGATAGCGGATGGCGATGCTGCTGGACATCGCCGCGACGGGTATCTCGAAGGTTTTCCTGATCGCCTTGAAACCCCTGTAGATGGTATCCAGCGCCAACTCGCCGGGCGCCGGGCCATAGCGGATCTGCAGATGGTGGTCATCACTTTGGGCACTGCCCGGATTGTTCACGCCCACGGCCACAATGGTCACCTGGGGCGCAGGGGCATCGGCGCCCAGGTATGGCTGCGGCGTGGCCATGCCCACGGTCTGTTCAGGAGCACCCGGCGCTACCAGGTCCGTGGTATGCGTGTAACCCTCGGCCTCGGAATAGAAGCCACTGCTCACCGCCGCGCCACTGTTCTCCACGAAGGCGCCGGCCCGGTACCGGCCATGCTGCGAGAAGAACGCCTCCCCGACGTACCAAGTGCGCGGCGTGTAGGACGCGAAGTCCGTGTTCACGTAATTCACGATCCGCTTCTTCTCGGCATCAGGATCCCAGGTGAGGAAATAGCGGATCGTATCGTTGAAGAAGCTGTACGTGGGGTTGAAGAGCCAGGCGGGGTTCTGGAAGAGCCGCACATCGATCCACGCGTCGTTCTTCATGGCGCGGAACTCGATGAAATCGCTGGAGTTGAACTCACCGTCCGCCTCCCCCTCCACATAGATGGGCACCTGCTGCTCGCGGCTGAAGAGCATCAGATGCCGGGGGTCCACGGTGGCCACGGGAAAACCGCTCTGCGCCAGCGCGGCCGAATCGATCCGCATGATGCCATCGGCCACCACGCTGAAACGCCAGTACTGGCGCGTGTGGTCGATCCATTCGTTGCCGTAAGGCCCCTGCGCCAAGCCCGCCAGGGCATGGACGATGCAAAGGACCGGCAACAACCTACGGATCATGACGCGGGCCGCTTGAACAGATCGAAGCGCAGGGAGAAGATGTTGGAGTAGAGCGCCACGCTGTTGTCACCGATGTCGGTGAGGGCATAGTCGATGGCCACGCTCTTGATCTTCAGACCCAGACCCAGGTTGGGCTGCATGGTAAGCTGCCTGCGGTCGGTGATATCGGTGACATACTGGAAGTAGCTGAGGCCGGTGCGCACATACACCACGTTGGCATAGCCCACCTCCAGGCCCACGCGCGGGTCGCAGCTCCAGGTATCGCTGGCGATGAGGGTGTTGCGGCGGCCGTCGAAGGTGTTCTCCAGGTCCAGCGCGGCGATCAGGTTGAACTTCTCGCCGAAGCGGAACTCGCGCGCGGCGCCGAGCATCATGCGCGGCAGGGTCACCTCCACGCTGTTCTCAGGGATCTCGTTGCCCGTGGTCATGAACACGTCCACGGTGCGCTGATCCAGGGTGTAGCTCCAGGCGTTGAAGGTGCCGGTGACATCGCGCGCCACGGCGGCGAAGCGCCAGCGGTCGCGGTCGTATTGCAGACCGCCGTCCAGCCCGAAGCCCCAGGCCTGTCCGAACTGGCCCACACGGCGGTAGATCACCTTGGCGTTGCCGCCGATCCGCAGGCCCGGCACACGCAGCTTGCGCGCGTAGGTGACCAGGAAGGCATGGTCGGCGCTGCTGAAGGAGGTGATGCGATCGTAGTCGATGTTCCCCGAGGGATCGATCAGGTCGATGGTGTTGGGGATGTTGTCGATGCCGAAGCGGATGAAGGTGATGCCGATGGTGCTCATCGAGTCGATCGGCCGCGCCAGGCCCACATAGTCGTACTTGGCGATGCCGGCGAAATACTCGCTATGCATCACACCCACCTGCAGATCGCCCTGCACCCCCAGTATGCCGGCGGGGTTCCAGTAGCCGCTGGTCACATCGTTCACCACGCTGGTGAAGGCGCTGCCCATGCCCAGGGCACGGGCGCCCACGCCGATGGCCAGGAACTCGTTGCTGTACTTGGGAGCGTCCAGCCCACCACCGGAACTTTCGCCGCCCGATTGGGCCAGCGCGCCGATAGGCAGGGTGATCAGAAGCATCGCGGCGCTGCGCACGCCCATCGTCCGGAAGGTCATCATCGGCTCTGGTATTGACGCAGCTATTAACACAAGGTGGCCCCGATCATTGCCCCGAAATTAGTTTGGAACTTCGGGCCGCCATGCCCCGCCTGCCCGACCTGCTGACGACCGCGAACCTATGTTGTGGCGTGGGCTCCATCCTCTTGGCCTCCCAAGGACAGCTAACACTGGCGTGTTGGCTGGTGTTCGCCGGGGCGGCCTTCGATGTGCTGGACGGGCTGGCCGCCAGGGCCCTGGGCGGGGGCAGCGAATTGGGCAAGCAACTGGACAGCCTGGCGGACATGGTCACCTTCGGGGTGGCACCGGCCTTCATCGTCTGGATGTTCGCTTCCAGTCCGATCGGCATCCTGGGGACCGCGATCCTCAGCCGGTTCATCGAGCCCGCGCCCGGTGAGCAGCAGTATCTGGTCGGCCTGGCGGCCATGGCACTATGCATCGCATCCTGCTGGCGGTTGGCCAGATTCAATGTCGACACGCGCCAAACCGGCGGCTTCCTCGGCCTGCCCACCCCGGCCAATGGCCTGTTCTGGGTGTCGCTCATCCTGGGCGTTTCCGGGGTGGCGGTCGTGGAAGGCCCGGGCCACGCAGGCATCATGCAGGTCCTGGACGATCTCCTGGCCAATCCCGCGGCCCTGTTCGCCCTGGCCATCGCCATGGCGGTCCTCATGCTTTCCTCCCTCCCCCTCGCCTCGCTCAAGTTCATGCACTACAGCTGGCGGGGCAACGAGGTCATCTATCTGCTCCTCGGCATTGGAGCGATGCTGGTGGTGCTGTACGGCATGCTGGCCGTTCCGCCGATCCTACTTTTGTACCTGCTCAGCCCGCTGTGGGGCAAGCTCTTTTCCAAAACCCTATGAAGAACTTCCGCGCCGCCATCGATGTGATGCCCCACGACAACCTGCTGGACCCCCAAGGCAAGGCCGTGACCGGCGCCATGGGCAATCTGGGCCTGCCGGAGATCAGCGGCGTGCGGATCGGCAAGCACATCACCCTGCATGTGGAGGCCAAGGACAAGAAGGCCGCCGAAGCCAAGGTGGACGAGGCCTGCAAGAAGTTGCTGGCCAACCAGGTGATGGAGAAGTACTCCTTCCTCGTTGAGGAAGTTGGAAGTTGAATGTTGGAGGTTGCGCGACCTCCAACTACCCCCGACCTTCAACCTCCAACAGGATCCTTCCGCCTCAACACAAAATTCCGCCCCAGGTACTTCTCCCGCACCTCAGGGTCACCGGCCAATTCCTCGGCGGTGCCCTGCTTCAGGATGCGGCCTTCGTAGAGCAGGTAGGCCCGGTCGGTGATGCTGAGGGTCTCCTGTACGTTGTGGTCGGTGATGAGGATGCCGATGTTCTTCTTCTTGAGCTTGGCCACGATGCCCTGGATGTCCTCCACGGCAATGGGGTCCACCCCGGCGAAGGGTTCATCCAATAGGATGAATCGCGGCTCGGTGGCCAGTGCGCGGGCGATCTCGGTGCGGCGTCGCTCGCCCCCGCTGAGCACATCGCCCATGTTCTTCCGCACATGCTGCAGCCCGAATTCGTCCAGCAGGCTTTCCAGCTTGGCGGCCTGGTCCGCCTTGCTCATTCCGGTCATCTCCAGGATCGCGCGGATGTTGTCCTCCACGCTCAGCTTGCGGAACACGCTGGCCTCCTGCGGCAGGTAGCCGATTCCCTTCTTGGCACGTTTGTACATGGGCAGGTCCGTGATGTCCTCCTCGTCCAGGTACACGTGGCCCTCGTTCGGTTTGATGAGCCCCACGATCATGTAGAAAGTGGTGGTCTTGCCCGCGCCGTTGGGTCCCAGCAGCCCCACGATCTCGCCCTGGCGCACCTCCACGTTGGCGCCATTCACCACCGTGCGGCGCTTGTAGCGCTTGATGAGGTCCTTGGCGTGGAGCACGTCAGAAGGCGATGTTGAGTTTCAGGCGGAAGGCCCAGGGTCTGGTATTGGGGTGGTCCAGGTAGGTGAGGCGGCGCACGGCATCCACGCGCAACACCTTCAGGATATTGCTCACACCCACTGAAGCTTCGGCGAAGGGTCCACCCGCAAGGTCGTACATGAAGGGCAGCAACTCCATTTCCTCGCGGTGCTTTCGGTCCAGGGAGCCGACGGCCACCTTCAGACCGAGCACCTCACGCCACTTCAACCTGCGGAAGAGCGGCACCCGGTTGAAGAGCAGACCATCGAGGTTCTGTTCCAGGAAGAGCGTGGCGCTGCGATCGTTGATGAACTCGAAGAAGTTCATCGTGTTGAAAGCGATATCGTCCAGGTAGAAGGTCTCGTTGCCGGCATTGATCAGCAGCAGCGGATAGGGCAGCGTGCCCCAGACCTGTCCACCGGTGACGGTGTAGCGCAAGTGGCCGAACGCGCCCATGGGCACGCGGTGCTGCACGCGGGCGATGAGCTTGGTGTAGTCGTAGTTGCCTTCCAGCACACCCTTGACGCCCTGTGCCAGATGCACCTGAAGCACCGGAAAGCGTGTGCCCAGGCTCACCCGGGTGAAATCGCCGCTCACGTACTTCTCCTTCCAGGCGAAGCGCGTGTTCATGATCAGCTCGCTGGTGGTGATGCTGTTCACCAGGTCCGGCTCGGCGTCATCGATATTGCGCACATAGGCCAGGCTGCCGCGCGGGAACAGCGTGCGGTGGCGCAGCATGAAGGTGCTGCTGAAGCCCATGATCCACTCCCGCTCCACCCAGGCCTGGTACTCGTCCACCATGGTGAGCTTGTCGTTGGGTGTGCGGCGGAAGGCGCTGCTGAGGATGTTGTCCTCACGGAAGGCGCCGACACTCTGGCCCAACTGCTCGATGTCGCGCTTGAAGGAAGCCCCGGCGATCACCCGTGGTTCCCGGCTGATGAAGAACTTGGTGGCCAGGCCGTACTTCACCTCGGTATCCAGGGTGCCGTAGGCGGCGTAGCCCTCGAACTCCACATTGCGGCTCCATTGGCTGCTGGTGCGCGCGCCCACGCGGAAGCGGCTTCCTTCCACGGGGTTGAAACTGTACACCGTGAAATATGGGCCCAACTCCAGGTTGTCCATCGGGTAATAGCCCGTCACCACGGTCTGTATGATGTCGATGTAGGTGCGGAAGCGTGGGATCGTCTTCATGGTGTCCACCATGTGGTAGATCGCCAGTTCCTTCGCCGTGAGCGGTATGTGGCGGTTGCTCTCCCAGAAGTCGCTGCCTTCGCTGAGCGGATCCACGGCCATCACCACCTCCTCCACCCCGGCGTAGAATCCCTCCTCGCGCGGCCGGTTGATGGTGAAGTCCCGGTAGGTGGCGGTGCGCCGACCATAGAGCCCCTGCACGGCGTTCTTGTTGGGCTTTCCCGCATCGCGGATGACATTGAGGTCCACGACGAGTTCATCGCGGGTGAGCATCCACACCTCGGTCTCCACCTGGTCGTACTCCTGCCGCACACGGAAGGCCTGCACGAAGTTGAGGTTGGCGCCCTCGTGTATCCCCGCTTCGATGCGGCGCACGGCGTAGGTGGTGTCGTTGATCCACATCTCGCCCTTGAAGGCGAGTTCCTGCGGGCGCTTGGGCGTGAACTCCAGTTTGTAGCACCAGTAGCGGCCGATGTAGGCGCTGTCCGTGAGGTAGTAGTTGTAGAAGCCCCGGCCACCATCGGCGATCGGGCTCACGAAGTTCTTTCCGAAGATCAGCAGGAAGTTGTCGTAGATGTTCACGTTCTGGTACATGTCGCCCATGAACTGGCTCACGCTCTCGTTCTCCACGCCGCTCACCTTGGTGCCGCGGATCAACTCCTTCCGCGCACGCGGCTTCTGCCGGTAGAACACCTCGCTGAGGGTCTCGGTCATGAAGATGGGCAGGTAGGGCTTGGCGTCCGTGCTGTCGATGTTGTCGAAGATGAACGCGAAGGGCCTGAAGAGCTTCTTCTCGGTGAACTCCTTGGTGATGTTGTTCAGGTCGAACTCCACCTTGTTGTACGCCTGGTACTCGTAGGCGTCGAGCTTCGCGCGGTTGTTGGTGGGCTTGTGCTGCACCACGCGGCGCAGGATGGTGAATGCGGGGTTCTCGTCGGAGGGTCGGATGATGACCTCGGCCAGTTGCACGCTGCTCGGCTCCAGGGCGATGTCGATCCGTTGCTCGCGGTCCTTGCGCACGGCGCGGCTCTGCGCCCTGTAGCCCACGGCGCTCACGCGGATGGAATCGGTGGCGTAATAGGTCTCGAAGGCGTAGTTGCCATCGAAGTCGCTGGTGGTGCCGATGCGGCTGTCGATGAAGGCGATGTTGACGAAGGGTACCGGCTCGCCGGTGGCCGCATCCGTGATCTTGCCGGTCACACGCGTGGTCTGGGCCATGGTGGCACAACACCATAGGACCGGCACCGCGGCGAGTATCCGCCATAGGTTGTGCGTCGACCGGTTCATGCGGTGGCTGTGGCGACGTTGGCCTGGGCAGCGCGGCGTTCCATGCGGCGCAGGGTGCGGGCGCTGAGGATGATGCCGCCCTCGTAGAGCAGCATCAGCGGCGCTGTCACGATCAACTGGCTGATCACGTCCGGCGGCGTGATGATGGCCGAGGCCACCAGCACCAGCACGAAGGCGTGCTTGCGGTAGCGCCGCAGGAAGTACGGGGTGATGAGACCCGCGCGCGTGAGGAAGAGCACCACGATCGGCAGTTGGAAGAGGATGCCGGTCCACAAGGTCACGCTTGTCACCATGCCGATGTAGCTGTCCAGCGCGATGGTGTTGCGCACGGCCTCGCTCACCCGGTAGCTGCCGAAGAACTGCACACTCAAGGGTGCCAGCAGAAAATATCCGAAGGAGACGCCAGCCATGAACAGGAGCGACGCGAAACCCGCCACCCAACGCATGGGGGCGCGCTCCTCGGGGCGCAGGCCGGGCGCCACGAAACGCCACAACTCCCAGATCACATAGGGAAAGGCCACCACGATCCCGGCCACCGCGCTCACCATCAGGTGGGTGAAGAACTGGCCGCTCATGCTGATGTTCTGCAGGTCGAAGCCCACCCCTTGTGCGCAGAGCGCATCGCCCATGCCCAGCGCCTGGCCCAAGGCGCAGAAGCCCCGGTAGGTGACGAAATCGCCACGCATGGGCCCCAGCACCACCAGATCGAACACCACGGCCTTGGCCACGAAGGCGGCCACCATGCCGATGCCGATGGCGATCGCCGAGCGCACCAGGGTCCACCGGAGCTCCTCCAGGTGTTCCAGGAAGGTCATCTCTGTAGCGGCTTGCTGGCTGGCCACGGGCGGTGCGCGCATGTCCCGCGCTCCTGCGGCGCCCCGCCGCCGAAGGGTATCTGGGACACGGCCAAAGATAGAAGCGCACTTCCCGTTCGTTGGCGGTCCTGCCCTTGGAGCAGGTCTCCCGGCCATCCTTCGCACCTTAGCGCTCCGCCATCATGCTGCGCCTGCTGCTCGCTCCCTTCGCCTGGCTCTATGGAGCGGTGCTGCTGCTTCGCCACGCGCTTTACGACCAAGGCTTCCTTCGGCGCAGCGGTACGCGCATCCCCAGCATCGGCGTGGGCAACCTGGCATTGGGCGGTACGGGCAAGACCCCCCATGTGGAACTGGTCTTGCGCACGCTGGAAGGCATCGCCCCCATCGCCACGCTCAGCAGGGGCTACGGCAGAAAGGCGAATGACATCCGGGAAGTGCGTGGGGATGATGGCCCCGCGCAGGTGGGCGATGAACCCCTCCTATTGAAGAAGAAGTTCCCGGCCGTGCGGGTATGGGTGGGCGCCGACCGGGTGGCGGCGTTGGAGAAGATGGTGGAAACCGTTCCCGCGCTGCAGGCCGTGGTGCTGGACGACGCCTTCCAGCACCGCCGCATGGATGCCGGTCTGGACATCCTGCTCACCACCTGGCACCGTCCCTGGCACCGCGATGCCCTGCTGCCCGCCGGCCGGCTGCGCGACCTGCCCGCCCGCGCACGCTTCGCCGATGTGGTGATCGTGACCAAGAGCCCCGCGCTTCCCGCGCAGGCCGACCAACTCCGCTGGCGCGAGGAGCTCGGTCTTCGTCCCGGCCAGCCCCTGTTCTTCAGTGGCATCACCTATGGGGAATTGCGGGTCGAAGGGACTGGGAGGGTGGAGGCTGGCCCGGACGACACGCAGCCGTCATCCTTCAACAGCCAACCTGCGACGGCCCTCAACATCCTCTTGACCACCGGCATCGCCGACCCGGCACCCTTGGTGGACCACCTGCGGAGCCGCTGCGCAACGCTCGACCACGCCGCCTTCCCGGACCATCATGCTTTCACACCCGACGACCTGCGCGGCCTGGCGGCGCGATACGCTAATTTCGCCACCGGCCCGAAAGTGCTGGTCACCACGGAAAAGGACGCCATGCGGCTGTTGCCGATGGTCGCGGGAAGTCCCTTGGAGGGTCTGCCGCTCGCGGTGATCCCCATGAAGGCCTTGATCCTCAACGAACCCGAACGCTTCGCCGCGCTGATAAGAGACCATGTTGCCACGCATCCAGCGGATCGCTGACCACCTGAAAGAGGCCACCGGCGGCTTCAGACCGGAAACCGGCATCATCCTCGGCAGCGGCCTCAGCGGCCTGGCCCAAGCCGTGGAGGTGGCGCATGCCATCGCCTACCGCGACATCCCCGAGTTTCCCGTGAGCACGGTGGAAGGCCATCCGGGCAAGCTCCTCTGCGGCACGCTGGCCGGCAAACCCGTGGTGGTGATGCAGGGCCGCTTCCATTTCTATGAGGGCTGGAGCATGGATGAGGTGGTACTGCCCGTGCGGGTGATGAAATTCCTCGGCATCAAGCGCCTGCTCCTCAGCAACGCCTGCGGTGGCGTGAACCCCGACATGGAGGTGGGCGACCTGATGATCCTGGACGACCACATCAACCTCTTCCCCACCAATCCGCTCATGGGGCCCAACATCGATGCGCTGGGCCCGCGCTTCCCGGACATGAGCGAACCTTACGACCACGCCCTCATCGGCAAGGCCAAGGCGATCGCGCAAGGGCATGGCATCGCCGTGCGCACCGGCACCTATGCAGGCCTCAGCGGGCCCTGCCTGGAAACACCCGCCGAGTATCGCTACGTGCGCGCCATCGGCGCCGATGCCGTGGGCATGAGCACCGTGCCGGAGGTGATCGCCGCGCGGCACATGGGCATCCCCTGCTTCGCGGTGAGTGTGATCACAGACCTGGGCGTGCCGGGCCGGATCGAGAAAACCACCCATGCCATCGTACAACGCGTGGCCAGCGAGGCCGAGCCGAAGCTCACCCGCATCTTCACCGACCTGATCGCCAGTTGCTGATGGAGGCCGTGAGGGAAGTCGTCACAGGCACCGGTGCGCCGCACTGGAGCGAACGCTACGAGTTGGTGGTGGGCCTGGAAGTGCATGCCCAGCTGATCACCGCCAGTAAGGCCTACAGCAGCGACCCCAACGCCTATGGCGACCACCCCAACACCAACGTGAGCGTGGTGACGCTGGGCCATCCCGGCACCCTGCCCGTGCTCAACAAGAAGGTGGTGGAACATGCCATCCGCCTGGGCCTGGCCACCAACTGCGGGATCGCACCGTGGATGCACTTCGCCCGCAAGAACTACTTCTACCCCGACCTGCCCAAGGGCTACCAGATCACGCAGGACCACACGCCGATCTGCACCAAGGGCCATGTGGACATACCGAACACACGCGGTGGCGAAGGTCCATTCACACGCATCGGCATCACGCGCATCCACATGGAGGAGGACGCCGGCAAGAGCCTGCACGATGTGGATCCCTTCAACACCCTGGTGGACCTGAACCGCGCCGGCGTGCCCTTGCTGGAGATCGTGAGCGAGCCCGACATCCGCAGCGGGCAGGAGGCCTACGACTACCTCACCGAGATCCGCCGCCTGGTGCGCTACCTGGACATCTGCGACGGCAACATGGAGGAGGGCAGCCTGCGTTGCGATGCGAACATCAGCCTGCGGCCCAAAGGCGAGAAAAAGTTCGGCACGCGCTGCGAGGTGAAGAACATGAACAGCTTCCGCAATGTGATGCGGGCCATCGAATACGAAGCGCAGCGGCAGAGCGAGATCCTGGCCGCAGGCGGTGCCATCCACATGGAGACGCGCACCTTCGACGCCGCCAAGGGCAGCACCGTGGGCATGCGCAGCAAGGAGCTGGCGCACGACTACCGCTACTTCCCCGAACCCGATCTGCAGCCCATCACCGTCAGCGAAGCGATGAAGGAGGCCATCCGCAAGGCGATGCCACCGCTGCCGCGTGAACTGCGCGCCAAGTACACCGGTGCATTGGGACTGAGCGAATACGACGCCGCCATCCTCACCGACGACAAGGCCACCGCGCTCTACTACGAGGCCGTGATCGCGCACACCGGCAACCATAAGGCCGCCGCCAACTGGGTGATGGGCCCCGTGCGCGGCTGGGTGAACGAGCGCGGCCTGGCCATGGCCGACTTCCCCATCACCGCCGAACGTCTCGCCGGACTGATCACCCTGATCGACGCCGGCACCGTGAGCCACTCGCTCGCCAGCCAGAAGCTCTTTCCCCTGATGCTGGAGGACACCACCGCATCCGCCGCAGATCTTGCGAAGAAGCATGACCTGGTGCAGGACACCCGCGAGGACCTGGTGGAAGCCATCATGCGCGACGCCATGGACCGCTACCCGGACAAAGTGGAAGCCTACCGGCAGGGCAACAAAGGGCTGCTGGGCCTCTTCATGGGCGAAGTGATGAAGGGCACCCACGGCAAGACCGACCCCAAGCGCGCCAATGAAGTGGTGCGCCGCATGCTGGAACACAACTGACATCCCCGAAAAGGAACATGACCATGCGCTACATCACGAACCATGACCTGATGCCCGCCATCGCGCTGCTGGGCCTGCTGACCATCACGGGCTGCCAGCCCGCCGCAGAGCCCGGTGGATTGGAAGTATGGGTGGAAGGTGCCGCGGGCGAAACGCTCTATCTGGAGAGTTTCTCCGGTCGTACGCCCATCCGGTTGGACAGCACCGTGCTGGACAAAAATGGCCACGGCACCCTGCGGCTGCACCAGTTGCCCATGGACTTCTACCGGATCACCTTCGATGGCTACGACCAGATCGTGCTGGCGCTGGACAGCAACACCGCCTTGCAGGTGAAAGCCTCGGCGGAAGCTTTCTATGCGCCCACTTCCGTCAGCGGCTCCAAGCATGCCGAACGCTTCTTCGCCTTCCAGCGCGATGCGGGCGGTTTCGAAGGGGAGCGCGGGCGATTGCGCGACCTGCTGGCCGAGAAGCCCGGCGACCCCGACCTGCTGGACGAACTCAACCGCGTCAACAACGCCTTCCATGACCTCTGCAAGCGCTACGCGAGCGAGGACCCCACTTCGCCGGTGGCCATGAGCGCCGTGAGCCGCCTGGACATGGGCAAGGAGGTGGAGCTCTACCGCACGGTGCGCAACGGCCTCACACCCGTCATGGGCCGCTCGGGCTTCTTCAGGAAGTTCAAGGAACAGGTGGACCGCGTGGAACAGCAGGAGATCGCCATGCGCATGCAGGAGGAGGAATTGCGCCGGCTGAAGACCATCCTGCCGGAAGGCTCCCTGGCACCGGACATCAAGCAGAACACGCCCGAGGGTGGCACCTTCGCCCTGAGCCAGATGCGCGGCAAGGTGGTCTACATCGACTTCTGGGCCAGCTGGTGCAGGCCCTGCCGGATCGAGAATCCCGAACTCAAGAAGGTCTATGAGAAGCACAAGGGCAAGGGCTTCGATATCCTGGGCGTATCGCTGGACCGCGACCATGCGGCCTGGGTGGAGGCCATCAAGGCCGATGGCCTGCCCTGGAAGCACGTGAGCGACCTCAAGTTCTGGAGCAACGAGGCCGCGCTGGAATACGCCGTGTCCAGCATTCCCTATGGCATCCTGGTGGACCGCGAAGGGAAGATCGTGGCGAAGGGCATCCGCTCGCACGACCTCGATCATCGCCTGATGAAGATGCTCTGATCGTGGCCGCAAGCCGATCGACCTTCCGACCCCGTCTGGCCGCGATGCCGTGCGCGTTGGTCGCGGCTTGGGCATGGACCATGGATGCCGGCGCCCAGGTCGGCGCCTATTTCCAGCAGCGCGTGGACCACGTGATACAAGTGCGCCTGGATGACGAGGCCCACTTGTTGCACGGGCACAACACCTTCACCTACACCAACAACAGCCCAGTGGCGCTGGACACGCTTTGGCTGCACCTGTGGCCGAACGCCTACCGCGACCGGAGCAGTTCGCTGAACAAGCAGCTGCTGCGCGATGGGAACCTGAAACTCCATTTCGCCACGGAGGAAGAGCGGGGCTGGATCGACAGCCTGGACTTCTCCGCCGAAGGCGCAAGTCTCGCCTGGGGCCATCATCCGCGGCATGCCGACATCGGCTGGGTCGCCTTGCAACGACCGCTGGCCTCGGGAGCGGGCATCACCATCGCCACACCCTTCCGGGTGAAGGTCCCCGCCAGCAAATTCTCGCGCCTGGGTCACACCGGGCAGGCCTACCACATTACCCAATGGTTCCCCAAGCCTGCCGTCTTCGATCGCGATGGCTGGCACGCCATGCCCTACCTCACGCAGGGCGAATTCTACAGCGAGTTCGGCAGCTATGATGTGTCCATCACCCTGCCGGCCAATTATGTGGTGGGCGCCACCGGCCTATCGCAGGACAACCCCGAGGAGGAGGCCTGGATGGACCAGCTGGCGCGAAGCTCCGGTGTGGCCGCGCACCAGGGCGATCCGAACGACTTTCCCGCTTCGGACACCCGCCTGAAGACCCTCCGCTTCGTGCAGGACAGCGTGCACGACTTCGCGTGGTTCGCCGACAAGCGCTTCATCGTGCGCAAGGGCAGCGTGACCCTGGAACGCAGCGGCCGGAGCGTCACTACCTGGGCGCTCTTCACACCGCGCAACGCCATGCTCTGGGAGCGTGTCGCCATCGTATCGTTGAACGAAAGTGTGAAGCTGTACAGCCGCTGGGTGGGCGACTATCCCTATGCGGCCTGCACCGCCATCGACGGCACCATCAGCGCGGGGGGCGGCATGGAGTACCCCATGATCACCATCATCGGCAATATGGACAGCGCGGAGAGCCTGGACAATGTGATCGCGCACGAGGTGGGCCACAACTGGTTCTATGGCATCCTCGGCAGCAACGAGCGCCTGCACCCCTGGATGGACGAGGGCATGAACAGCTTTGTGGAGAAGCGTTACATGCGGCTGCGTTATCCGGAAGGTGGGGTGGCCATGGTCGACGGCGTTCCCGGCGCGAAGAAGCTCACGGCACACATCACCGATGGGCACCGTTTCCTCAGTGAGGTGGCCTACCGCCTCAACGCCCGCCGCAACCTGGACCAGCCGATCGAAGAGTGCGCGGTGCACTACACCCAGATCAACTACGGTGGCATCGTGTACAGCAAGACCGCGCTCGTGTTCGACCAGCTCTTCGCCTTCCTGGGCGATGAGGTCTTCGACCGCTGCATGCATGCCTACTACGAGGAATGGAAATTCAAGCATCCTTCGCCGCAGGACGTGCGACGCGTGTTCGAGCGCGAGAGTGGCCGCGACCTGTCGTGGATGTTCGATGAGCTGATCGGCACCGCGCACAAAGTGGACGTGAGACCCGTGCGATCGAAGGGCGACCGGCTCACCTACCACAGCACCGCGGCCGATGGTTTCCCCTTCGCGGTGACCGGCTGGCGAGGTGATGTGGAACTCGGCACCACCTGGGTCACGAGCGCGAAGGGAAGACAGAGCACCACCCTGCCCTGGAAAGATGCCGGCCGCGTGCGCCTCGATGCCGGTGCACGCACACTGGACATCGACCGGCGCAACAACGAGGTACGGAGCCATGGTCCGTTCCGCCGTTGCGCGAAGCCCGAGTTGAAATGGCTCATGGGGCTGGAGAAGGACGACCGCCGCAGCGTGTACTGGACGCCAGTGGTGGCGATGAACGGGCATGACGGATTCCAGGTGGGCATGGCCGCCTACAACACGGTGTTCCCCAGCCAGCGCACCGAATGGGTGGCCGTGCCACTCTACGGCCTGGGCAGCTCACATCCAGGAGGGGCCGCACGTGTGGAGCACCACTTCGATCGGCTGCGAAGCCGCATGTTCCAGAACATCCACCTCGGCCTCAACGCGCGCGGTGCGTCCACCTTCCACGATGGCGATGCGCACGCCTGGTACACCAAGCTCTCCCCCACCCTCGCCTTCGACCTGAAGCGCGATCCCCTCACCCGGCCGTGGGAACATAGGATGACCTTGCGCGGCGTGCAGCTCTGGCACGAGACCCGCATCACACCGGCGGATGGGCCCACCTGGGCAGGCAGCCGGGATGACCTCTATGCGGAAGTGGCGTGGCAGGCCTCGGTCAGGGCGGGACCCTCGCCCACAAGCATCCGGCCGGTGCTGCAATGGCACAGCTCCTTCGCACGCGCATCGCTGGAGGTGGAACAGGCTTTTATCTACGACGAGAAGGACCACCGGCTTTCGCTGCGCTGGTTCGGTGGCGCCTTCCTGCAGCGCGGCGATGGGTTCTACGGGAACCCGCTGCACGCCTGGGGCCTGAGCTGGGGTGCGCAGGACATGCTCTTCGACCACGCCTACCTGGAGCGTGGCGCCGTGCGTGGTGTGGCGGCGCAGCAGTTCAACAAACAACAGGGCGCCTTCAAAACGCCTTTCGTCCAGGGTGGCAGCGAGAGTTGGATCACCGCCTTGAACATGGAGCTCGATCTGCCGATACCGCTGCCGCTCGTGGTCTTCGGCAGTGCGGGCTGGGTGCCAACACGGCGCATCAACGCCATCGGCGGGCAGATCACCGAGACCGACGAAGTGACGAGCTACTTCGAAGGCGGTCTGGGCGTGCGGCTGATCCGCGATGTGCTGGAGGTATGGGTGCCCCTGGTGGTCTCGGACCGGCTGCAGCGGGAGGAGGAACAGTTCGACCGCACCTTCGACCGGCGGATCCGATTCGTGCTGGCGCTGGAGAAACTCGATCCGACCAAGGCGCTGCGCAGGATCAAGCCATAGCGGCAGCGGTGTGCATGACGGGGACAACATTCAACATTCAAGCTCCAACGTCTGGACCATCAGCACGATCTTCGCGGACGTGCAGGCCGGTCAACGCATCCACTTCCTGAGCGACTTCCATCTCGGCATACCCGATGCCGAAAGCAGCCTGGCGCGGGAGAAACGCATCGTCGCCTTCCTGGATGAGGCCGCCAGGGACGCCGCGGAGATCCATCTGTTGGGCGACCTGTTCGACTTCTGGTTCGAGTGGCGCAGGGCCGTGCCGCGCGGACATGTGCGCCTGCTGGGAAAGCTGGCGGAACTGACCGATCGTGGCATCCCCATCCATCTCTACATCGGGAACCACGACATGTGGATCTTCGACTACATCCCGCAGGAGACCGGCGTCATACTGCACCGGGAGCCCGTCACCCGCGAATGGAACGGAAAGCGCTTCCTGATCGGCCACGGCGACGGGCTGGGGCCGGGCGACCGCGGCTACAAATTCATCAAGGCCGTGTTCCGCAACCCCATATGCCAGTGGCTCTTCGCCCGGCTGCATCCGAATTTCGCCTTGTGGGTCGGCGATTTCTGGAGTGGCCGCAGCCGGAAGAAGAGTTACGCCAACGACCGGCGGTGGCTGGGCGAGGACAACGAATGGCTGGTAGACTATTGCCGCGACCGGCTGCGCACAGAGAAGTTCGACTTCATGCTCTTCGGCCACCGCCACCTGCCGATCGACATCGAGGTGGCGCCCGGTTCGCGCTACGTGAACCTCGGCGACTGGATCTCGTGGTACACCTACGCCACTTTCGACGGCCACGCGTTGATGCTGAAGAAGCGCATGGGCGATGGGCCACTGGCCGGGGATGTGCGCATCGCGGGTGGTCCGGCAGCTCAATCGGGGTGACTGAAAATACCCTGCACAGGGTATTGTGACCGGCGGACCCGGGGGCTTGCTTTGGTGCACCAAGCTTCAGTTCCATGGTCAGCCACCGTGTCACAGCCTCCGTATTGCGCATGCGCAGCGCACCCGCGATCGATCCCGGCAACATCGTGCACCGTTTGCCACGTGGCAGTGAATTAGCACTGCTGGATGGCCCGGACACGAACGGCTGGGCGCGAGTGCGCTTCACGGCGATCGATGGACGACGGACCGGTTGGGTCAGCGTGGATTGGCTGGAACCGATCACCCCCACCGCGCCACCGCCCCCGGAACCCGCCTGGCTGGCCGTGGCCAGGGCCGAGGAGGGTGTGGCGGAGCATCCCGGTCCGGCGCACAACCCACGCATCGTGGCCTATCATGCCACCACCACGCTCAAGGCCACCAATGACGAGACACCTTGGTGCTCCTCCTTTGTGAACTGGTGCGTGATGCAGGCCGGGCTGCCCGGCACGCGCTCGGCGGCCGCGCGCAGCTGGCTCAAGTGGGGCAAGATCCTGCACGCGCCCAAACCAGGCTGCATCACCGTCTTCAAGCGCGGCAGTGACCCGAACTCGGGCCATGTGGCCTTTTTCCTGGCCCAGCGCGGTGCGTTCATCGATGTGCTCGGTGGCAACCAGAGCAACAGCGTTCGCGTGAGCGCCTACCGCGCGGCGGACCTGCTGGAATACCGCTGGCCATAGTCCGACACCGACCCCACCCCGATACCGGAAAACCTCGCCCATGCCCCTGCTGATCCCACATCCCTTCCTGGACGCGTTGATCGCCCTGGCACTCATCTACGCGTTGCTGAGCGTGCTGGTCAGCATCCTGCTCGAGTCCTGGAACCACTTCACCAAGGAGCGCGGCACACACCTGCAGCGGCACATCTTCCGCATGCTGGACGATCCCATCAACCACAACTTCGGCTTCCTCTTCTACCACCATCCGCTAATCGCCAACATGCGGCGCGATGGCAACAGCTACCCGCACTACATCGCTTCGGAGGTCTTCGCCAACGTGCTGATCGATGTCATCGCCGAACAGGCTGCGACGATCCGCTACGAGGACGCCGGGAACGGCACCTATGTGAAGGTCCGGGATGGCTATGACCTGCCGCTGCGCACACGCTTCCACACCGCCGTTCGGAACCTGAAGGACAGTTCCTTCAAACGCATGATGGAGAACTTCATCGGGCGCAACGGTGGTGAAGCGCTGGACCTGGACAAGCTGAAAAGCGAGTTGGAGCGCTGGTTCGATGACCAAATGGCGCGAACGGGCGGACAGTACAAGAACGATCAGCGCTGGAAGCTGCGGCTGCTCGGCCTGGCGGTGGCCTTCGGGCTCAACATCGACGCGCTGCACCTCACACGGGTGATCCTGCTGGACAGCGATATGCGTGACCGGCTGGTGGAACAGGCCGATGCGCTGGCGGCCAAATACCAGGAGCGGAGGAACGCCTTGGGCCAGGAGCTTTTCACCGCTGAGCAACAGCTGGATCTGCTGCGTGCCATGGCCCCTGACGAAGTGGACTCCAACGCCGTCATGCGCATGCATGGGCTGATCGGCAAGATCGCCTCCCTCCGGGAGGCCACGGGGAAGGCCGACCATGATCTCGAGACGCCGCTGAAGAACCTGGACTACATGGCGCGCCTGGCCAACCGTTGGCAACTGCCCCTGGGCTGGCACCCGGCCGAAGCGCCACTGAGCTGGTTCACGGACATCCGCCTCAACAAGCCGCCGCCGGGCATGGCACCTTCGGAGCGCGCGTTGCTGCAATACCATTTGGACCGCAATGAGGCCTTCGACCGATGCGAAGGCTCCTCCTGGCTTCGCGCCTTCAAGTGGCTGCTCGGCATCCTCATCACCGGCATCTCACTCAGCTTCGGCGCGCCATTCTGGTTCGAGACGCTGGTGAAACTGGTGAACATCCGCCGCTCCGGTGCCAAGCCGAAGTCGCACGAACAAGACTGATCCCATGGCACGTCCCGTCAACGTCCACAGCCACGTCTTCACCGGCCAGTGCGCACCGGACTACTTCCTGCGCACGGCTTTGCCCAAGGTGCTGGACCCCTTCGCGCCGCAGATCAAGGTCTTCATCGAGAAGCAGCGGTCCAGGGGCCTCATCAAGGCCATCGCCCGGTTGAATGGAAGCAGCAAACTGTTGCGCTACATCCAGTTCGCCGAAATGGGCCTGCAGGAGACGCAGGAAACCATCTTCCTGCAGATGAAACGTGCTTCAAGCGCGTTGGGGCCCGACACGCGCTTCATCGCGCTCACGCTGAACATGGACCACATGGGCACGGGCAGCAGCAGCCACGGCCGCATCGAGGACCAACTGGACGAGGTGGAGCGCCTGCGCAGCCACTTCCCGGACCACTTCTTCCCCTTCATCTCCGTGGATCCGCGCCACCTGGGCGGCGAGGCGTTGAAGGAATGGGTGCGCGTACGCGTGGAGCGCCTCGGCTTCTTCGGCATCAAGCTCTACCCTTCGCTGGGCTTCTTCCCCTTCGATGAAAGGCTGGATGCGCTGTACGCCTGGGCCGCCGAAAAGGAAGTGCCCGTCATGACCCATTGCACGCGGCATGGCGTGTTCTATACCGGGAAAATGAGCGAAGTGCTCGGCGACCTGGCGCCACGTGGCTTGAACCCTGGTCATCCCGCCATGGGCAAGGTCCACGAGCGGATCAAGCGGTTCAGGAACAGCAGGTCCACTTGGAACGCCCCCAAGCACGGCTGCAACATCTTCACCCATCCGGACAACTACCTCCCCGTGCTGGACAAGTACCGCAAGCTGAAGATCTGCTTCGCGCATTTCGGCGGCGATGACGAGATGCTTCCGGGAAAGCACAAGCAGCCCCTGCGCGACAACGGACTCGACCCCACCAACTGGCACGAGCTGGTCCTGGCCATGATGCGTAAGCCGCGCGACCCGGCTTTGAGAGTAGATGCCGATGACCTGTGGGAATGGCCGAACGTGTATGCGGACATCAGCTACACGCTCTACAATGAAGAGGTGTACACGGCACTGCAAGCACTCATCAAGGAAACGCACGCCGGCGATCGCATCCTCTTCGGCACCGATTTCTACATGACGCTGCGCGAGGACAAGGAGGAAACTTTGCTGGACCGCTGCATGGTGCAACTCGGCACTGGACCCTTCCGCAAGATCGCGGAGGTGAACACCCAGGGCTATCTGGGCTCGAAGTACTTCGATCCGTCGCGCAGATTCATTGCTTGATGTGGGTTCAATGATGGACCATGTCACGATCGACCTGGTGCACGTTCATCGGACATACGCTCACCTCCCCTTCTTCCCGAGCATCGCCACCAGGTCCACCAGGCGACTGCTGTAGCCGAACTCATTGTCGTACCAGCCCATCACCTTCACCATGTTGCCCACCACGCTGGTGAGCTGGCTGTCGAATATGCAACTGTGCGGGTCGCCCACGATGTCCACGCTCACAATGGGATCCTCCGTGTAGCGCAGGATGCCCTTCAGCCGGCCTTCGGCCTCGGCCTTGAACCGTGCGTTGATCTCCTCGGCGCTGTGCAGCTTCTTCACCCGGCAGGTGATGTCGGTGATGGAGCCGTCGGGCACCGGCACGCGGATGCCACCGCCACCGAGCCGGCCGTCCAGTTCGGGGAAGATGCGTGTGATGGCCTTGGCGGCACCCGTGGTGGTGGGCACCATGCTCACGGCGGCGGCGCGGGCGCGGCGCAGGTCGCTGTGCGGCGCGTCGTGCAGGCGCTGGTCGCCGGTGTAGCTGTGCACGGTGGTGATGAAGCCGTCCTCGATGCCGCACAGCTCGTGCACCACCTGGATCATCGGCGCCGCGCAGTTGGTGGTGCAGCTCGCGTTGCTGATGATGTCCTCCGTACCGTTCAGGATGTGGTCGTTCACGCCCAAGACCACACTGGGGATGCCGCCATCCTTCGCTGGCGCGGATAGGATCACCCGCCTGGCCCCTGCATGCATATGCGCCGAAGCTTTCTCGCGCGTGAGGAACAGGCCCGTGCATTCGATCACCGTGTCGATGCCCAGTTCCTTCCAGGGCAGCTTGGCGGGATCGCGTTCGCTGAACGCCTTCACCGTACGCCCACCCAATACCAGATGCTCATCATCGTGCCCTACCTCGCCGTGGAACACACCATGCACGCTGTCGTACTTGAACAGGTGCGCCAGCGTGCGGTTGTCGGTGAGGTCGTTCACCGCCACGAGTTCGATGTCCTTCCTTGCCATCAACAGCCTGGCTGTGACGCGTCCGATGCGGCCGAAGCCGTTGATCGCTATCCTCATGGCTTGGTGCTTCGTGTTGTCGATGATCGGTCGTTCTAAACCAGTTGTCCGTTGTCGGTTGTCAGTGGGTGGACGGACAACTGACAACGGGCAACTGACAACTGCATTTCAGAGCATATGCTTCTCCGCATGGTAACTGCTCCGCACCAGCGGGCCGCTTTCCACATGGCGGAAACCTTTCTCCAGACCGATGGCCTGGTAGCGCGCGAAGGTGTCCGGGTGGATGAACTCGGCCACGGGCAGATGCGCCTTGGTGGGTTGCAGGTACTGGCCCAGCGTGAGGATGTCCACCTCCGCGCTGCGCAGGTCGTCCATGGTCTCCAGCACTTCCGCTTCGGTCTCGCCCAGGCCCAGCATCACGCCGCTCTTGGTGCGCAGGCCGGCGCGCTTGGCGCGCAGCAGCACCTCCAGGCTGCGGTCGTACTTGGCCTGGATGCGCACCTGCTTGGTGAGGCGGCGCACGGTCTCCAGGTTGTGGCTGAGGATCTCGGGCGCGGCATCGAGCACCACCTGCAGGTTCTCCCATTTCCCCTGGAAGTCGGGGATCAGCGTTTCCATGGTGGTGCCGGGGCTGCGGCGGCGGATGGCCCGTATGGTGCGCGCCCAGATGTCGCTGCCACCGTCCTTCAGATCGTCACGGTCCACGCTGGTGATCACACAGTGCTTCACGCCCATCAGCTCCACGCTGCGGGCCACGCGCGCGGGCTCAAAGGGGTCCACGGCCTCGGGGCGGCCGGTGGCCACCGAACAGAAGCCGCAGCTGCGCGTGCATACGTTGCCCAGGATCATGAAGGTGGCCGTGCCTGCGCCCCAGCATTCGCCCATGTTGGGGCAGTTGCCGCTCTGGCAGATGGTGTGCAGCTTGTGCTCGCCCACGATGCCCGCCACCTTGCGGTAGTTCTCGCCCGTGGGCAGTTTCACACGGAGCCAGTCCGGCTTGCGCGCCGGCCGCTCCGCCACGATCGTCCCTTCGCTCATTGGATGTACTTCTTGCCGAACTGCACCGACAGGTAGAACTGGAAGAAGAACTGCTTGTTGGCCACATCATCCAGCTCGGCCATGATGGGCACCACGGCCGGATACGCGTCCATGGAGGCGCCCACTTCCAGGGCCTTGATGCCCGAGGCCTGGCCGCTGTACTCGAAGTTGAAGCCCGCCTTGGCGAAACCTCCGGGATAGAGCCGGATCTCATTCAACCCACGGAACCAAGTGGCGCGGCCGTAGATGTTCTGCACATCATGCAGCCCGGGGTCGTAGCGTTCGATCACGATGGCCTCGTAGGGGAAATTGTCCGGCTTGCCGATCTGCAGGTACACCGGCTTCACCAGGCCCAGCGATGGACCGATGGCCCAGATGTAGTTGATCTCCACGCCCGAATGCCGGATCTTGTCCGTGATCTGGTGCTTGCGCCCATAGGTGGGGCGCAGGATGAGCATGCTGTTGGCCTTGCCGTAGAAGTAGCCGCGCGAGTCCTCGTAGTAAGGGTTGAAGCTCTTGATCTCCTTGGGGTGCTTCATGCCCACCATTTCGATCCCCAGCATGCGACGGTCACGCGCGGTGAGGTGCTTTCCGTGCTGGAAGAAGAGTCCCCAGCCGTTGCCATGGATGGTGATGCCGCCGAGGAGTTCCTTCCGGTAGAGCACACGCGTCTCGTCGTAGATGGTCTGCTGGGCCTCCACCTCGGGGGCCAGCACCATCACCAGCGGGATCGCGATCAAAAGGCGGCGCATAGGATGCTCTGAGGGCGGTCACAAAGCTACGATGGGCCAACGCTCCTTCCGGTCATCTTGTTGCCGCGGCCGCCATGTGCTGAACGACCATGCCGCCCATGGTCCGATGACCTGGCTCCATCTCAAAGAGCCTTCCAGAGCATCAGGCCCAGCGCCAGACGCGTATAGATATCGGGGCACCTTGGCGGTTGTTGCTCAACGCGAATACCTACCTTGGATATCCCAACCCTGTCACATGTTCCGCCCTTCCGCCCGCACAGCGGCACCTGGCAGGCGCAGGCCACCAAGATGGCCGTGTCCACCGCAGGCGGTGTGGTGGTCACCGGTGCCGCACCCAGCATCACCAACCTCCAATACGCCACCGTGCGCTATGCCGCCAACGGCACCCTGCTCTGGTCCACGCTGCACGGCTCGGAGCAGGGCGATGACAAGGCGCTGGCCCTGACCATGGGCAGCAACGGCGTGTTCTATGCGAGCGGGCAGACCGCCACCCCCGGCGGCGGCACCGCGTACACCACCATCAAATACGATGTGTACACCAAGGACCATGATGCCGTGCTGGACAGCCTGGGCAACCCGCTCTACCTGGACCGAGAGGTGATCGTGAAGTTCCGGCCGCACCTGCTGGACACCGCCTTCGTGGACAACAAGAACATGCAGCACACCACGCTGGACAAGCTGGTGCCGGACAGTGTGGCGGGCGCCATCGCCGCCAAGCTGGGCGTGGCCGCTTCACGCCTGCGCGTAGTGAAGACCTTCCTGACCTGGACGCGCGCCGACAGCATCTCCGTCAGCCGCCTGGGCGAGGAGCTGCGCCTTCCTAAGTTCTGGAGCGTATTCGGCATGGAGACCGGCGGGATGGAGCCGGTGGAGGCTTGCGATAGCCTCCGTTCGCTTTACCATCATTTGGCTTATACCCACACCAATTTGCTCTTTCAGTTCTACACGAACGATCCCATCTACGACGAAGGGTGGCAAAGCAGCCTGAAGCCCAAGGCAGAGTATCCTGATGCGCACATCAACATCGAACCCGCATGGGCCATCCAGGCCGGACAACCTTTCATCAAAGTGGGGATCGTGGACACGCCAATAAACTGGGACCATGAGGATTTCATATACCAGGGCCAAACCAAGATCTTAAGCGGATATGATTACCATCCTCCGGGAGTAGAAATTCTTCCAACCCTCGGAACCTATAATGCCAGTGGCTGGCATGGAACAGCTTGCGCGAGCATAGTCGGTTCGCTAAGGAACAATGGAATCGGCGTCGCTGGTATCGCCGGGGGCGATGTGAATGGCACTGGGAACACAGGCGCCTCCATCGTGCCACTTGTAGTTGGTGGAGGTACAAATTATCTCGAGCTTGATATCGCTGCTGCAGCTGTTGTGAATGGCTCCTCGCAGAACTCTGGCAGCAACAACGGCTTCGGATGCCATGTACTCAACATTAGTTGGGGAGCCGACCACCCACCACCCTCCCAGCCGTATCCGATACTACTTGCGGAGGCTGTACTTACCGCCAATCAGAATCACTGTGCCATAGCCGCCTCTCATGGGAATTACGGTGTCGACCAATCCGTCTTTCGAGCCTTGCCATCTGCGTTCGCCGAACATCCCGATGGTCCCCATGGGATCATCGGCGACGGTGTCATGTTAAGTGTTGGAGCCACCGGCGATGATGGACGGCAATTATTATCCGAGAGCAACAACACCAATGGCGTCCCCATCAACTCCAATCATCACTTTGGCTTAGACCTCGTGGCGCCAGGCAGCAGCAACATCGTATTCACGGCACTTGGCGGTTCGTTGCCAAGCGCACTCAACTGCAATGACCTGCCATGGGAAACATTCGGATTCCCTCAGAAATATGCCTGTTTCCAAGGCACTTCCTCGGCCGCGCCTCATGTGGCGGGTGTTGCGGCGTTAATGCTCGCTGAGCATAGCGTGATCAACGGGGCGCCCAATGGACTAGCGCCCGAGGATATCGAACATATTCTGGAGCAGAGTGCCAAGGACATCTTCGACTTGGAAACGGAATGGCCTCCTTATGAAGACTATCAAGTGGGCTACGATGACTACCACGGTCACGGCCGCCTGGATGCTGGAGCGGCATTGGAACTTGTAACCGCCCCGCATTGTGTGGTCCATTCCAGCGCACCACTATCGACCGATTCACAACAATTCTCCAACGAAGTCATCACTATTCCTCCGAACAACCTCTTGGGGCTTCCGCACGGGGAGTACAACGCCTATCGCGTCATGGTGACACATGAGTACTTTGATGGATTCCCGATCACAGCCGAGATCATCGTCCCGGGTGGCTCCTGGGGGCGCGAAAGCTCGACGATTGGCACTCATGGAAGCGGATCCGTGGTGAACGGCCGGACCTGGGCCAACTACGTGTTCGTCATCAATGGCAACTCAGTGGATGTTACAGCAACCACGAGTACCTGGTTCATCCTTAACAGTACAGACAACAGCATTGTAGTGAACGAATGGTTCCCGGCGGTGCCCGGCGAGCTTCGCACTGCCTACTCGCTATTGGTGGTCGATGGTGACTGCTGGGGACCAAGCACAGTGAGCACTGATGAAGTCATCAGTGGAAATGGTATCGTGGTATACCCCAATCCTGCCAGCGACATGCTCACCATCGATATTGGTGACCTGGCCGCACCCGGTTGGGAGCTGACGATCATTGACGCTCTTGGGCGCAAGGTGATCTCCGAAGCCATGGGAGCACAGCGGTTGGTGCGCATGCCAGTTGGCCAACTTAGAGCGGGCGCTTATTGCTTGCTATTGCGCCGCCACAATGAAGTCCATACCCGCCGCTTCATCAAACAAAACTGACCATGAGGTGCCCACTCTTGATTGCTGTGGCGGCCCTCCTCATGTCTACCAGTGGCTTTCCGTACCTGGCGGCACAAACGCCTCCCACCATCCTGTGGCAGTTCAACTATGGCGGCAGCATGCACGATGCGGGCCATTGTATCTCCCCCACCAGCGATGGCGGCTACGTCATTGCAGGGCGTACGGACTCCAATGACGGTGACATCTCTGGCCATCATGGTCTCAGCGACATATGGGTCATCAAGCTACAGGGGGACGGTAGCATGGATTGGCAGCGTTGCTACGGAGGAAGCGAGTGGGAGGAGAATGTGGCCGTGATCCACGCAACTTCTGATGGCGGTTACATTATAGGGGGATCCACTTCATCATTTGATGGTGATGTTGAATGCCCGGGATCCAACGGGCCGCGGATCTGGCTGGTCAAGCTAGAATCCAACGGGGAGATCGAGTGGCAGCGATGCTTGGGCGGATCAGGGTTCGATATCCTCTATTCCATTTCGGAACGGAATTATTAAGATGTTGGGCGGATGGCATTTTCCACCAACGTCTCGAACATGTCGTCATGGTGCCGGTTGTTGTATTTGAAGGCGAACTCGCACACGTAGCGCGGCAGGTGTTTGGGGCTTACCTGGTGGTATTGGCCCACGATGCCGCGCTTCATGAGCGCCCAGAAACTTTCGATGGTGTTGGTGTTCACGCCCTTGTATGAGTAGGCACGGGCGTGGTCGATCTTGATGTGGTCAATGATCCGGTCAAGGCGGGAGTAGCCCGAGTAGTTGTCCGTGATCAGCAAGGCGTCCTCGGTGGCCACGTGCCGTTCCACCATGGCCCGCAGGTTCTTGGCCGTTAGGGAGCGCATCACTTGGGCCACCACGGTGCCGTCACGCTGCACAATGCCCACCACCGGCACCTTCTTGGTGCCGCGCCCGCGCTTTACGTTGGTGGCCACCCGCGCCGGGTTGCCACGCAGGGGCCGCAGGTCGAAGCCGTCGGCCTTGGCATCCTTCACACGCTGGTTCATGGCAACGCGCTGCCCCGCCGTCATGCGTACAAGGTTGGGCTTGCGCGGCTTGCCGCCCACGAAGGTCTCGTCCATTTCCACCACGTCGTTGAGCGGGTCCATGTCGGCCTGCTCCATGGCCATAAGGTCCCGGATCTTGTGGTACATGGCCCATGCCGTTGGGTAACTTACCCCAAGGTTGCGGTGTAGCTGCAACGCACTGAGGCCCTTCTTCGCATCGGCCACGATACCGAAGGCATAGAGCCACGTGCGCAAGGGTAACCGGGTACCCTGCAACGGGGTGCCTACGGTAACGAAGGTGGACCGCCCACACCCAAGGCATTTGTGCCGCAGGTCTTGGTAACGAGCGCCAAGTTTGGTACCCTTGCAATAGGCACACTTCGGGCGCTTACCCCAGCGCACCCGCTCGAAATGCGCCACGGCATCGACTTCCGTGGGGAAGCGATTGGAGATCTCAACGACGTTCATGGGTTGTCGAAACGTTCAGTACAGTATATCAGAAGCGCGCCAACAATAAGCCCAACTATGCAACAGAGCAAGAGTTCATGAAGTGGTATCCCTCTACGGCAGTAGTAGACACCTTCACGACCCTTAACCCGGACTGGGTTATTGCGGCATTCACAGTCATCATTACCATTGTCACATGGTGGCAGGGACGATTGATACGAAGGGCCAACATTGTTGCGCGCAATGCTGCCGATGCCGCCAAAATATCCGCCGATGCCGCCGTACAAACTGCGTCCGATATGCGGGAGGCTGAGCGCGGCAGGGTTGGGGTATCCTCCATGTCCATGGACTACACCGACACTCTTCGCATCCGCTATGCCCTTTTGAACTACGGCCGGTCCTCCATAGAAATCCGGCAGGTGAACTATCGGTATGAATTGCACGGAAGCAAAGGCGTCGTTCATGTTAGCGACATCACCCAGGGCGGATCGCTTCTCATATTGGGTTCGGGCGAAAGAATAGACAGCTCGGAACGGCGCGAAAAGGCATCCCATTCCGGAGAGGGCCTGTTGCCTCCAATGGGTCCGTGGGATATGACCCCCGAAATGCACAACAGCATTCTGGAGAATTACGAAGGCACCCAATTGTTCATCATTGGGTGTATCGTCTATTCCACGGCATTCGGCACCTTGTACCATTGGCGCTTCCGGTTGGGGTATGAAGCAAGCCGTGGCATGTTTGCCAATGACTTCCGAAGAGGTAATGAAGAGGTGCCTTTCACAGGCGACCCCACGCAGCCCCATCAGTGCGAGTAGGCATGTTAAAAGACACCGCCCAACAACTTTACAATTCCGTTCCATTTTGACTTTTGAGGACGGATTCCTGATCTGCGCAAGCAGCACTTCAAGCGATGGCGATGCGGTGGGCAATCATGGCCTCTCAGATATGTTGCTGGTCAAGACCGACAACGCAGGCAATACGATATGGAGCCGGTGCTACGGAGGAAGTCAAAGTGATGGGGGCTTGCGGGTCATCGCCTCCAATGCGGGAGGTAGCATCATTGTGGGCCAGACGAGTTCCAACGACGGGGACCTCGTCGGCAACAATCCCTACTATGCTGAACCTGTACCCAGTACCACAGGTTGGGTCATGAAGGTGGATGCCGAAGGGGATATCATCTGGCAGCGATGCGTTGGCGGATTGGGCAACGAATTTCTCTACGATGTGAAAGAGGCTCAGGATGGCTCCATCTGGGCGGTTGGGTACACCAACTCCAATAATGGTGATGTCACCGGCAATCAAGGTGGCGGAGACGCATGGATTGTCAAGCTGAATGGAGCCGGGGAGTTGATCGGCACCAAATGCTTCGGAGGCACGGCACATGATCGCTTCGGGGGCATAAACGTGCTGCCTTCCGGCAATGCTATTGTCGTTGGCAGGACGATCTCGGCGGATGGAGACATTTCAGATCCTTTGGGTGGGCTGGATGTCTGGGTAGTATGTGTATCCTCAGATCTGGAGGTCATATGGCAGCGCACCATGGGTGGCAGCACAAATGACCTGGCGGAAGGAATCGCACCGGCTTCAGATGGTAGTGTGGTCATCACCGGGTATAGCCAGTCATCCGATGGCGACCTCACAGGCAACCATGGCGAAGCCGACGTATGGGTCGTCAAACTCGCCCCCTGGGAGGTAGGCATTGCCGAGCATGGCACGCCGCAGGCGCTGCATCTGTACCCATCACCCGTGCAAGACCATTTGCAGGTGGAATGGGAAGGCCCCCATGCCGCCGTGCTGCATTGGACCATCGTGGACCTCACCGGCCGGCCCGTGGCCCAAGGCCGTTCGGCGGGGGGGCGCTGGTCCGTGCCGGTGGCGCATTTGGCGCCGGGCACTTATGTGATGTGGGTACATGGGCCCCGAGGTATGTCCGGCGGCCGATTCGTGAAGGAGTGACTTGGGACCAGTTTGGATAGGGCAGCTGCCGATCGGTCAATAGCCACCATGAAAAAAGGGAAGCCCGGCCCCCTTGGAGGACCGGGCTGTGGTTCAGCAACGCTATCGCCGATCAGGCGGGCCGCTCCGTGGTCTTGGGCGGCAGCTTGCCGTAGGCGGGGCAGCTCTTGTGCGAAGAGCACGAGGTGAGCAGCATGCCTGCGAATCCTACGGCGGCCAATATGAAGAGCAACTTTTTCATCGTTGGTCGTTTTGTCTCTGGGGCCGGGCTGTCTTGGAACGGCCTTCGTCAGTTCAAAGTTAGCCGCCGGAACGCATTGCCCGGCAAAATGTTTCAACAGCGTCTTTGTCGATCTTTCGGGTCCCATGGAACACCTGGTCCCACAGCATAACGCGGCCACCCGGCCAGATGTTGGCGAAGGCTGGTTCGAGGCCCTGGAAGCCGAGTTCCAAACCCCCACGTTCCGGGCCTTGAAGGAATTTCTGCTGGCGGAAAGGGCACAGCACGCGGTCTACCCCCGGGGCCGGGACATTTTCGCCGCTTTCCACCACACCCCCTTCGAGGCGGTGCGCGTGGTGCTCCTGGGGCAGGACCCCTACCACGGCCCCGGCCAGGCGCATGGCCTGTGCTTCTCCGTGCCGCAGGGGGTGCCGCCACCGCCCTCGCTGGCCAACATCTTCGCCGAGTTGGAGCGCGACCTGGGCCTGGCCCGCCCCCCGCATGGCGACCTCACCCGCTGGGCCAGGCAGGGCGTGCTGCTGCTCAACGCCGTGCTCACCGTGCGGGCTGGCCAGGCGGGTTCCCATCAGGGCAAGGGCTGGGAACCTTTCACGGACGCGGTGATCCGCCGCCTGAGCGAACACCACCGGGGGCTGGTCTTCCTGCTCTGGGGCCGCCACGCGCAGGACAAGGAGCGACTCATCGACGGCGGACGGCACTACATCCTGAAGGCGCCCCACCCTTCGCCCCTCTCGGCCCACCGGGGCTTCATCGGCTGCGGCCACTTCTCGCAGGTGAACGAGCTGCTCCAGGCCCAAGGCAAGGCCCCGATCGATTGGCGGCCATGACCATCCTCTTCCCGTCGCCCGGTGCACTTCTGGTGCTGTTCTTATGGGCGGCCAACGGATCCGCACATGCCCAGAAGCACCGGGTGAGCTTCACCACCGACGAGGAGGTCCCCGCGAAGTGGACACGACCCATGGACGTGGGCGCTGCCGTGCAAGTGCCCACGGCCGTGGATGCCCAACTGGCGCTGCTGCACGGCCAAGGATTCCTCGAAGCCCGGCTGGATACCTGCCTGGATGTGGACCATGTGAGCACCTGTCATCTGCTGCTGGGCCGGCCCTACCGCTGGGCGCGGCTGTCGGGCGCTGGTATTCCGGCGGAGATCGCCAGCGAGGCGCGCTTCCGGGAGAAGCTCTACAGTGGCAGGCCCATCACCCCGCGCCAGGTGCAGCGTCTGTTCGACGACCTCCTGCGCTACAGCGAGGACAACGGTCACCCCTTCGCCCGCGTGTGGCTGGACAGCCTGCACGGGGAGAGCGACGGCCTGCACGCCACCCTGCGCCTGGACCGCGGTCCGCTGGTGAAGTTCGACAGTGTGGTGGTGAAGGGCAGCGCGGTGACCAACATGCGTTATCTCACGGCCCATATCGGCATACGGCCCGGCGATCCCTACAACGAAAGCCTTGTGCTCGCCGTGGAGCGCCGCATCCGCGAGTTGCCCTTCGTGTCGCAACGCCAGCGGCCGCACGTGCAGTTCACGCCCGAAAACACCAAGCTCTTCCTCTTCCTCGATGCCAAGAAGGCCAGTTCCATCAACGGCATCCTGGGCGTGCAGCCCGATGCGGTGACCGGCGAGGTGCGCGTGACCGGCGACCTGGACCTGCGGCTGCGCAACGCCCTCAAGCGCGGCGAAGGCATCGCGCTCAACTGGCGCAGCCTGGCCGACCAGACGCAGGACCTGCGCGTGGGCGGCGACCTGCCCTTCGCCTTCAACACCCCCTTCGGCCTCGATGGCAACCTGCGGCTCTTCAAGCGTGACACCACCTTCCTGGAAGTGGTCGCACGGGGCGGTCTCTCGTACATGATGGCGCGTGGCGACCGGGTCACGCTCTTCATCAACAGCAAGAGCAACAGCCGCCTCGGCTCCAACCTGGTGGCGGCGCCAGGCCTGGCCGATGTGAAATTGCTGAGCTACGGCATCGGGGTGCAGCGCGAACGCTTGGACTACCGCTTCAACCCCAGGCAGGGCCATGCATTGCGCGCCGAGGCCAGCGCCGGACGCAAACGCACCAGCACCGCCACCCTGGCACCCGGTGAAGCCCGTGGTGAACTGCGCACCTTGCAATACGACCTGGAGGGCGAGGCCGTGGCCCACCTGCCCCTGGCGCGCCGCAGCACCTTCCGTTTCGTGGCACGCGGTGGCTGGATGGTGAACGACGATCTCTACCGCAATGAACTGCACCGCGTGGGCGGTCTGCGCACCCTCCGCGGCGTGGACGAGCAGTCCATCATCTGTTCGGCCTATGCCGTGGGCACCGTGGAGTACCGCTTCGTATACGAGGAGAACGCCAACTTCTTCCTCTTCGTGGACCAGGGCTGGTGGGAGGATGCCTCGGCCGATGCGTACCGCAAGGACGAACCCCTGGGCTTCGGCGCCGGCACCACCTTCGAGACCAAGGCGGGCCTCTTTTCCATCACCTACGCGCTGGGTCGTGAATTCGGCAACCCCATCGCCCTGCGCGGTGGCAAGGTGCATTTCGGGTTCGTGGCCTTGTTCTAGCCGGGTCATGACAATGGGATCCTCCAGCTATTTTCGATCCGCCATGCGCGGCTTTGGACTTTCCCTGTTGTTGATCTGCGCTTCCGCGAACGCCACGGACCCCGAGCGCGCGCCCGTCCATCCGCACCAGGGCGTGGTGGATCTGTTGATGGAATTCATGGAAATCCGTTATGCAGGTCACGACTTCTCTGGTGACCTGCTGTATGTGAGCGTGCATCGCCAGCTGATGTACCACGTACGCGGCGGGCTGTTGCTACACACCTACCCCATCGCCACCGCCAGCAAGGGCCTGGGCACCAAGCAAGACAGCTACCGCACACCCACCGGCCTGCATCGCGTGTGCGAGAAGTTCGGCGACGGCGTGCCCCCTTATGGCATTTTGAAGGACCGCATCTTCACCGGCGAGCTGGCCGACCCGGACTTCGCGGGCATCGACAAGGACTGGATCACCTCGCGCATCCTGTGGTTGGACGGGTTGGAACCCGGCCACAACCGGGGCGGCGACCGCGACAGCCACGACCGCTTCATCTACATCCACGGCACGGCCAACGAACGCTCCATCGGCACGGCCTCCTCGCGCGGCTGCATCCGCATGCGCAACGATGATGTCATCGCCCTCTACGACGCGCTGCCCGTGGGCGCGCTGGTGGTGGTGCTGGACAATTGAAGCGGCCTGCCTCTAGGGTGCGTCATTGTACTTTCGTGTCCCGCTTGCCATGGACATCCTCAGTCTTGCTCTCGGCCTCTTCGCCGGCCTCGTGGCTGGTTTCCTCGCCCATGCCCGCTGGGCGCGGGGGCTCGAAGAGCGCGCGCTGGCACCGCTGCGCGAACAGCATGCCCGCGAAACGCAGGACCTGACCGCGCGCATCCACGAAGCGGAAGCCAAAGCGGAAAGCCACCTGCGCGAAGCCATGGACAACGGCCAGAAGTTGGCCGCCGAACAGGAGCGCGGCCGGAATCTGTTGGAAAGACTGGAGCAGCAGAAAGGCGAGTTGGAGCAGCTACAGGCGCGTATGACCACCGAGTTCGAGAACATCGCCAACAAGTTGCTGGAGGCGAAAGGGAAACAACTCGGCGAGCAACAGCAGGAACGCCTCGGCTCCATCCTGAAGCCCTTGCAGGAGCGCATCGAAGGCTTCCAGAAGCAGGTGCAGGAAGCCTATCAGAACGAAGGCAAGGAGCGTTTCCTGTTGAAGAGCGAGATCGCCAAGCTGGTGGAGCAGAACCAACGTCTGAGCCAGGAAGCCAATGACCTGACGCGCGCGCTGAAGGGCGACACGCAGGCCCAGGGCGCCTGGGGCGAGATGATCCTGGAGAAGCTGCTGGAAAGCTCGGGCCTGGTGAAGGGCCAGGAGTACCGCATGCAGGAGAGCACCACGCTGGAGGATGGCACGCGGCTGCGGCCCGATGCCGTGGTGATGCTGCCCGACGACAAGCACCTGATCATCGACAGCAAGGTGAGCCTGCTGCACTACGAGCGGTTCACCGCCAGCACCGACGAGGCCGAGCGTGCCCGCTTGCTGAAGCTGCACGTGGAAAGCCTGCGCGCCCACGCCAAGGGCCTTGGTGAGAAGGACTACGCCAAGCTCTACGGCACCCAGGGCGTGGACTTCACGCTGATGTTCGTGCCTCTGGAACCGGCCTTCCTGCTGGCGCTGCGCGAAAGGCCGGAGATCTTCCAGGAGGCCTACGACCGCCAGGTGGTGATGGTGACGCACAGCACGCTGATGGCCACCCTTCGCACCATCCATGGCATCTGGAAGCACGAACGCATCGCGCGCAACCACCTGGAGATCGCCGACCGTGCGGGCAAACTCTACGAGAAGTTCGTCGGCTTCACCGAGGATCTGATCAAGGTGGGCCAGCAGATGGACACCGCCAAACGCAGTTACAGTGACGCCATGAACAAGCTGAGCGTGGGCAGTGGCAACCTGGTGCGGCAGGTGGAAATGCTGAAGGAACTGGGCGCGAAGACCAACAAGACCTTGAGCACCAACCTGCTGCAACGCGCGTTGGAGGAAGAGACCGGGGAGATCCGATGAAAAGTCCGCACCTCATCATCGCTGTCATGATCGCCCTGCTATTCGCGGCGGGCTGTGGCAGCAGCATGAGCAGCGTGAAGCGCGACAACGTGGCCTACCTCTATGGCAAGGGCAGCGCCGCACTGCAATTGCGCGCCCGGGTCCACCACCGCGACGAGCAACACACCACGCTCTATTTCAAGCTGCCCACACGCGACCTGCTCTACAAGAGCGACGGCAGCGGTGGCCCCTTCCGCGCCGTGGTGCGCATGCGCTACGAGGTCTATGCCGACTGGAACGCGAAGTCGCCCATCGACAGCATGAGCACCGTGTTGCAGGACAAGAGCGAGGACCCCACCGAGGAGCGCGAGCTGATCGGCAGTTTGGAAGTGAAGCCTGGCACACCGCGCAATTACGTGCTGCGGGTGACCGCGCATGACCTGAACCGCGACGCGCGCAGTTCGGTGGTGCTGCAAGTATCACGCGATGGCGAGGGCATCCGGCAGTACTTCCTGCCGCAGGACCCGCGCAACGGCCTGCCGCTTTTCGACGATCACCTGGTGGCCGGACAACGTGTGCGTGTACGGTGCGACATGTACAAGGGCCGCGCGCTCTTCGGGTCGCGCCACAGCGTGGAAGATGGCCTGCCCGCACCGGTGTTCACCTCCGGCGGCACACCCCGCGCTTCAGAGCAGTCGGACAGCCTCTTCCAAGTGACCGTGGATACGCTGGAAGGCACCTTCGAACTCGACCTGGAGAAACCCGGTGTGTACCACCTGCAGCCTTCCGCCGCCGATCCACAGGGCTTCTCGCTCTTCGTGCTCACCCAGGCCTACCCCTTCGTGGGCAATGGGCCGGACATGCTGGTGCCCCTGCGCTACATCACCTCCATGCAGGAATACGATCGCATGGCCAAGGCGCCCGATCCGCGCAAGGCTGTGGAGCGCTTCTGGCTGGATGCCAGCGGCGACCGCGAGCGCGCCCGCGAGGCCATCCGCATCTACTACGGCCGCGTGGAGAACGCCAACCGCCACTTCTCCACGCATGTGGAAGGCTGGCGCACTGACCGCGGGCTGGTCCACATCATCTTCGGGAATCCCAACACGATCTACCGGGGTGAGGGCGGCGAGACCTGGATATTCGGCGAGGAGAACAACCTGATGAGTCTCACCTTCAACTTCACGCGCCGCAAAGGCCCCTTCACCGACAATGACCTGGTGCTGCAACGCGACCCCCTGCTGAAAGGCGCCTGGTACCGCAATGTGGAGAGTTGGAGGAATGGAAGGGTTTATCAGAATTGAAGTTGAGGGGCCTGCCCTGCCTACCGCAGGCAGGCTGCCGAAGGCAGGATTGGAGGTTGGAGATTGACCGAAGAAGCACATGGCCAGCGATATCGTCTGTGGGATCCATCCGGTGATCGAAGCGTTGCGGGCGGGCAAGCACGTGGAAAAGCTGCTGGTGCGGCGCGAGGCCGGTGGTGAAGGCTTGCGCGAGATCCGCAACATCGCACGCGATCGCGGCATCCCCTGGCAACCTGTGCCGGTGGAGAAGCTGGACCGCATGACGCGCACCGAGCACCAAGGTGTCATCGCCTTGCTGAGTCCGATCGACGAGCAGGACCTGGGCGAGGTGATCAACGCGGCCTACGAACGTGGCGAGACACCCTTGATCGTAGCATTGGACAGCGTGACCGATGTGCGCAACCTGGGCGCCATCGCCCGAAGCGCGGAATGCTTCGGTGCGCATGCCCTGCTGGTGCCGAAGAGCGGAACGGCGCGCTTGGGCGAGGATGCCGTGAAAACTTCCGCAGGGGCCTTGATGCGCCGCCCCGTCTGCCGCGTGGAAACGCTGCGCGATGCCCTGCGCGAAGCCCAGGGCCACGGCCTGCGCGTGATGGCCCTCACCGAAAAAGGCGCCACCGACCTGCCCCATGCCGACCTCTCCGGTCCGCTGGTGGTGGTGCTCGGCGCGGAGGACCAGGGCATCTCGGACGCCGTGCTGCGCATGGCCGATGTGCTGGTGCGCATCCCCATGGCGGGCACCATCGGCTCGCTCAATGTCAGCGTGGCGGCAGGGATCGCCCTGCACGCCGTACTGGCCACGCGCACCCGCTGACCATACCCATTCGTCGTTCCCCCATCCCTGTCCAGGGGAAGGAGACGCCCTGCCCGTCGATTGCGACCGGCAACCTTTCCAGGCACGCTCCGGTATAAGCGGCCCACATCCAGGCTGCCCCTGCGGAACACTCATCCGCATGGGACCGCGGAAGATCGGACACCCATGACACGCTCGCTCCACCATGTGCTGGCCATCCTCGTGTTGGCCATTTCCTATTCCACGCCCACGCTGAAGGCCCAGGCGCAACGACCCGCCGGCGATGAAATGGTGCTGCTCGTGAAAGGTCTGACGAGTGACACGCGCGATGCCATCGCGAACGACCTGCGCCAAAGCGGTGAAGGGAAGCTGGTATACGCCTGTGTGCCTGCCGGCATCTTGGTGATCGAATACAGCGCTTCCAATGGAGAGGCCCGCCAGCATGCCTTGGCCACGGCCAAGCGGCATGTAGCCGCGAAGGACATCCAAGAACATGGCATAGGCCGGCAGGGTGCCGAAACACGATGCGCACAAGCCCGCGCACAACGATGACCGCCATGGAGAAGACCCGGAGACGAGCCCACGCGGTTCCAGCGATCATGGAGATGAGGAAAACCATCAAAATCATCACGCGATTTGCCGCCCTGCTGGGTGGTTTCGTGTTGTGTGGAGGACTCCTCCATGCGCAGCTCACCGTTTCACCGCAGTCCGACCCCTTGGAGTTGGCCCGTGCCATTACCGGTCCGGGTGTGCAGATCGGCAACGTGCTGATCGACTGCCATCCCCAGGGCTATGGCGAGTTCAGTTACAGTGGCTCCGTGCTCGGCGTGCAGGAGGGCATCCTGCTCACCACAGGCACCATCGGCAATGCCGTGGGCCCGAACAATGTGGAGAACAAGACCTTCGAACAGAACGCGCCCGGCAGCCCGCTGCTGAACATCGTCACGGGGCGCACCACCTACGACGCCTGCCGCTTCGAGTTCGATGTGATCCCCGGCGGAGATTCACTCAGCTTCAACTTCTCCTTCGCCAGCGAGGAATACAATGAATGGGTGGGGTCTCAGTACAACGACGTGTTCGGCTTCTTCATCAGCGGCCCGGGCATCACCGGCGACCCCGGCATCGCGCCAGAGAAGAACATCGCCCTGCTGCCCGGCACCAACGACGCCGTGGCGATCAACAATGTGAACAATGGCTCCAACGCGGCCTACTACCACGACAACGCGGGTGGGCAGCACATCCAGTACGACGGTCTGACGCGGCACCTGCGCGCCGTGGCCGAAGTGCAACCCTGCCAGACCTACCGCCTGAAGCTCATCGTGGCCGACGCCAGCGACCGCAAGTATGACAGCGGCGTGTTCATCGAGCGCATCGAGAGCAACAGTGTGTCGATGACGGCCCTCACCTCCAGCGGCTTCACCAACCTGGTGGAAGGCTGCAACGCAGGCATGGTGCGATTCAACCGGCAACTGGTCACCGCCGATCCCCTGGTCGTGCCCTTCTTCCTTACGGGTACGGCCCTCAATGGAGTGGACTATCCGCTCATCGGCGACCCGGACCCCTTGGTGGCCAAGACGGCCACGATCCCCCCCAATGCCGCGAGCGTGGATGTGCACTTCAACCCCATCGCTGACGACATTCCGGAAGGCATCGAGCATATCCGCGTCCACCTCAGCTCATCGGTCTGTCCAGGGTTCCATCTGGACAGTCTTGACCTGCACATCCAGGATTCGCTCTTCGCCACGGTGAACACCCCCTTGCCGATCTGCCCCGGAGGTTCCACTCAACTCACCGCGGCGGGCGGTCTCACCTACAGCTGGAGCCCCGCCACCGGATTGAGCGCGACGAACATCGCGAACCCGATCGCTTCGCCCGCCACAACGACCATCTACCAGGTGACGATCTCGGCCGGTGCATGCAGCGAGACCCTTTCCACCACGGTAACCGTCAGCGACATCACGCTGGGTGCGGTGATCACACAGCCACTCTGCCAGGGCGATCAGAACGGCGCGATCAACCTCTCGTTGAGCGGCGGTGCGCCCCCCTACACCTTCGCCTGGACCGGCCCGAACGGCTTCACCGCCTCCACGGAAGACCTGGTGAATGTGGACCACGGCACCTATACCGTGACCGTGACGGATGGCGCAGGATGCACGCGCGTGCAGAGCTTCAATGTGAACACACCCGCCGCGCTCCAACTCACTACCACCGCGCCAACCCTGCCCTTCGGCCAGAACATCTCCTGCACGGGTGGCCTGGACGGCAGCATCGACCTGACCGTGACCGGTGGCGCGGCACCGTACATCTACGCCTGGAACGGCCCCAACGGCTTCACAGCCAGCACACAGGATATCACAGGCATCAGTGCCGGCACCTACACGGTGACCGTGACCGATGCGAAGGGATGCACCGCCATCGCGGAGCGCACGCTGGTTGAACCACCCGCGCTCGACATCTCCTTCACGAACATGCAACCCACGTCCTGCCCGGGATCCACGGATGGTGCCGCGACCGCCGTGGTGAACGGTGGCATGCCGCCGTACTCTTTCAATTGGAACACGAACCCGGCCCAGACCGGCGCCACCGCTTCAGGCCTGGCCGCGGGGAACTGGGTGGTGATGGTCACCGACGGGTATGGATGCCAGAGCAGCGCCACGGTGACGACCGTGACCGGCAGCGCACCGATCACCGTGTCGTTCTCCAACGTGAGCAACGTGATCCAATGCCAGGGTCAGGGCAATCCGCACGGCACGGCCACCGCGGTTCCCAATGGGGGAACACCACCCTACAGCTATTCATGGAACACGCTCCCGCCGCAGAACACCGCCATGGCGGATTTCAACACTGGCGGAACATGGACCGTGACGGTGACCGATGCCAACGGATGCACTGGCAGCAACAGCATCACCGTGCAGCAGCCGGGCCAGCCCACGATGTCGATCGTATCTCAGCAGAACGCCAACTGCTTCGGCGTGTGGAACGGTACGGCCACCGTGCAGATCAGCGGGGGATCCAACGTGCAATCGATCACGTGGAATACCGTACCCCCTCAAAACGGCAACACGGCCACCGGTCTCGCACCCGGCACCTACATCGTCACCGCACATCATGCGGACGGTTGCCAGACCGTGGCCAGCGTGACGATCCTTGGCCCCACAGCACCGCTTGAAGCGACGATCGCCAGTTCCACGAACGTGGTCTGCTTCGGTGATGGCCAGGGCAGTGCCACCGTGAATGTGAGCGGTGGCACGGCGCTATACAGCTATTCATGGAACACCACGCCGGTCCAGACGGGAGCCATCGCCACCGCGCTTGCGCCAGGCACCTGGACCGTGACCGTGACCGATGCGAATGGTTGTACGACCAACGCCTCTGTGAACATCGGCGGACCGGTCGCACCATTGCAAGTGGATGCCGAAGTGCTGACGCACGTGCTGTGCTTCAGCACCACCGACGGCTCCGCTTCGGCTTCGGCCAGCGGCGGCACCGCTCCATACACCTACAGTTGGAACACCTCGCCCATACAGACCACCTCGGTGGCGGCGGACTTGCCCCCAGGCACCTGGACCGTGACCGTGACCGATGCGAACGGCTGTACGGCCCAAGCATCCGTGACGATCAACGGCATCGATGTGGACCTGGAGGCCTTCGTGGAGAGCTGGACCCCGATCTCCTGCTTCGGCGCGAATGACGGCAGCATCACCATCACCATCGTGGGCGGCAGCGGATCCTACTCCGTGGTGTGGAATACCGAACCTCCTCAAACGGGTGTCACGGCCACGAACCTGCCACCCGGCGACCACACCGCCACGGTGACCGACAACAACGGTTGCGCCGTGCCCAAGTACGTCTTCTTCACGCTCGGCGGTCCGGATGGCCCCTTGACCATCGATGCGCTGCTGAGCGACTTCAACGGCTACAACGTTTCATGCCACAATGGTTATGACGGCAGCATCGACATCACCGTTACCGGCGGCAACTTCCCCTACACCTATGTCTGGACCGACGACCATGGCAACATGACCGGGGTGGAGGACCTCTCCAACCTGGATCCGGACAACTATTACCTCACGGTGACCGACGCTGGTGGATGCGTGGTATCCACCTCCTGGACACTCACCGCACCGCCTGCGATCCAAGTGACCGCGGACATCACCACGGCCGATTGCCAAGGCAGCCCCACCGGTGCCATCGATGCCTCGATCACCGGCGGCGTTTCGCCCTACTCGTTCGCCTGGACCGGCCCGAACGGCTTCACAGCCAACACGCTGGACCTCTCCGATCTGGAAGCCGGCGTGTACACCATCACCGTGACGGATGCCAACGGCTGCACGCTGGCGGAGGCCTTCGACGTGAATGAACCCGGAATCTTCCAAGTGGATGCGGTGCTCAGTGCATACCCCGGCAGCTGGAATGTGAGCTGCGCGGAGGCCACCGATGGCAGCATCGATGTGTCCATCACAGGCGGTACCGGGCCATACAATTACGCATGGACCGGTCCCGGTGGCTTCACCGCCAATACGGAGGATCTCTCAGGCATCGGCAGTGGCACCTATACGCTCACCATCACCGATGCCAACGGCTGCGGAACACTGGCCTCCTACACCATGCTCGCGCCTTCGCCGCTCAACATCAACCTGTCACCGCTGCTGACGAATGGCTACCACATCGATTGCCATGGCGCGAACAGCGGTGGCATCGATGCGACGATCACCGGTGGGACGGTGTTCTACACCCTCTCGTGGGCCGGGCCTGGTGGCTACACGGCCGGGACGGAGGACATCTACAACCTTTCGCCAGGCACGTACACGCTGGAGGTGACCGACACGAACGGCTGCTTCGCGCAGGCCTCGGTGACCCTGGTGGAACCACCGCCGATCGCGGCTGTTCCCAGCACATCCATGCATCCCAGCGGTGATGCGGTGGCCTGCCACGGCGCATCCACGGGCACCATATCACTCGCCATCACCGGCGGTGTGGCCCCGCACAACGTGACCTGGGCAGGCCCCGGAGGCTTCACCGCCTCGGGCGCGAACATTAGCGGGCTCGCGGCCGGCACCTACCAGGCCACCATCACCGATGCGAATGGTTGCGTCTACCAGACCTTCGTGACGCTCACCGAACCTGATGAGGTGGCGCTGGACTTCACCGTCACCGACCACAATGGCAGTGGTGTGACCTGTGCTGGCGCCATGGACGGTGCCATCAGCATCAGCGCCACGGGCGGTGCTGGCGGTTTCGCCTTCGCCTGGACCGGCCCCGGCGGCTACACCTCCTCGCTACCCGCGATCAGCGGTATCGGCGCGGGCACCTACCAGGTGACCATCACCGACGCGAACGGTTGCACATCGCAGCAATCCTTCAACTTGACGGCACCGGACGCGCTCGATGCCGGCCTGGCGCTCTCGAATTTCAATGGCAACAATGTCAGCTGCCATGATGCCAGCGACGGCACGATCACGCTGAGCATCGCCGGCGGCACCGCCCCATGGACGATCGCCTGGTCAGGCCCGGACGGTTTCTCGGATGACGGCACCGACCTCAACGACCTGCATCCCGGCATCTACACCGTGGTGGTCACTGACGCCAACGGCTGCGTGCTGGAAGCCTCCGCCAACCTGACCGCTCCCGCTCCGGTGACGATCGACCTGCTGGTCTCCTCCTACATCGGAGGCGCCAACGTGAGCTGCTCCGGCGCCGACGACGGTTCGGTGGACCTCGCTGTAAGCGGCGGCACCGGGCCATATTCCTACAACTGGTCCGATGGACTGGGCTTCCTCTCCAATGACGCGGACATCAGCGGTCTCGCACCTGGCACCTACACCGTGGTGGTCACGGACGCCAACGGCTGCACCGCCACGGATGAGGCGACCCTGCAGGCGCCCGACCCCATCGGCATCGACGCCACGTTGAGCTTGGCGAACGGCAACAACATCAGCTGTGCCGGTGCCACCGATGGTGCCATCACGCTTGATGTGACCGGCGGTACCGCACCTTTCAGTTTCAGCTGGAGCAATGGTGCGGACAGCCAGGACCTCGGCGATCTGGGCGCCGGCACCTACGAAGTGACCGTGACCGACGCCAACGGGTGCGTGGCCACGAGCGCCTGGACACTGACCGCGCCGGAGACCCTGGCCGCACAGGCCACAGCCACCATCCAGCCCGGCGGTTTCAACACCACCTGCCATGGCGTGAACGATGGCGCGATCAATACGAACGTGACCGGTGGCACAGCGCCCTATGCTTTCCAGTGGAATGGACCAGGTGGCTTCAATGCGAACACGGACGATATCACGGACCTGGTCGCGGGTGAATACAGCCTGCTCGTGACCGATGCCAATGGATGCGTCACCGCGCTGGAAGTGATCGTGTCGCAGCCGCAGCCCATCGCGGTGCAACTGCAGGCGACGACCTGGAACGGAGGCCAGCACATCACCTGCTTCGGCGAGGCGGATGGTGCGGTGAGCGCCGGCATCACCGGTGGTGTGCCAGGCTACACGCTGGTCTGGAGCGGCCCCGGTGGTTTCACCTCCGGCGATGACATGCTCACCGGCCTGATCGCCGGCACCTACACCCTGCTGGTGACCGACGACAACGGATGCACAGGAACCCAGAGCATCACGCTCACTGAGCCCCAGCCGCTGGAGGTCTCGGCCATGCTCAGCGAACTCGATGGTGGTTTCCAAGTGAGCTGCGCGGGCGACGATGGTTCCATCACCATCACGGTGGATGGCGGTACGCCGGCACACCAGTACAGCTGGACCGGGCCGAACGGTTTCGGCTCCACTGCGCTGAACTTGAACGGCCTTGGTGCCGGTACCTATCACCTGACGGTGACCGACGCCAACGGCTGCATGCACGAGTCGAACCACACCCTGTTGGCACCAGAGCTCATTTCGGCATCCTTCAGCATGACGCCGAACACCTGCCCGGGCGATGATACCGGTTCGATCTCGCTGACGATCGAAGGCGGTGCGGCGCCCTACACGCAGCAATGGAGCGGTCCCGATGGCTTCACCAGTTCGGACCTGGACATCACCGGACTCGCCGCAGGGTCCTACACGGTGTCGATCGACGATGCCATCGGCTGCGGAGGAAGCTTTACCGCGGTTCTCATCGGACCGGCACCGATCGAAAGCGGCACCTACGTATCCTTCTATGGCCAACACAACATCGCCTGCGTGGGCGACAGTACGGGCGTGATCGAACTGACGCCCCAAGGCGGTACCGCGCCCTATACCCTGCAGGTGGATGGCCCGGATGGCTTCAGTTCCACCTCGCCCGAGTTGAGCGGACTGCCCGCGGGCATCTACTTCGTGCATATCACCGATGCGAACGGCTGTGTGATGGACACCACCATCACACTCACCCAGCCCGAGCTGGCCATCGACGTATCGCTGGAGGTCTCCGTTTACCCGAGCGGCACCAATGTGAGTTGTCACGGCGCGGCCGACGGCTGGATCCTCGCCACGGTGACAGGCGGTACGGGCGACTACATCTTCCTGTGGCGCGGACCCGACAGCCTGGAATGGAACACACCCTTCATTGATGGACTCACGGCCGGCGACTACGCCTATGAACTGGTGGTGACGGATGAGAACCAGTGCACCTATTTCATGGAGGTCACCCTCACACAGCCTGAAGCGCCGATCACCGCCAGCTTCGCGCTGAGCGAGTTCCCCGGTGGATACAACGTGCCATGCAGCGACGCCACGAACGGCAGCATCACTTCGATCGCGGCCGGTGGAAATGGCGGCTTCACCTGGTCGTGGAGCGGTCCGAACGGATACAATTCCACCGATCAGGACATCAGCGGCCTGGCCCCCGGCACCTATACCGTCACGATCACCGATATCAACGGCTGTGAATTCGTGGAGGAGCTGACGATCATCGCGCCTGAACCCCTGGCGATCGACCTGGGGGCCTCCACCTTCCCCAGCGGCACGAACATCTCCTGCCATGGCGCCAATGACGGCTCCATCACCGCTATGGTAAGCGGCGGCACACCCGGCCACGTGCTTCTTTGGAACGGCCCCGGCGGCTTCCAGAGCAGCTCGGCCATGATCACGGATCTCGCGCCCGGCACCTACTGCCTCACGGTGACCGACGCGAACAACTGCACCACGCAACAGTGCATCATCATCAGCGAGCCTGCTGAAATGACCGCCAGCGCCACAACGACATCCGCCTCCTGCGGCCAATCCATTGGAGCGGTGGACACACAGGTGAGCGGCGGATCGGCACCCTACACCTACCAGTGGGCGCATGGTCCCACCACCGCAGCGCTGAGTGGGCTCGATCCGGGAACCTTCCAGGTCACCATTACCGACCTCAATGGTTGTACGGCCACGGTGAGCGCCACCGTGACGGGCACACCCGGGGTGATGGCCGAAGCTGATGTGGTGGACAACCTCTGCCACGACGGAGCCGAAGGGAGCATCGCGCTCACGGTCACTTCGGGTACCGCGCCCTTCACCTACGCGTGGAACAATGGCGGGCAATCCGACCTGCTGGAGAACCTCAACGCCGGCCTCTACAGTGTCACCGTGACGGACGCCAATGGCTGCGTCTTCACCGGCAGCTGGCAGGTGGTCCAGAACAGCGCGATCGTCATCGGCACCTCGCTGTCCACCTACAACGGTGGATACAATATCAGCCATTACGGTGGTACGGACGGCAGCATCGACCTGCAGGTGTCCGGTGGCACGCCTCCCTACAGCTACGACTGGTCCAACGGCGCCAACACCTCCTCCATCCATGGCCTTCCAGCTGGCACCTATATGGTGGTGGTGACGGATGCGAACGGCTGCGAAGCCATGCTCACGGTGGTCCTGACCGAGCCGAACGACCTGGTGATGCCCACAGGCTTCAGCCCGAACGGCGATGGCGCCAACGACTTCTTCGTGATCCAGGGTCTGGACGCCTACCCGGCCAACACGTTCGTGGTGCTCAACCGCTGGGGCAACGTGGTGTACGACCGCCTCAACTACCGCAACGATTGGAACGGCGAGAACAGCCAGGGCCAGGCGCTGCCCAACGGGACCTACTTCGCCATCCTGAAAGTGAACGACGGTGCCCGCACGCTGCAGGGTTATGTGGACCTGCGCCGATGAACCTCCAACGCATGACGACGATGAAGACCATCCGAGAAACGATACTCCTGGCGACCGTCCTGCTGGGCGCCGTCAGCGCGCGTGCGCAACAGGAAGTGATGGTGAGCCAGTACATGTTCAACCAGCTCTTCCTCAACCCGGCCTATGCCGGCAGCCACGGCTACGCGGGGGCCAGTCTGCTGCACCGCTCGCAATGGATGCAGGTGGAAGGCGCACCACGCACGAGCATGCTGGCCCTTGACGCACCGCTGATGCATGACAAGATGGGCGTAGGCTTCACCATCGCGCACGACCAGATCGGTGTGACGCGCGATCTGGACATGGCGGCGCAATACGCCTACCACATGCGGGTGGGCGCCAACAGCAAACTATCGCTGGGCCTCAAGGCCGGCGTGAGCCTCTATTCCGCCCGCCTGAGCGAACTGCTCTACTGGGACGTGAACGACCAGGTCTTCGCCGCGGACATCAGCAATGCCGTGGTGGGCAAGTTCGGCTTCGGCGCCTATTGGTATGATGCCACCAGCTATGTGGGGATCTCCGTGCCCAACATCCGGTCCGCCGATGGCGCGATCAGGTCGCAGGTGACCTCAGCGCTGGACCACTACTTCACGCAACACTACTACCTGCACGCCGGCAAGGTCTTCCCGCTGGGCGAGTACTTCGACATCAAGCCCAGCACATTGATCAAGTACATGCCCAACGCGCCGGTGCAGGCTGATGTGAACGTGAATGTGCTGTACAAGGAACGCGTGTGGCTGGGCGCGGGTTACCGCACAGGAGACGCCATCGTGGCCATGGCGGAGTACCAGATCAATCCTTTCCTGCGCATCGGCTACGCCTACGACATGACCACTTCACGCCTGCGCAACTACACCAGCGGCGGCCACGAGATCATGCTGGGCATGGACTTCGGCCGCGACCTGGTGCGCATCAAGACCCCACGCTACTTCTGATGCAGGATACCATGAAAAAGCTCCTCCTGATCCTTCCCGTGGCCCTGGTCCTGGGCTCCTGCACGCGCTATCACCTGGCCAGCGGCGACCGCGCGCATGACCGCATGGCCTACGCGCAGGCCACCCACCACTACGAGCGTGCCCTGGGCCGCATCGAGGACCGGGACGCCGCCCTGCGCGCCGCCGACGCATTCCAGCGCCAGCACCAGATGGGCCGCGCCGCACAATGGTTCGCCCACGCCGAAAGGATATCCGAGCTGCGCGGCCACGACGCATTGCGCTACGGCCAGGTGCTGCAGGGTCTTGGACGCAACGAACAGGCCACGCTCCTCTTCGAAAGGGCGCTCACCGATGACCCCGCGGACGCCATTGCGCTGGGTCTCTGGCAAGCCGCGGAGCGACGCCAGGAATTCTTCGTGGACACCACGCTCTTCACCTTGGATCCCTTGAACATCGAAGGCATGACCGGGGTTTTCGCGGTGGTGCCCCATCGCGATGGGATCGTCTTCGCCGGAGAGCGCGCGGCGAAAGCGGGACGCGGCAATCCCTGGAACGGCAACTCCTTCATCGACCTCTACACCGCGAAGCCCTTGAACGGTGGCGCTTGGTCACGGCCAGAGCCCTTGCCAGGAACAGTCAACGGACGATTCCACGACGGCCCGGCCGTGTTCAGCACGGATGGCCGCGAGATGTACTTCACCCGGAGCGATTACTACAAGTTCCGACTCAACAAGGATGAAGGCGCCACCAGTCACCTCAAGCTGTTCCGCGCGCAGCGCGATCCGAACGGGAACTGGGGCGAGATCCACCAATTCGCTTACAACACCCACGGCTACAGCACCGGCCACGCCGCGATGAGCACCGATGGCAACACGCTGTACTTCGTCAGTGATCGGCCAGGCGGTTACGGCGGTACGGACATCTATCGCTGCCAGCGACTGGAGGAAGGCTGGTCCGAACCGGTGAACCTCGGCCCTGTGGTGAATACGGCCGGCAATGAGATGTTCCCCACCATCAGCGGCGATTCGCTCTTCTTCTCCAGCGATGGCCATCCTGGCATCGGTGGTCTGGACATCTTCCTGACCACGCCGGTGGCCGACGGCTGGACCACGCCGGCGAACATGAACTACCCGATCAACAGCACCAGCGACGACTTCGCGCTGGTGATGTCGCCGGGTGGTACGGACGGCTACCTGAGCAGTGACCGCAGCGGCAGAGACAAGGCCTACACCTTCCAAGGGCATGAGCCCACCTTGGTCGTGCATGGCATCTTCTTGAACGATGAGACCGGCGAACCGATGCCCGATGTGGAGGTTCGGCTGCTGGACCTGACGACCGGCGAGGCGATGACCATGCTCACCGGGCCGGACGGCCACTATCGCTTCGACATGAAGAAGGACAGCGACTACCGGCTTTCCGGCAGCAAGAACGGCATGTTCACCGAGAGCCGCGACATCAGCACGCAGGGCCAGCGTGTGAGCCGAACCTGGACGGAGAACTTCGAGTTGAAGGAAGTGGTCATCGAGAAGCCCATCCTGGTGGAGAACATCTACTACGACTATGACCGCTGGGACATCCGTGCGGACGCCGCCGCCGAGCTGGACAAACTGGCGCGCATCTTCATCGACAACCCGAACCTGAGCTTCGAACTCAGTTCGCACACCGACAGCCGCGCGAGCGACCTGTACAATCTTGTGCTGAGCGAGGCACGGGCGAATAGCGCGGTGGACTACCTGATCCGCAAGGGCGTGGGGCCGGATCGCATCGTAGCGAAAGGCTACGGCGAACGCCGCCTGGTGAACCACTGCCGCGACGGGGTGGAATGCACCGAGGAGGAACACCAGGCCAACCGCCGCACGGAGTTCAAGGTGACGAAGGTGACGCCCTCACTGCCCTGATCAGGTGATCGCGGTGGCGGTCATCACTTGGCCATCAAGCGGCCGCCGGCACGTTTCACGGCCTGTTGGAAGGTGATGTCCTCCGCATGTCCAGTGGCCCAGGCGAGCACATCGAAATACTTCAGCACCAGGCTCTCGTTCGGGTCCTCGAACAGTTCGAGGAAGGTGTCGCGCAGGGACACGAAGAGGTTGCGCTTCACTTCGGGGTCCCCGGCACGGGCCAGCTTCTTGATGTGCTCGATGAGCGTGACCTCCACCTGATGCGCACGGTGGTGCTTGCTGAGGAAGCGTTGCGTGGAACGAACGATGTATTCCAGCAGGTCGTAGTTGCCCAGTTCGTAATGGACCACCAGGTTGAAGAGCCGCGCGTAAGTGAATATGTCCTGGCGCAGGGTGGGTTCATTGTCGTTGAGCACCTTGTTGAGCCAGAACAAGGCCTTGTTGAACTGCCCCGCGCCGAAATGGACACAGGCCAGCGCGAAATGGAATTCCAGTTCATGCTCCTTGTGGAGCCTTGGTCCGATCCGCTCCATGCCTTGCAGGATGTCATCCACCAGGGCCAGGGCCTTCTCATGGTCACCGGCACGGTCCAGCAGACGCAATTCACTCAGGTAGCTCGCCACAAAGACCTGGGTGTCGATGTTGATCCCGTGGAAGCCATTGGTACCCGGGAGGGATCGCATGACCTTGATGTCCGCGCGGGCCTTATCCAGATCGCGCAGTTCGATGCGCGCGTTGATGATGTAGTGCAGCGTGCGGATGTAGCGCTTGGGCAGGTCGGCCCGGATGTTCGCATGCTCGTCCAGGATGGCCCGCACGCGCTCGAACTTCTCCAGGCTGGTCTTCCAGTCACGCTTCGCCCAGTGGCAGAAGCCCTGCGTGTAGTAGCAGATGGTGGCCGCGCGGCGGGAAAGCGCCGTGTTCTTTCCTTTGATCAACGGATGCTCGCTGATCTCCTCCACCATGGCGTGTTCCTCGTCTGTGCGCACGTAACCGCCGCTGCGGAACACATAATTGATCTTCGAATAGAGCACGTGGTAGGCGGCCAGATTCTGTAACCGGTCGATCACATCGCGCTCCTCCTTGATCAGCGCGTCGAGGTCCTTGGTGAACTCGCCGCTCTCGTAGGCTTCCTCCAGGAGCATCTTCTCCCAGCTGAGCAATTCGAACCAGTAATAGAACCGTTCGTTCTCCCGGGCGATCCGCTTGGCACGGTGCAGCAGCTTGTTGCATTCGATATAGAGCGCTTTCTGGTAGAGGATCTCGATGTTCTTGATCTCCTGCTTCAGGATGCCGCTCACCGAACTCTCCGCATGGTAGGCGCGCAGGGCCTTCAGGATGAGCTTGTACAGATGGTTCTTCTCCGAGGGCAGATGCCGGATGAAGGTCTCCTTGGCGAACAGGCCCTTGAGGGCCTCCTCATCATAGGTCTTCTGCTTGTCGATCGCGTCGAAGATCCGCAGGTAGTTCTTGTCGCCCGATTGAAGCGCGGAGTGCAATTTGAAGAAGCGTTTCTCCGACTTGGTGAGCGACTTGATCAGGTCGAATAGTTCGGTACTGGGTTTCATGGCAGCGTGGACCAGGGCTTTGGATCCCAAGCCAGTTCTCCAAAGTTAGGGATCCAACAACCGGAAATGCCACCCATCCTCACCCGGCTATATTTGGTCGATGCTCCACTTGCCCTTCCCCATTCGATTGCTGCGCCCCCTGTTGATGTTGGCCCTCCTGGCCGGTGATATCGGGGCGCAGGCCCAGCACGACTGTCGCTCCACCAAGCAACACCTGCTTGGTGGCCAGGCCAAAGGCGGGGGGGGCGGCCTGTGGCCCTTCGAGATCCTGCACCAGCGCATCGATCTGGACCTGACCGTGCACAATACGCTGAAGGCCTCCTGCCTGGTGCGCACCACCCCACGCCAGCCAGGGCTTTCCATCGTACCGATGGACCTGCTGGCCCTCACCGTGGATTCCGTCTCTTCCCCCGCGGGACCCTTCGCCTTCACCCATGTGGGGGAAACGCTGGAGATCGACCTTGGCACCGAAGCCACACTTGGCGACACATTGGAATTCACGGTCCACTATCGTGGAAGTCCAGCCGTGGATCCCAGCGGCTTCGGGGGCTTCTATCTCACGGCCACGCACGCCTACAATCTTGGCGTGGCTTTCCAAAGCGTTCCCCACTCCTATGGCCGGGCCTGGTTCCCCTGCGTGGACAATTTCACCGAACGCAACAGCTACGAGTTCGTGGTGCGAACGGCCAATGGACGCAAAGCCTGGTGCAATGGATACCTGGTCTCTGAAACGGCCCTCGGCGGAGATACGCTGGTCCGGCATTGGCGCATCGATGAGACCATGCCCGCCTACCTCGCCTCGGTGGCCGCAAGCGACTACACCGTGGTGCGCGACACCTTTCCCAGCATCGGTGGCGGACCCATCCCGGTGGAACTGGTGGCGCGTGCGCCGGATACCACCAACATGAAAGCCTCCTTCATCAACCTGCGCGATGCCTTCGATGCCTTCGAGGACTGGTTCGGCCCATACCGTTGGAACAAGGTGGGCTACGTACTGACGCCGCAGGGTGCCATGGAGCACAGCACCAGCGTGCACTACCCTTCCTTCATCGCCAATGGCAATCTGCAATACGAGGACATCATGGCGCATGAACTGGCGCACCAGTGGTGGGGCGACCTGGTGACCTGCGACCGCGCCGAGGAGATGTGGATCAACGAGGGCTTCGCGGAGTACCTGAGCTTCCTTTTCGAGGAATGGGTCTACGGACCGGGAAAGTACCGGCAGTTGGTGAAGTCCAACCACCGGAAGATGGTCCACCGGGCACACCTGATCGACCAGGGCTGGTGGGCGCTCTCCGAGGTGCCGCAACAGTGGACGTACGGCGAGCATAGCTACAACAAGGGCGCGGACGCCTGTCACACGCTGCGAGGCTACCTCGGCGACGACCTCTTCCGCGCCGGACTCATGAGCTTCCTGCAAGCCCACGCCTTCCAGCCCGTGAACAGCGAGATGATGCGCGAACACCTGACGCAGGTGACCGGCTTGGACATGACCGACTTTTTCACCGACCGGATCCAGCGTCCCGGCTGGTCGTCCTTCGAGGTGGACTCCTTCTCGGTGGGAGTTCCCGGTGGCGGCATCTGGCCGGTGACCGTGCATGTGCAGCAGAAACTCCGTGGCCCTGCGCAATGGCACCACAACGTGCCGTTGCCTGTCACCTTCATGGATGACCAAGGCATGGTGTGGAGCACCCCGGATCCCGTGATGGTGGGCGGTGCGCAGGATAGCTTCACCCTGGACGCACCGATGCCGCCCACCACCGTGATACTCAACATCGACGACCGCATCAGCATGGCGGTGACCAGCGACATGGACACGCTGTTGACCCCGGGGATCCGATCATACAGCCATGCCGATCTGCGCCTCACAGTGACGAGCGTGCCCGGCCCGGTGCCCATCCGTTTGGAGGAGTATTGGGTGGCCGCCGATGAGGACCTGGAAGAACCCTGGACGTATGTGGCCTCGCCCGACCGTTGGTGGCGCATCGTGGGCAACATCCCGGAGGAGTCCGTGATCGTCGCACGCATCGACTACGACGGCCGAACCACCAACAGCGCCTCCTATGATGTGGGGCTGATGCAGGACCACGCTGGGGTGGCCTTCCATGAGGACAGCCTGGTACTGCTCTACCGGCCCGACCAACGCATGCCTTGGGGCTTGCACCCGAATTTCACGGTGAATCCCTTGGTGAGTCCCACGGACAAGTGGGGCCGCGTGGAATTCAGCCCAGTGAAGGCCGGCGAGTATGCGCTGGGTTTCCGCAAGGGCGTTGTGGGCATTCCCGAGACGGCCACGGACACGCGCCTGCGATGGTCCTTGCGGCCGAACCCCGTGGAAGACCATTTGACCGTGGAGTTGCTGGAGGGCGAGTTGCCTCCGGGCCTGTTGATGTTGCATGATGCACAGGGCAGGCTCGTGCGTGAGGTCCCCTGGCAGGGCGGGATCGTGACGATCCGATCGCAGGGACTCGCGGGCGGCGCCCACCAACTGAGCTATCGGCGGCAGACAGGTGCCAACACACCGATAGGGCGTGTGGTGATCGCGCGCTGATCAACCCACGTAGCGCAATCCACGGCCGGGATAGCGGGCCGCCGCACCAAGCTGCTCCTCAATGCGCAGCAACTGGTTGTATTTGGCGATGCGGTCGCTACGGCTGGCGCTACCGGTCTTGATCATGCCGCAGTTGAGCGCCACGGCCAGGTCGGCGATGGTGCTGTCCTCCGTTTCGCCGCTGCGGTGGCTCATGATGCTGGTATAGGCCGAGCGATGCGCCATGTCCACGGCCTCGATGGTCTCTGTGAGCGTGCCGATCTGGTTCACCTTGATGAGGATGCTGTTGGCGATGTCCTCATCGATGCCCTTCGCCAGACGCTGCGTATTGGTCACGAAGAGATCGTCGCCCACCAGTTGCACGCGATCGCCAATGGCCTCGGTCAACTTCCTCCAGCCATCCCAATCGTCCTCGGCCATGCCGTCCTCGATGCTCACGATCGGGTAGCGCTTGGACCAATCGGTCCACATGGTCACCAATTCTCCACTGGTGAGCACATCGCCGGTGCTCTCCAACGTGTAGCGCTTCTTCTCCACGTCATAGAACTCCGTGCTGGCGCAATCCAGCGCGAGCACGATATCATCGCCGGGCCTGTAGCCAGCCTGCTCGATGGCCTGCATCACCAGCTTCAAGGCCTCCTCATTGCTGGGCAGATCGGGCGCGAAGCCACCCTCGTCGCCCACATTGGTGGCCAGGCCCTTCTTCTTCAGCACCGTCTTCAGCGCGTGGAAGATCTCGGCGCCCATGCGGAGCCCATGCGCGAAGCTGGGCGCACCAACTGGCATGATCATGAACTCCTGCACGTCCACCTTGTTGTCGGCATGCGCCCCGCCATTGAGGATGTTCATTAGCGGCACGGGCAACATGCACGCGTTGACCCCGCCCACATAGCGGTACAAGGGCAGGTTGGCCTCACTGGCGGCACACTTGGCCACGGCCAAGCTCACGCCCAGAATGGCATTGGCGCCGAGGTTGGCCTTGTTGGGCGTGCCATCCAAGGCGATCAGCGCACGGTCCAACATCGCCTGATCGCTGACGAGCGCACCTTGCAGTTCCTTGTTCAAGGTCTCATTCACATGCTCCACGGCACGCTGCACACCCTTGCCCAGGTAGCGTTTCGCGTCGCCATCACGCAGTTCCACCGCCTCATGCGCACCGGTGCTGGCGCCGCTGGGCACAGCCGCACGACCCATGTGGCCGGTGTCCGCCCACACGTCCACCTCAATGGTGGGGTTGCCTCGTGAATCAAGGATCTCGCGTGCTTGGATCTTGGCGATGAGGCCCATTGCAGGAAGATTGAGGGTTGTCCCGGCCCTAGGCCCGGATGAAAGGTTGGTGATTGGCGGTCAGGCGCTCTGCGGCATTGGGCGGTCGGCGTGAACGTGCACCTTCATCAGGTCCACGAAGCGGTCGAAGAGGTAGCGGCTGTCGAGCGGGCCGGGGCCGGCCTCGGGGTGGTATTGCACGCTGAACACCGGCCGTGCCTTCAAGCGGATGCCCGCCACGCTGCCGTCGTTCAGATGCACATGGGTGATCTCCACCTGCGCATTGGCCTCCGCATCGCTGCGCTTCACCACGAACCCGTGGTTCTGCGAGGTGATCTCATCGCGGCCCGTGGTCAGGTCCTTGACGGGGTGGTTGATGCCGCGGTGGCCGTGGTGCATCTTCTCGGTGGCCATGCCCAGGCTCTCAGCCAGCAATTGATGACCCAGGCAGATGCCGAATACCGGTAGTCCTGTGGCCACCACTTCCTTCACCAACGCCACACTTGCGGACATGGCACCGGGGTCGCCGGGCCCATTGCTCAACAGGAACCCGTCGGGCTTCCAGGCGAGCATCTCTTCCAGCGCGGTGGCCATGGGGAAGACCCGCACACGGCAGCCACGTTCCAGTAGGCAGCGCTCGATGTTGCGCTTCACGCCGAAGTCCACCAATGCCACGCGGAAGGTGGCGTCGCTGTCACCCATTTCATAGGGTCCAGGCGTGCTCACCCGGCTGCTCAACTCCAGGCCTTCCATGCTCGGCGCTTCGGCGAGGCGGGCGCGCAGCTTGTCGATGTCCATTTCGGTGCTGCTGATCAATGCGTTCTGGGCGCCATGGTCACGGATGTGCCGCACCAGTTTGCGCGTATCCAGATCGCTGATGCCGGTGATGCCGGCGGCCAGCAGGTGGTCTTCCAAAGAGCCTGTGCCACCGGGGCGGCTCCACACGTGACTGTACTTCTTCACCACCAGCCCGGAGATGGTGACCTGGCCGCTCTCCTCCTCACCCTCTTTCACGCCGTAGTTGCCGATGTGGGGCGAGGCCATGACCATGATCTGGCCGGTGTAGCTGGGGTCCGTGAAGATCTCCTGGTAGCCGGTCATGCCGGTATTGAAGCAGATCTCCCCGGTGGTGATGCCCCTGGCGCCGATGGCCCTGCCCCGGAAAAGCGTTCCATCGGCGAGCAACAGGACGGCTTCGGGGCGGTGGCTGATGAGCATTGGTGGCGGCTGGTGGGTCAGGGTCAGGACTCGGGCGCGAAGATACCGGGACAGTGTCAGCACCAGGATGAAAGATCTTCCACAGGTGTTGAGAACGGCCCCGAAAGAAGAAGGGGCGCCTCCCGGCGCCCCCTCATGCTTGGATCATGGACGATGCGATCACGCGCTCTTGGCCTCCTCGCCACCTTCGGCGGCGGGCACTTCGGGCGCTTGGGCCTCAGGTGCGGCAGCGGCCTTGGCGCCTCCGCCACGGCGGCTGCGTCGTGTCTTCTTCGCCTCGGTGCCGGCGGCCTTCTCCTTGGTGTAGGTGGTATTGAAGTCCACCAGTTCGATCATGGCCATCTCGGCGGCATCGCCCAGGCGGTTGCCCAGCTTGATGATGCGCGTGTACCCTCCGGGACGCTCGGCGATCTTCGGGGCCACATCGCGGAAGAGGGCGGCGGTGGCGGTCTTGTTCTGCAACTCGCTGAAGACCACGCGGCGGCTGTGCGTGTTGTCGGCCTTGCTCTTGGTGATCAGTGGCTCCACGTAGCGACGCAGGGCGCGGGCCTTGGCCAGGGTGGTCTCGATGCGCTTGTGCTCGATCAACGAAATGGCCAGGTTGCTCAGCAACGCGTCGCGGTGGGCCTTCTTGCGGCCAAGGGCGTTGTTCTTGTTTCCGTGTCTCATGGCATTGTCTGTTGTCAGTTGTCAGTTGTCTGTTGCCAGGCTCCAGCAGTGCATTCACCGCCAACCGTCAACGGACAACCAGCAACCATCATTCCTTGTCCAACTTGTACTTGCTCACGTTCATCCCGAAGCTCAGGCCCTTGTTCTCCACCAGGTCCTCCAGTTCGGTGAGGCTCTTCTTGCCGAAGTTGCGGAACTTCAAGAGGTCGTTCTTGTTGTAGCTTACCAGATCGCCGAGGGTCTCGATGTCGGCGGCCTTCAAGCAGTTCAGCGCGCGCACGCTCAGGTCCATGTCCACCAGCTTGGTCTTGAGCAGTTGACGCATGTGCAGGCTGGTCTCATCGAATTCCTCCTCCTGCACACGCTCCTCCACCTCCAGGGAGATGCGCTCGTCGCTGAAGAGCATGAAGTGATGGATGAGGATCTTGGCGGCCTCCTGCAGGGCGTTCTTCGGCGTGATGCTGCCGTCGGTGGTCACCTCGATGGTGAGTTTCTCGTAGTCGGTCTTCTCCTCCACGCGGGTGTTCTCCACCTGGTAGCGCACATTCTTGATGGGCGTGTAGATGGAGTCGATGAAGATGGTGCCGATGGGGGCGCCCTCCACCTTGTTCTCATCGGCGGGCACATAGCCACGGCCCTTGCCCACGGTGAGTTCCACATGCAGCTTCACGTTGGACTCCATGTTGCAGATGACCAGCTCCGGGTTGAGCACCTGGAAACCGGTGGTGTGCTTGCCGATGTCGCCGGCGGTGAAGCCGTCCTTGCCGGACACGGTGAAGGAGACCTTCTCGGTGCTCACATCCTCCAGCTGGCGGCGGAAGCGCACCTGCTTGAGGTTGAGCACGATCTCGGTCATGTCCTCCATCACGCCCTTGATGGTGGTGAACTCATGGTCCACCCCGTCGATGCGCACCGAGGTGATGGCATGGCCCTCCAGGGAGGAGAGCAGGATGCGGCGCAGCGCATTGCCGATGGTGATGCCATAGCCGGGCTCCAGCGGGCGGAACTCGAAGGAGCCGCGCTTGTCGTCGGATTCGATCATCGTGACCTTGTCAGGGCGCTGGAATTCGAGGATGGGCATGGTTGGTGATCGTTGTTCGTTCTTGGTTTCGGTCGTCGTACGTCAGTCCTCCTGGGCGGTCCGTTCCCAGCGGCCTGACGACCACCGCTGGGACCGCATGGCTCTTACTTGCTGTACAATTCCACGATGAGCTGCTCGCGGATGTTCTCCGGGATCTGGGCGCGCTCGGGCATGGCCACGAACTTGCCGGTCATGGAGCCCTGCTCCCACACCAGCCAATCGAAGCGGTTGCTGTTGGTGGAGAGGCTGTTGGTGATGGACTCCAGCGAACGGCTCTTCTCGCGCACGGCCACGGTCTGTCCGGGGCGCAGGCTGTAGCTGGGCACGTTCACCACCTGGCCGTCCACGGTGATGTGGCCATGGCTCACCAGTTGACGGGCGGCGCGCCGCGTGGGGGCGATGCCCAGGCGGAACACGGTGTTGTCCAGACGCGCTTCGCAGAGCTGCAGCAGCACCTCGCCGGTGATGCCCTTCTTGCTGGCCGCGCGGTGGAACATGAGCTCGAACTGGCGCTCGAGCACGCCGTAGGTGTATTTCGCCTTCTGCTTCTCGCGCAGCTGCACGGCGTATTCGCTCTCCTTGCGGCGGCGGCGGGCATTGGGGCCATGCTGCCCGGGGGAGTGGGGCTTGCGCTCCATCCACTTGTCCGGGCCTAGGATGGCTTCGCCGAACTTGCGGGCGATGCGGGTCTTGGGTCCTGTGTAACGTGCCATTGTTCTTTCGTTGGTGCCGGATATCGCCGGCCCTTGTAGTTCGTTGTCAGACGCGGCGCTTCTTCGGCGGCCGGCAGCCGTTGTGTGGCATGGGGGTGATGTCCACGATCTCGGTCACCTCCACACCGCTGTTGTGCAGGGCACGGATGGCGCTCTCACGGCCGCTTCCGGGGCCTTTCACGAAGACCTTCACCTTGCGCAGGCCCAGTTCGTGCGCTTCGCGCGCGGCCTCTTCGGCGCTCACCTGGCCCGCATAGGGGGTGTTCTTCTTGCTGCCGCGGAAGCCCTGCTTGCCGGAAGAGGACCAGCTGATCACCTCTCCCTTGTTGTTGGTGAGGGAGATGATCAGGTTGTTGAAGGTGGCCCTGATGTGCGCCTGTCCATAGGCTTCCACCACGACCTTCTTCTTCTTCTTCTTGCCGGCGGCGGCTCCGCCTTTGCTGTCCTGCTTTGCCATTGTCTGTCAGGTGTCGGTTGTCCGTTGTCGGTTGTCAGTGGTCACCTACTGGCGACTGACAACAGGCAACTGCTTACTTGGTCGCTTTCTTCTTGTTGGCCACGGTCTTGCGCTTGCCCTTGCGGGTGCGGCTGTTGGTGCGGGTGCGCTGGCCGCGCACGGGCAGGCCCGAGCGGTGGCGCAGGCCCCTGTAGCTGCCGATGTCCATCAGGCGCTTGATGCTGAGCTGCACCTCGCTGCGCAGTGCACCCTCGGTCTTCACATGCTCGGTGATGTACTGGCGGATGCGGCCCTGCTCCTCATCGGTCCAGTCGTCCACCTTGGTGTCCGGGTCCACGTCCACCGCGCTGAGGATGTCCAGCGCGGCGCTGCGGCCGATGCCATAGATGTACGTGAGGCCGATGCAGCCTCGCTTGTTCTTGGGTAGGTCTATGCCTGCTATGCGTGCCATGCTCTTGCGGTCTTAACCCTGACGTTGCTTGAACTTCGGGTTCTTCTTGTTGATGATGTACAGACGCCCCTTGCGGCGGACGATCTTGCAGTCCGCGGAGCGTGGTTTGAGGGAGGCCCTGACCTTCATGGTGCTCTGTTGTCTTAACTCTTGTATCGGAAGGTGATGCGGCCCTTGCTCAGGTCGTACGGGCTCATCTCCACCTTCACCTTGTCGCCGGGCAGGATCCGGATGTAGTGCATGCGCATCTTGCCGGAGATATGCGCCACGATCACGTGGCCGTTCTCCAACTCCACACGGAACATGGCATTGCTCAGCGCCTCCTTGATGACGCCGTCCTGCTCTATGGTCCCCGCCTTGCTCATGCCTTTCGTCCTTCTTGTCCCTTGTTCTTCGTTCGTCTTCCTTGTCCTTTCGTTCCCACTATGCCGCTCCCTGGGGTGCGGGCACCATCCAATCACCTTTCGCTCTCAGCACATCCTCGATGTGACTGAACGTTGATAGGACCTCGACCCGGCCGTTCCTTACGGCGACGTCGTGCTCGAAGTGTGCGCTGGGCTTGCCGTCGCGTGTCACGATCGTCCATCCGTCGCCAAGCTGCTTCACCTCCTTGCCGCCCATGTTGATCATGGGTTCGATGGCGAGCACCATGCCTTGGCGCAGTTTCACGCCGTGGCCGCGCCGGCCATAGTTGGGCACTTCCGGCGCTTCGTGCAGCTTGCGGCCAAGCCCGTGCCCGACCAGTTCGCGCACCACGCCGTAACCGTTGCTTTCGGCATGTGTCTGTATCGCGTGCCCGATGTCGCCGGTCCGGTTGCCTTCCACGGCCTGCGCCATGCCCTTGTCCAGGCATTCGCGCGTCACGGTCAGCAGCCGCTTCACGTCGGCGGCTATGTCGCCCACCGCGAAGGTGTAAGCGCTGTCGCCGTAGAAACCGTTCATCAGCACACCGCAGTCCACGCTGGCGATGTCGCCCTCGCACAACTCGCGGTCACCGGGCAGACCATGCACCACCTCCTCATTCACACTGATGAGCAGTGTGCTTGGGCAGCCGTAAAGGCCCTTGAATCCGGGCACTCCCCCATGGTCGCGGATGAACTCCTCCGCCAGACGGTCGAGGTCACCGGTCACAACGCCGGGGGCGATGTTCTTGGCCACTTCGGCCAGGGTCCTACCAACAAGCAAAGAACTCTCTCTCAACACGGCGATCTCATCATCGCCCAGGTGGCCCACCGTTTTCGCCATGCCTAACCGGCCATGCCGAACGCGGTGCCACCCGATCTTCCCTTGATCCGGCCCGACTTCATCAGACCGTCATAATGCCTCATCAACAAGTGGCTCTCGATCTGTTGGAGGGTATCCAACAGCACGCCAACCATGATCAGCAGCGAAGTGCCGCCGAAGAACTGCGCGAATCCCTGCTTGATGCCGAACATCATGGCGAAAGCGGGCAGGATGGCCACCAGCCCCAGGAAGATGGCGCCCGGCAGCGTGATGCGGCTGAGCAATTCATCGATGTGGTTGGCCGTCTGCTTGCCCGGCTTCACCCCGGGAATGAACCCGCCGTTGCGCTTCATGTCGTCGCTCAACTGGTTCGGATTCACGGTGATGGCGGTGTAGAAGTAGGTGAAGGCCACCACCATGAGGAAGAGGGTGAAGTTGTAGAAGAAGCCCTGGCTGTTGGCCATGCTGATGAGCCACATGGGGGGTTCCTCGAAGGCCTGCGCCACGTACATGGGAATGAGCACGATGGCCTGGGCGAAGATGATGGGCATCACACCAGCGGCGTTCACCTTCAGCGGGATGTAGTTGCGCACGCCGCCATATTGCTTGTTGCCCTGCACGCGCTTGGCGAACTGCACCGGTATGCGCCGCGTGCCCTGCACCAGCAGTATGCAGCCCGCGATGATGAGCACCCAGATGACCACTTCCACCAACAGCAGCACCAGGCCGCCACCGCCGGGTCCCAGGCGCCCCACCACCTCCTGTGCGAAGGATTGGGGCAGCATGGCCACGATGCCGATCATGATGATCAGCGAAATGCCGTTGCCCAGGCCGCGCTCCGTGATGCGCTCACCGAGCCACATGACGAAGAGCGTGGAGGCCGAGAGGATGACGATGCTGGTGAAGAGCCAGAACTGGCTGTCCGGACGCGCATCGGGTTCAATGGTGGTGTAGATGTAGCCCGGGGCCTGGAACACGCAGATGAGGATGGTGAGGTAGCGGGTGTACTGGTTGATCTTGCGGCGGCCGCTCTCCTCCTTCTGCATCTTCTGCACGGCGGGCACGGCGATGCCCATGAGCTGCATGATGATCGAGGCCGAGATGTAGGGCATGATGCCCAGGGCGAAGATGGAGGCGCGCGTGAAGGCGCCACCGGTGAAGATGGCCAGGATCTCCGCGATGCCACCGCCCCCGCTGGCGCTGGCCGCCATCTTCACGCTGTCCACGCCGGGCAGCACGATGAAGCTGCCGATGCGGTACACCAGCAACAGGCCCAGCGTGATGAGGATGCGCGTGCGCAGTTCCTCGATGCGCCAGATGTTCTTGATCGTTTCGATCAGGTTCTTCATGCCTTCTCAGCTACCGTTGCGATGACCTGTGCACTGCCGCCCTTGGCCTCAATGGCCGCCTTGGCCGTTGCGCTGAAGGCGTGCGCGGTGATGTTGAGCGCGGCCTGCAGTTCGCCGCGGCCGAGCACTTTCAAGCGATCGTTCCTGCCCAGCAGTCCATTGGCGCGCAGCACGCCGGGATCGATGGAGGCAAGGCCCTTCTCCTCGGCCAGCATACGCAGGGTATCGAGGTTGATGCCCTTGTATTCCACGCGGGTGGGGTTGGTGAAGCCGAACTTGGGAACGCGACGCACCAGCGGCATCTGGCCGCCTTCGAAGCCACGCTTGCTGCTGTAGCCGCTGCGGCTCTGGGCGCCCTTGTGGCCGCGCGTGCTCGTGCCACCACGTCCGCTGCCCTGGCCGCGGCCGATGCGCTTCTCCTTCTTCGTGGCCCCCTTGGCGGGCTTCAGTCTGCTCAGGTCCATGTGTCTTCTTGGTTGTCCGGCGCGGGGCCGGGTCGGGGTCTATTCAGGGTTCAGGCCTCCTGCACGGATACGAGGTGGTGCACCTTGGCCACCATGCCACGCACCTGCGGGGTGCCTTCCAGTTCGTTGCGCTTGCCGATGCGGCCCAGGCCCAGGGCGCGAAGGGTGTCCTTCTGGCGCTTGGGGCACTTGATCCAGCTGCGGGTCTGCGTGATGATGAGCTTGCTCATGGTTCGTGCGCCGGGCTTCCGGCGATGGTCTTGCTTATCCGTTGAACACTTTGTCGAGCTTCACACCGCGCTGCATGGCCACCTGGTTGGCGTCGCGCATGCTGGTGAGGGCCTCGATGGTGGCCTTGACCACGTTGTGGGGGTTGCTGCTGCCCTTGCTCTTGGCCAGCACGTCGGTCACGCCAACGCTCTCCAGCACGGCGCGCATGGCGCCACCGGCGATCACACCGGTACCGTGCGCGGCGGGCTTCAGCAGCACCTTGGCGCCGGCGAATTTGCCCTCCTGCGTGTGGGGGATGGTGCCTTTGGCCACGGGTACCTTCACCAGGTTCTTCTTGGCGTCGTCGATGCCCTTGGCGATGGCCTCCTGCACCTCCTTGGCCTTGCCCAGGCCATGGCCCACGACACCGTTCTCGTTCCCCACCACCACGATGGCGGCGAAGGTGAAGGTGCGGCCACCCTTGGTCACCTTGGTCACGCGGTTCAGCGCCACGAGCTTGTCCTTCAGCTCCAGATCGCTGCTCTTGACCTTCTTGATGTTCGTCTCAGACATGGTGTGCGGTGTGATCAGAAGTTGAGGCCGGCTTCGCGGGCGGCTTCGGCCAGGGCTTTCACCCGGCCATGATAGAGATATCCGTTGCGGTCGAAGACCACCGTTGCGATACCGGCGGCCTTGGCCTTCTCGGCGATGGCCTGGCCCACGAGCTTGGCCTGCTCGATCTTGGGAACGCCGGTGGCCTTCTTGTCCTTCAGCGAGGAGGCGCTAACCAGGGTGCGGCCCTCCTCGTCATCGATGATCTGGGCGTACATGCCGGTGTTGCTCCGGTATACCGAGAGGCGCGGGCGCGCGGTGGTGCCCGTCACCTTGCGGCGAACGCGCTGCTTGATCTTCAGTCGGCGTGCGATGCGGTCGAATGCCATGGCTTCAATGCTTATTTACCGGCGGCCTTGCCTGCCTTGCGGCGAACCTGCTCGCCCACGAAGCGGACACCCTTGCCCTTGTATGGCTCGGGCTTGCGCAGGGAGCGCAGCTTGGCGGCCACCTGGCCGATGAGTTGTTTGTCGGCCCCTTCGAGCCGGATGATCGGGTTCTTGCCCTTTTCCTGGGCGGCGCTCACCTTCACCTCGGCCGGAAGCACCAGGGTGACGGTGTGCGAGAAGCCAAGCGCCAGCTGCAGTTGCTGGCCCTTGGTGGTGGCGCGGTAGCCCACGCCCACCAGCTCCTGTTCGATGACGTATCCTTCGCTCACGCCCTTCACCATGTTGGCGAGCAGGGCACGGTAAAGGCCGTGCTTGGCGCGGTGCGGCTTGGCGTCGCTGGGGCGCTCCAAGGTGATGACGCCGTCCTCGTTCTTCAGCTTCAGGTCCGGGTCCACGGCCTGGGCCAGGGTGCCCTTGGGGCCTTTCACCGTCACCAGGTTCTTGTCGCTGATGGTGATCTCCACGCCCTTGGGCAGGGAGATGGGTGCTTTTCCGATGCGTGACATGGTGCGTGGTGGATCAGCTTACGTAACACAATACCTCACCACCCACATTCAGTGTGCGCGCTTCCTTGTCGGTGAGCACACCCCTGCTGGTGGAGATGATGGCCACGCCAAGACCGTTGAGCACGCGCGGCAGTTCCTGCACGTGGGCGTAACGGCGCAGACCCGGGGTGCTCACACGCGTGAGTTCGCGGATGGCGCTCTGGCGGGTGCGCGGATCGTACTTGAGGGCGATCTTGATGATGCCCTGCTTGCCGTCCTCCTCGGTCTTCCAGGAGAGGATGTAGCCCTTGTCGTAGAGGATCCGCGTGATGTCCTTCTTCAGGTTGCTCGCGGGCACCTCCACGACCTTCTTGCGCGCCTGGATGGCGTTGCGCATGCGGGTCAGGTAATCGGCGATGGGATCGGTGGTCATGGTCTTTGGTCTTGTTGTGGCGCGTGGTGCTGCGCTCTTACCAGCTGCTCTTGGTCACCCCGGGGATCTTGCCCTCCAGGGCCATGAGACGGAACATGTTCCGCGATATGCCGAACACGCGCATGTAGCCCTTGGGGCGGCCGCTGATGCCGCAGCGGTTGTGCATGCGCACGCGGCTGCCGTTGGCGGGGAGCTGCTGGAGCTTCTCCCACTCGCCGGCCTTCTTCAGCGCCTCGCGCTTGGCGGCGTACTTCTCCACCATGCGTGCGCGCTTGCGCTCGCGGGCTTTCATGGATTCCTTGGCCATGGTCTTCTGTTCTTTTTCGGTCGCTTACTTCTTGTCGGAGAAGGGGAAGCCCAGCTCGGTGAGCAGTGCTTTGGCCTCCTCATTGGTGCGGGCGCTGGTCACCACGGTGATGTCCATGCCCTGGATCCTGCTCACCTTGTCGATGTCGATCTCCGGGAAGATGATCTGCTCCTTCACCCCGAAGGTGAAATTGCCCCGGCCATCGAAGCCGCTGGCCTTCACCCCGCGGAAGTCACGGGTGCGGGGCAGGCTCACGGCGATGAGGCGGTCGAGGAACTCGAACATGCGGTCGCCACGCAGGGTGACACGCGCGCCGATGGGCATGCCCTTGCGCAGTTTGAAGTTGCTGATGTCCTTTTTGGAGACGGTGGGCACGGCCTTCTGGCCGGCGATGATGCTCATCTCGGCCACGGCGTTCTCCACGATCTTCTTGTCGCCCACGGCGCTGCCCAGCCCCTGGTTGAGGCTGACCTTCAGGATGCGGGGCACCTGCATGGGACTGGTGTAGCCGAACTCCTTCTGGAGCTTGGGGGCCACCTCGTTCTGGTATTTGGCGCGAAGCCGGGGTACGTAGCTCATCACTTGATCACCTCACCGGTGCGTTTGCTGTAGCGTGCAAGCCGGCCTTCCACCTCCTTGCGGCCCACGCGGGTGGCTTCGCCACTCTTGGGGTCGATCAGCATCAGGTTGCTGATGTGGATGGGGCCCTCCTTCTCGATGATGCCTCCCTGGGGGTTGGCGGTGGTGGGCTTGCTGTGCTTCTTGTTGATGTTGAGACCCTCGATGATGGCGGTGCAACGCTCGCGGTCCACCTCCAGCACGCGACCCTGCGCGCCGCGGTCCTCACCGGCGAGCACCTTCACCAGGTCGCCTTTCTTGATGTGCGTCTTGTTGGCCATGGCTCAGAGTACTTCGGGTGCCAGGGAGATGATCTTCATGAACTTCTTCTCGCGCAGCTCCTTGGCCACCGGGCCGAAGATGCGGGTGCCCTTCATCTCGCCAGCGGGATCGAGGATCACCACCGCGTTGTCGTCGAAGCGGATGTAGCTGCCGTCCTTGCGGCGGGTCTCCTTGCGGGTGCGCACCACCACGGCCTTGTGCACGGTGCCCTTCTTGGTCTGGCCGTTGGGCATGGCGTCCTTGATGGATACCACGATGGTGTCGCCGATGCGGGCGTAGCGGCGGCCGCTGCCACCGAGCACGCGGATGCAGAGCACCTCCTTGGCGCCGCTGTTGTCGGCCACGTTCAGCCGGGATTCCTGTTGGATCATCGCTCTGGTCGGTTTACTTGGCCCGTTCGATCACTTCCACGAGGCGCCAGCGCTTCAGCTTGCTGATGGGCCGGGTCTCCATGATGCGCACCGTGTCGCCCACGTGCGCCTCGCCCTTCTCGTCGTGCGCCATGAACTTGCTGGAGAGCTTCACGAACTTGCCGTACTTGGGGTGTTTCACGCGGCGCTCCACCACGACGGTGACGCTCTTGTCCATCTTGTCGCTGGTGACGACGCCGATGCGCTCCTTGCGCAGGTTGCGTTCCATGGTGGTGCTCATTTCGCTTGCTGTTGGAGTTCGCGCATGCGCAACTCGGTGAGGATGCGGGCCACGTCCTTGCGCTTCAGGCGCAACTGGGCGGGGCTTTCCACGGGGCTTACCGTGTGGCTGAAGCGCAGCTTGGTGAGCGAGGAGCGTTCCTCGGCCAGCTTGTCCTGCAGCTCCTGCACGGTCAGGTCCTTCAATTCAGTGCCTTTCTTCTTCATCGCTCCTGTGGCTTATTGGCCGTCGTGGTCCTCGCGGGCCACGAACTTGGTGGGGATGGGCAGTTTCTGGGCGGCCAGGCGCAGGGCCTCCTTGGCGGTGGCCATGGGCACACCGTCCACTTCGAAGATGATCCGGCCGGCATGGCACACGGCCACCCAGTGGTCCAGGGAGCCTTTGCCTTTGCCCATGCGCACCTCGGCGGGTTTGCTGGTCACGGGCTTGTCCGGGAACACCTTGATCCAGACCTGGCCTTCACGCTTCATGTGGCGGGTAAGGGCCACACGGGCGGCCTCGATCTGGCGGCTGGTGAGCCATACGCTCTCCAAGGCCTTCAGGCCGAAGGTGCCCAGGGTGACACGATGGCCGCGCTGGGCCATGCCCTTCATGCGGCCCTTGTGCATATTGCGGCGTCTGCTGCGCTTGGGTTGCAACATGGCGATCAGAGTTTGTTGCGGTCGGCCCCGCGGTTCATTCCACCTCCACGACGCTCGCCACGATCACCGCCTCCGCGGCGTTCACGGCGCTCACCTCCACCACGCGGGCCCATGGGACGTGCGCCCGGTGCGCCCTTGGCCTGGCCCTGGTTGGGGCTGAGGTCCTTCTTGCCATACACCTCGCCACGGCAGATCCAGCACTTCACGCCGATGCGCCCCATTTTGGTGTGGGCCTCGGCAATGGCGAAGTCGATGTCCGCACGCAGGGTGTGCAGGGGCACGCGGCCCTCGCGGTAGCTCTCCGTACGGGCGATCTCGGCACCGTTGAGGCGGCCGCTCACCGTGAGCTTGATGCCCTCGGCGCCCATGCGCATGGTGCTGGCCACGGACATCTTCATGGCGCGGCGGAAGCTGATGCGCCCCTCCAACTGGCGGGCGATGCTGTCGGCCACCAGGCGGGCGTCCAATTCGGGGCGCTTGATCTCGAAGATGTTGATCTGGACATCCTTGCCGGTGAGCTTCTTGAGCTCCTCGCGCAGCTTGTCCACCTCGGCGCCGCCCTTGCCGATGATGACGCCGGGGCGGGCGGTGTTGATGGTGACGGTGACGAGCTTGAGGGTGCGCTCGATGACGATCTTGGCCACGGACGCCTTCTTCAGGCGGGCCATGAGATACTGCCGGATGCGCTCGTCCTCCACGAGCTTCTCACCGTAGTTCTTTCCGCCATACCAGTTGCTGTCCCAGCCCTTGATGAAGCCGAGGCGGATGCCGGTAGGATGTGCTTTCTGTCCCATGTTGTCTTGTTCTCGGCGAGTGGTCAGTTCACGGTATCGACGATGAGGCTAACGTGGTTGCTGCGCTTGCGCATGCGGTAGGCTCGGCCCTGTGGTGCGGGCAGCATGCGCTTCAGGCTGCGGGCCTCGTCCACGCGTACGCTCTTCACCACCAGGCCGGCCTCGTCGGCCTTGCGGCCATCGTTCTTGGCCTGCCAGTTGGCGATGGCGCTCATCAGCAGTTTCTCCAGGTCGCGGCTGCTGTGGCGTGTGCTGAAGCGCAGGATGCCCAGCGCCTGGCCCACCTCCTTGCCACGGATCAGGTCGGCGACCTGGCGCATGCGGCGCGGGCTGGTGGGCACATTGCGAAGCTGTGCCATGGCCACGGTCTTGCGGGCCTCCTTGCGGGCGTCAGCGGCGAGTTTCTTGCGGGCTCCCATGTGGATCAGTTCTTCTTGTTGCCGGAGTGCCCGCGGAAGGTGCGCGTGGGCGCGAACTCGCCCAGCTTGTGGCCCACCATGTTCTCGGTCACGTACACCGGAATGAATTTGTTGCCGTTGTGCACCGCGATGGTCATCCCCACGAAGTCGGGGGTGATGGTGCTGGCGCGCGACCAGGTCTTGATCACGTTCTTCTTGCCCGAGGCCTGGGCCTCGCCTACACGCTTGGTGAGCTTGTAGTGGACGAAGGGCGGTTTCTTGAGTGAACGGCTCATGGTCTAACTGGTGGTTCAGGCGCCTTTCTTGGCGTTGATGCGTTCGATGATGAACTTGCTGGTCGGGTTCTTCGGCCTGCGGGTCTTCTTGCCCTTGGCCAGGAGGCCCTTGCGGCTGCGCGGGTGTCCACCGCTGGCGCGGCCTTCGCCACCGCCCATCGGGTGGTCCACCGGGTTCATGGCCACGGCGCGGGTGCGCGGACGGCGACCCAGCCAGCGGCTGCGGCCGGCCTTGCCGCTCTTCTGCAGCATGTGCTCGCCGTTGCCCACGGTGCCAACGGTGGCCAAACAGGTCACCAGCACCATGCGCACTTCGCCGCTCGGCATCTTCAGCGTGGCGTAGCGGCCTTCACGGGCGCTGAGCTGGGCGAAGGTGCCGGCGCTGCGCGCGATGGCGCCGCCCTTGCCGGGGTGGAGTTCGATGTTGTGCACCACCGTGCCCAGGGGGATCTCGCTCAGCGGAAGCGTGTTGCCCACTTCGGGCGGTACGCCGTTGAGGCCGCTCAGCACGGTCTGGCCCACCTGCAGGCCGTTGGGGGCCAGCATGTAGCGTTTCTCGCCATCGGCATAGAACAGCAGGGCGATGCGCGCGCTGCGGGAAGGATCGTACTCGATGGTCTTCACCGTGGCGGGGATGCCGTGCTTGTCGCGCTTCAGGTCCACCGTGCGGTAGCGCTGCTTGTGACCACCGCCGAGATAGCGCATGGTCATCTTGCCCTGGTTGTTGCGGCCGCCACTCTTGTGGATGCCACGCGTCAGGCTCTTCTCCGGGACGTTGGTGGTGACGCCCTCGAAATCGGTGATGACCCGGTGGCGGGTGCCGGGGGTCACGGGGTTGAGTTTTCTGATGCCCATCTCTGCTCGATGCTACGGGGTCAAATGCTGCTGTACAGGTCGATGGTCTCGCCTTCCTTCACGGTGACGATGGCCTTCTTGTAGCTGGAGGTGCTCCCCCGAAGGATGTTCGTCTTGGTGTAGCGGGTGCGGTCCTTGCCACGGCAGATCATGGTGCGCACACCGGTGACGGTGACGCCGTACTCCTTCTCCACCGCCTGCTTGATCTGCACCTTGTTGCTGGTGCGGGCCACCTCGAAGCCGAAGCGGTTCTGCTTCTCGCCCTGGGCGGTCATCTTCTCGGTGACGATGGGCCGTATGATGATCTGGCTCATGGCTTACTTGGTGAGGGTGGCCTCCAGCACCGCGATCGCGTCCTTCACGATCAGCAGTCCGTTGGCGTTCATGATATCGTAGGTGTTCAGGTCGCTGGCCGTCACCACGCGGGCACCCTGGATGTTGCGCGCGCTGAGCAGCACATTGTCATCCTTGGTGGGCACCACCAGCAGGCTCTTGCGCGTGCCCAGCTCGAAAGCCTTGAGCAGCGCCATGTAGTCCTTGGTGCGCGGGGCGCCGATCTCCACGCCATCGAGCACCTTGATGGCGCCGTCCTTGGCCTTGTGGGTAAGGGCGCTGCGGCGGGCCAGGTCCTTCACCTTCTTGTTCAGTTTGAAGTGGTAGTCGCGCGGCTTGGGGCCGAACACGCGGGCGCCACCCTTGAACAGGGGGTTCTTGATGGAACCCTTGCGGGACCCACCGGTGCCCTTCTGGCGGTGCAGCTTCTTGGTGCTGCCGCTCACCTCGCTCTTCTCCAAGGTCTTGGCGGTGCCTTGGCGCTTGTTCGCCAGGTGCTGCTTCACGTCCAGCCAGATGGCGTGGTCGTTGGGCTCGACCGCGAAGACGGCGTCGCTGAGCTTGGCCTTCTTGCCGGTGGACTTGCCGTCCTTGCCGTAGATCTCGAGTTCCATCTTACTTCCAGATGATCACGATGCTGCCCTTGGGACCGGGAACGGTGCCCTTGAGCAACAACAGGTTCTTCGCCGAATCCACCTTCACCACACGGAGGTTCTCGGTGGTGATCTTCTTGCCTCCGGTGCGGCCGGCCATGCGCATGCCCTTGAACACGCGGCTGGGGTAGCTGCTGCCGCCCAGCGATCCGGGCGCGCGGCTACGGTCATGCTGGCCGTGGGTGGCCTCGCCCACGCCGCTGAAGCCGTGGCGCTTCACAACGCCCTGGAAGCCCTTGCCCTTGCCGTTGCCGGTCACCGTCACGTAGCTGCCCTCCTCGAAGAGGTCCACGCCGATCGTGTCGCCGAGCTTCAGGTCCTGCTCGAACTCCTTGAACTCGTGGGCCTTCTTCTTCACCGTGGTGCCGGCCTTCTTGTAGTGCCCTTTGAGGGCGGCGGGGGTGTTCTTCTCCCGGCGCTCACCGAAGGCGAGTTGCACGGCCTCATAGCCGTCCTTCTCGGAGGTCTTCACCTGGGTGACCACATTGGGCGTGGCCTCGATCACGGTGCAGGCCACCAGGTTCCCGTCCGTGTCGAACAGGCTGGTCATCCCGATCTTTTTGCCGATCAATCCGCTCATGGCTTCTTCGTTCTAACCGGTCAGACTTTGATCTCCACGTCCACACCGCTGGGCAGTTCCAGCTTCATCAGCGCATCGATGGTCTTGCTGCTGGAGCTGTAGATGTCCATCATGCGCTTGTAGCTGCAGAGCTGGAATTGCTCGCGGGCCTTCTTGTTCACGTGCGGCGAGCGCAGCACGGTGAAGATGCGCTTGTGGGTGGGCAGGGGAATGGGGCCGCTCACCACCGCGCCGGTGCTCTTCACCGTCTTCACGATCTTCTCGGCGCTCTTGTCGACGAGGTTGTGGTCGTAGGACCGCAACTTGATCCGGATCTTCTGGGTCATCGCTGGTGGCTTGTTAGGCTGATACTTTGCCGCGCACCTTGGCCAGCACGGCCTCGGTGACGTTGTTGGGTGCTGGGTCGTAATGGCTGAACTCCATGGTGCTGCTGGCACGGCCGGAGCTCATGGTGCGCAGGGAGGTGACGTAACCGAACATCTCGCTCAAGGGCACGGTGCCGCGGATCGCCTTGGCGCCGGAGCGGTCCTCCATGCCCTGGATGGTGCCACGGCGGCGGTTGAGGTCGCCCACGATGTCGCCCATGTTCTCCTCGGGGGTGATCACCTCGATCTTCATGATGGGCTCCAGCAGCACGGGCTTGCACTTGGGCAGCGCGGTGCGGAAGGCGCTCTTGGCGCAGATCTCGAAGCTCAACGCGTCGGAGTCCACGTTGTGGAAGCTGCCATCGTAGAGGGTCACCTTCAGGCTTTCCATGGGATAGCCCGCCAGCACACCGTTCTTCAGCGAGGCCTCGAAGCCTTTCGCCACGGGCTGGATGAATTCCTTGGGGATGACACCGCCCTTGATCTCGTCGATGAACTCCAGCCCGGTCTTCTCCGGATCGGTCTGGGGCTCGATGCGCACATGGATGTCGGCGAATTTGCCGCGGCCACCCGTCTGCTTCTTGTACAGCTCGCGGTGTTCCACGGTGCCGGTGATGGCTTCCTTGTACTTCACCTGCGGTGCGCCCTGGTTGCATTCCACCTTGAACTCGCGCTTGAGGCGGTCCACGATGATCTCCAGGTGCAGTTCGCCCATGCCGCTGATCACGGTCTGGCCGGTCTCGTCGTCGGTATGCACCTTGAAGGTGGGGTCCTCCTCGGCCAGTTTGGCCAGGGCGGCGCCCAGCTTGTCCAGGTCGGCCTGGGTCTTGGGCTCCACGGCGATGCCGATCACCGGCTCAGGGAAGCTCATGCTCTCCAGAACGATCGGATTGTTCTCGTCGCAAAGGGTATCGCCCGTGCGGATGTCCTTGAAGCCCACGGCGGCACCGATGTCGCCGGCCTCGATCACCTCCACAGGATTCTGTTTGTTGGAGTGCATCTGGAAGATGCGGCTGATGCGCTCCTTGTTGCCGCTGCGCATGTTGCGCACATAGCTGCCGGCAGGGACCGCACCGCTGTAACAACGGAAGAAGGCCAGGCGCCCCACGTAGGGGTCCGTGGCGATCTTGAAGGCCAGGCTGGCCATCGGCTCGGAAGCGTCGGGCCTGCGGGTGACCTCCTCGCCCGTGTCGGGGTTGGTGCCGGTCACCGCCTCGATGTCCATCGGGCTGGGCAGATAGGCCATCACCGCGTCGAGCATGGTCTGCACACCCTTGTTCTTGAAGGCGCTGCCACACAGGATGGGCGTGATGCTCATGCTGATGGTGCTCTTGCGGATGGCGTTCATGATCTCGGCCTCGGTGAGCGACTCGGGATCATTGAAATACTTCTCCATCAAGGAGTCGTCGCTCTCGGCCACGGCCTCGATGAGCTTGTCGCGCCACTCCTGCACGGTGTCCTTCAGGTCGTCGGGGATGGGCACCTCGTTCCAGGTCATGCCCTGGTCGGATTCGTTCCAGACCATGCCCCGGTTGTTGATCAGGTCCACCACGCCTTTGAAGTCGGCTTCGGCGCCGATGGGCACCTGCAAGGGCACGGGCTTGGCGCCCAGGCGCTCCTTGATCTGGCCCACCACACGGAAGAAGTCCGCACCGCTGCGGTCCATCTTGTTGACGAAGCCCAGGCGGGGCACCTTGTACTTGTTGGCCTGGCGCCATACGGTCTCGCTCTGGGGCTCCACGCCGCCCACGGCGCAGAAGAGCGCCACGGCACCGTCCAGCACGCGCAGGCTGCGCTCAACTTCCACGGTGAAGTCCACGTGGCCCGGGGTGTCGATCAGGTTGATCTTGTACTTCTCACCGCGGTAGTCCCAGCTGGTGGTGGTGGCGGCGCTGGTGATGGTGATGCCACGCTCCTGCTCCTGTTCCATCCAGTCCATGGTGGCGGCCCCGTCGTGCACCTCGCCGATCTTGTGGACCAGGCCGGTGTAGTACAGGATGCGCTCGGACGTGGTCGTCTTGCCGGCATCGATGTGCGCCATGATGCCGATGTTGCGCGTATATCTGAGGTCCCTCTTGGCCATCTTGGTCTGTGCTACACGGTGGGATCAGAAACGGAAATGGCTGAAGGCCTTGTTGGCCTCGGCCATGCGGTGCACTTCCTCTTTTTTCTTGAAGGCCGCGCCCTCCTCCTTGGAGGCGGCCAGCAGTTCGTTGGCCAGGCGCATCGCCATGCTGCGCTCGTTGCGCTCGCGGGCGTAGCCGATGAGCCACTTCATGGCCAACATGCGCTTGCGGTCCTCACGCACGGCCTGCGGGATCTGGAAGTTGGCCCCGCCCACGCGGCGGCTGCGCACCTCCACCTGGGGGGTCACGTTCTGCAGGGCCTTGCGGAACACCTCCAGGCCTTCGCCACCACTCTTTTCCGTGGCGATGTCGATGGCCGCATAGAAGATGTCCAGGGCCTTGGTCTTCTTGCCCTCGAACATCAGGTTGTTCACGAACTTGGTCACGAGCACATCGCCGAACTTGGGATCCGGCAGGATGGTGTGTTTCGCCGCTTTCTTGCGCATGGTCGTCTAAGGCGTCAACGGTTACTTCTTCTTGGCGGGAGCTTGTCCGGGCTTCGGACGCTTGGTGCCGTACTTGCTGCGGCGCTGGTTGCGGCCCTCCACCCCGCTGGTGTCGAGCACGCCCCGTACGATGTGGTACTTCACGCCGGGCAGGTCCTTCACCCGGCCGCCACGCACCAGCACGATGCTGTGTTCCTGCAGGTTGTGGCCCTCGCCACCGATGTAGGCGATCACCTCATAACCGTTCACCAGGCGCACCTTGGCCACCTTGCGCAGGGCCGAGTTCGGCTTCTTGGGCGTGGTGGTGTACACCTTGGTGCAAACACCACGGCGCTGCGGGCAGCGGGTCAGGGCGACCGACTTGCTCTTGTACACAGGGGTCTCGCGACCCTTCCGGATGAGCTGTTGGATGGTAGGCATGAGGTCCTTTCGTCTTGGCTTTCAGGCGTTTCCGCATATCCCTTGGCGAAAACGGGCTGCGAAGGTAATCCAAAGCCTTTTTTCAACCGGGTGAGGTCAATGAATTTTTTCGGAGACCACCTGTCATGCGGCCGTCCGGGGGCGATGAAGACCATCGCAGGGAAGGGCATATCCCCCTGATTACCTAGCGATGGCACGACAAACCTCCGTCGACGGAGTGTGCTCCGATCCGCCGTGCGAAAGACCCTGGAATGAACAGGGCGGGCAGCATGTGGAGATTACCTTTGTTCGCATCATATGATCTGAATGGATGTCGGCAGCATCACCCTCTACAGCATTTCGCCCCGCATGCTGGGCCTGCTGACGAGCATCCACCAGCACCTGGGCGAGGTACATGCCCGCCACCTGCAACTCTGTCCGGCGGAACTGGCCATGGCCTACCGCGTGAGCAGCGTGCACGCCACCGTGGCCATAGAGGGGGGCACCCTGGAACCCGTGCCCGTGGCGGACCTCCTGGCGCACGGCGCCGCACCTTCCCTACCAGCCCATTTCGAGGTGCTCAACACACACCGGGTGCAGGAACTGCTTCCCGCCTTGGACCCCTATACCGCGCAGGACCTGCGCCACGCCCATGCCGTGCTGATGCACGGCCTGGCATTGGATGCCGGCCACTTCCGCAGCGGACCCATGGATGTGCTCTATGGCGACCCCGAACCCCTGCGCGTGGCCTCGGCCCATGACCTGCCCGCCACCGTGCAGGAGTTGCTCCAGTACGCCGAGGAGGATGACTTCCCGCCCCTGCTCACCAGTTGCGTAGTACACTTCGGCCTCATCTACCTGCGGCCTTTTACTGCCGGCAACGGCCGCCTGGCCCGGCTGTGGCAGCGGCGCCTGCTCATGCGCCATTGGCCGGTATTCGCCTACCTGCCCGTGGAGGCCTTCATCCACCAACGCGAACCCGCCTACCACGCCGCGCTGGAGTACGCCGACCGCCGGGGTGATTGCGGCGGCTTCATCACCTACCTGCTGGAACGCATCGACGAGGCCCTGACCGAACTGCTTTCAGAAGGCGAACCGGTACGCGGTGCCAATGACCGCATGGCCGTCTTCCTGGCCCAAGCCACAAAGCGGCCCTTCCGCCGGAAGGACTACCTGGCCTTCTACCCGGAGCTGAGCACCGCCACGGCGACCAGGGATCTGCGGGAGGCGGTGGATGGCGGCTTGCTGCAGATGGAGGGTGAAGGGCGGGGGGTGACCTACCAGAAGAAGTAGCGCCCTACTCCACCACCACCCTCGTATGCCGCTGCCCTTCGGGGTCCGTGACCCGTAACACATAGGTGCCCCTGCCGAAGCGCGAGAGGTCCACCTCTTCCAGCGTGGCGCCGGTGGGCAGTGGGCGCTGGTACAGCAATCTCCCCATGGCGTCGTACACCGAATAGTAGCTCTCGGCCATCAACGGGTCTGCGAACTCCACGGTGAAGCGACCCAGGGTGGGGTTGGGGTACACGCGCATGGCGCGTAGCTTGGTAGGCCGGTATTGCTGCACACTGGTGACCACGCAAGCATCGTACACATTGATGGGATCGAAGATGGTGTCGTTCACAAAGGCAGGGTGAACGGTGGCGCCATCGATGGAGGTAAGCACGAAATTGCTATCCGTGGGAAAGAGGTCCAGTACCTGAACGGGGTGTTGGCGCTCCAGACAGGAGAAGTGGCCCAGGCTATCCGTCTTGAAGATATAGGGGAGGCCGGTGTTCATCTCTGGCAGATCGCCCCATACACCACCGCTGATCAAATAGCCTCCGTCCGAATGCGCCAATAGGTCCTTCGTGAAGTAATCATAGCCACTTGCTCCCCCGGACCGTGTCCAAAGCGTATCGCCGTTCAAGTCGGTCTTCATCAGAAAAGGCCGTAAGAAGAAATTGTACCCCGGATGCCCCAAGGTGGCCAGCACCACATAGTTGCCATCCAAGGCTTTTACGATGCGAGAACTCTGCCCTGTGTACCAATAGTTCGGTGCGCTGTCATAACCCCGGGACCATTGTACTTCCCCAGCACCGTCCAGTTTCATCATGAAGAGCTTCGGCTGGAACGTGGTAGGCAGCGGGATGAACGGGTTCGTGGAAGCCGTGCTATCCGTGTAGCCGGTGATGATGAAGGCATCGTCCGACTCGATCAGCGCGTCGTGCAACATCCCTCGGGGGCGGATATAGGACTTGCACCAGAGAAAATTGCCGTTCGCATCCATGCGTGCCACCACCGCCCCGGCCGTGTCCATGTTGATGCCCGCCAGCAGGTCGCCGCCGGGCAGTTCTTTGATGAACTGAAAAGCGGCTTGATGACTGAACCGTTTGGCCCATACCGGCTCCCCGGCAGCATCAACCTTCAGTGCGAAGAATCTATAGTCGCGAGTCCCCCAAGCGATGGCTCCTCCCTCTCCACTTAATATATCGAGATCTCCAGCCATGTTTGAGCACTCGGGTGCGTTTAGAGCATAATGGTGAATAGACAAGATGTTGCCTATAGAATCCATCCGTCCAATCACGGGATATGTTTTTTTCGCTCCGGTGGTCGAGCAAGTATCCTTCCAGTATCCGCCCACAAAATAGAATTCGTTTTCAGTATATTTTTTGATAGATTGCATCACTACAAAAGTATCAATATAATAAGCATGACTGTGTATTATCACACCATCGTTATTGGAAATTGATGTTCCGGTTATATTGATACTAAATGAATTCACAACAATGGTCAACACATTCCCACTATTCAGTTCAATCAGGTTGAATTTCCCAGCAGCACCACCAGAATATATTCTTTCATATACTGGCTGAGACAAGACCCAGCAGAACTGAATGGAAGACAACAGGAGCAAGGTCAACCTCATCATGGCTCAGTGGATGATCAATTTCTTCACCTTTATGTGTACTCCATCGGTCACACGCACCCAATAGGCACCCTTGGCCAACTGGCCGAGGGGCAGGAAGTGGTTGGTTCCCGTGATGTTGGCCTGTGAGGTCACCCGCCTGCCTGCCATATCCAGGACCGCAATATCCTTGGGTGCGTCATCCGGGAAGCGAAGGAAGAGTGCGTCGCGGGCGGGGTTCGGATACAGCGTGTAATCCCAACCGGCTTCGGGCACAGCTTGTGCGGCAGGCGGTAACTGCAGGCTCTTCACGAAGGGAGCGGGGGTGATGATGAAGGCATAGTCGGCGTGGAGTGTGTCCATGTAGTTGTTGAGCGTGCCGCCCAAAGGCGCGGTGGAAAGGTCGAGCGTGATCATTCCCGTACCGGAAAGATCCTCATCGTCATCGGGACATACGGTGGTGTTCATCCGCGTCGGGAACCAGGTGATGTAGTAGAGGCCATCTCAAAAATAGTTGAGGTGTCCTGAGCCATGAACAACGGGCGTTTGACAACCGAAGAAGGGAGGGTCTTGATCCTTTCACCGTGCATGTCCTCTTTCGATGTCCAAAACGATGGACTGCACGGACGCCCAGTGGGAAGCGGTCAAGGACCTGCTCTCACCTATTCAAGAGAGGACCGAGACGCGTGGCAGGAAGCCACTGGATGCTCGGGAGGTGTTCAATGGGGTATTATGGATCTGCCGGACAGGAGCCAGATGGCAGGATCTTCCACCGCGCTACCCTCCTTACCAGTCGTGCCATCGGTACTTCCAGCGCTGGTGTCAGCAGGGCGTATGGGACAAGGTGCTGTGGGCCTTGGCGCAGGACCTCAAACGAAGAGGGAAGATCGACATCACAGAATGCTTCATCGATGGCACCTTCTCCAGTGCCAAAAAAGGGGGCTCCATATCGGCCCGACTAAGCGAGGTAAAGGCACCAAGATCATGGTCGTCACAGACGCTGCTGGTCTTCCTATCGCCGTACGGACCTTCGGAGCCAGCACCCACGAAGTGAAGCTCGTGACCCAAACGCTGGCCGCGCGTTTCATGGAAGAATTGCCCCAAGTGCTCATCGGCGACAAGGCCTACGATAGCGATCAGCTCGATCGCAAGCTCAAGCGCAGGAAGGTCCGCATGATCGCACCGAACCGCGCAGGGCGTTCAAAATCCCAAGATGGAAGGGAGCTTCGCAGATACAAGCGGAGATGGAAGGTGGAGCGATGCTTCGCCTGGCTCAACAACTTCAGGCGTACTGTGGTCCGCTACGAGTATCACAGCATCAACTTCCTGGGCTTCGTCCAGCTCGCTTGTGCCATGATCCTCATGCGCAAACTATTTTGAGATGGCTTCTAGTCAGTGGCTTGCTCGAAACCGGTGAGCGTGATGGATTGTGTGCTCGGCGGATCGCAGCCGAGGAAATTCTGAGTGTTGCTTCTGAGGTAGAAGCTGTTCATCACCCAGGCGTTGCGGTTATGCACCCAGCCGATGGCGACGTTGTTGTCCGTGTTCTTCAGGTAGTACGCCTCGATCTCGTTATCATTGCTTTCATCGAACACCTTTTGCGCCGTGTAGTCGCCATTGAAGAAGCCATAGTCCAACCAACTCGGGTGTGCCAGCAGATCGGCCAGCGGCCGGAAGTGGTGGTGTATCCTCTTGTTCCTAACAGGAATGGAAATACCTCCAACATACATTTCATTATCTTCCCCAAGAACATTCGAAGATTGCTGGAGTGGACTCCATTGGAATGGATTATTGGGGTCATTCGGCGGCTGTGGCAATGCATCCTCCCACCAGAACACCCTGCCCCACAACCAAGTGGTCCCCGTCGCAAACTTGCCACTGAAAGCCGAAGCCCAGAGCTCATTGTGGAATGAGACATCATAGTTGTGGAAGATCCCCTCAACCAGAGAATTGAATCCGGTCAGGTGGGTATAATGGTTGAACTCCCCGTGACTGAAAGGTTTGCGGAGGGCCTCAGTGGTGGGCGGGTACTGGGTCCGGAAGTCCTGCACTTGGTCGAACGCACCTCTCAGATGCCAGGCAGGAAGGCCCTGGTCGACCAGTGTGGGATGGATACCGTGATGAACATCGATCAGGTCCACCGCTTCATTGGAAAAGGGCAAGTAATGGGCGCTGTTGGCCGGTCCCGTCCCTCCAGTATAGCTCATGAGCCAGAGCTTGTTCTTTTCTCCCAACGGTGAATGAACGAGATCATCGTGCTCCACATCACCGCGGACATGATCCGTTATGTCCGTCAACCATTGGTCGATGATGACAGGCAGCAAGGAATCCATGGGCCATTCTATCCTATTGATCGGACACATATCCCAAAGTGGATGAGGTTCTTGGATACTCAGGTCATCATAGCTATACGTAAGCATCTGATCGATCTCATTGAAAGGCTCCCATGCCGCGATATTGACTGAATATCCCCAGCGGGACATGATATACTTGTACTTCCTCTTCCAGTAGTAGAATACTCCGCTGTTCTTGTTGGCAGGATCACCTCCCTCATAGAAGAACTCTTTGAGGTCATACCTTCCAGTACTTGGATCCCTGATAGGGTTCAGATAGTTCAAGACGTATGCATGGGGTCCCCATATTGGGATCTCGTAGGCCTTGATAGGCGGATAGGGGTCAACACATAATTGCACGTAAATGCCATTATCATGGATATGATCGAGCAATTGACCGAACGCCCAACATTGATATTGGCAGTTACCGCGATAGATGAGATCCCAAGGTGGGTTGGACAAACAAATTTGTGGTGCTCGGTAAGAATCATAGACGCCTAGATTCACCCATTCCGGAGCGAAGATCGAGCGCATGAGATACATACGAGAGAAATTGCCTCCCATCGAATGAAGGTCTTCCAGTGCTTGTTTCATCAAGTTGTAATCACGCATGAGGAAGTACCAGTCGCTACTGGCCTTGTCGGCAAGGTTGGGTCCCAAACCGAAGAAGGGTGTACCATCTTCGAACTGGAGGTTGCGGCGGTTAGCTTCACTGACCTTCAAGAAGCCCCTGTTGCCTGGCACCGGAGGGCCGCAGTGGAACTTATAGCCCCAATAGTCATGCTCGGGGAGCGCTTGATCGGCCAGCGTCTGGGTGTGAGGAGCTTTTACCGCCAAGTCGAAACGCCAAGGCCCTTCCACATCCGGAGCGATACGGAATCGAATGTGGTAGGGGTATAGCGGATCATCAGGGGCTTCGACAAGCTTGGCATCAGGATCTTCACTGGACCATCTACCCTCCCTCATGAAGAAGCCCCATTTTATCTTGGAACCTGATGGGGAGGTCAGCGTCATCACCAACTGGAGCGAGTCGTCCGCATACGGGTTAAGGTCATACACAGGATGGACATTGCCCGGCGTAGCATCCTCCATCACTCCGCCGGAATAGTAGTGGTCGAAAAAACGCTCGGTAGCATCTTGATACTCCTGGGGCAAGCGCAAACCCACCTCGAACTTCTCCCACTTCGGCACGTGCACGATGTTGTCCACCAAGGCCACCTGAGGGTCCGGAGCGATGATGACCAGATCGGCGGGTCGGCCCAGGGTCTCGTCGATGTAGGCCCTGAAGCGGCCTTCGGTAACGAAGCCGCCCGCATGGAAGCCCGGGGCAAGACGAACCCGGGAGCCGGAAACAAATTCGGCATCCGCCGTACCTGTGATCAGGACCGGCAAGATGGGGGTGCCCGGTGCTATGATGTGCTGGGTGACCACGGCGAAATGGTGCGTGCCGCTGTTCCAAGATACATCCTGGATGGTGTGGTCCGGGTAGGGGGTCTGGGCCTTCGCTTGTGCCATGACCAGCAGCGCGGCGATGGCAGCCGTATATGCCAAGGCGCGCATCACTTGGACGTTTCAAGATCACCGATCCGCTGCTCCAGGCCTCGGAACATCTCCTCCAATTCCAGAATGTAGAGGGCCTGCTGTTCGATCACTTCCAACATCCGCCGCTGCAGGTCGCCCACTTCCACGCCGCCCTTCTCCTCCACTTCGCGGACCGAGGGGATGCCGGGCAGGTGGCGGTGCAGTTTCAAGTGTGAACGGAGGTCCGCCAGTGGGCGCAAAGGGTATTCATCGGCGAACACATGGTCCGGCCATTCACCCAGTTTCACCAGCACATCGCGCGTGGCGATACCATCCTCCACAAAGAGCCGGTAGCCATCCACCGCACCAGCCGGTGGGTTGGTGCCGATCCCCACGCGCGATGTGCTGGTGATGACCATGCGTTGCTGGTTGTTGGTGCGGAAAGGCAGCGGAGCATTGTTCACCGTACCGATGAAGTAGATGCCATTCGGGTTGTCGATGACATTCCCGCAGGTGTACCAAGGGGCCACCGTTGTGTCCCCGGCCGGCCAGCACCAAGGCTTGGTGAGGAAAGCGCGCAGCTCGCCGTCATCATCCAAGCCGAGGATCCCGGACGGCAGGCCCAGTTTGATACCTCCTCCAGCAAGCAGGCGGACGACCTCCGCGCCGCTGGTCTTCAGCACGAAGTCCGTGGAGTCCGACGTGCCCAGGTAATCCACCTCCGGGTCCGTGCCCGCATTGCCACCCTTGTCCCAGTTGTTGTCGGCGGGTTCCGAGAGGAACAGTGCCCCGGGTTGGTTCTGGCAGCCATTGTGGTCCGTCACCACCAATTGGTAGTTGCCCGCGCCGATGGCGGTGCGGTGCTGCGTGGTCACAGCGTCCTGCCACAGGTAGGTGTAAGGCGGCACGCCATATTGCACAGCGGTCTGGATGCTGCCGTTGTAGCATTGGTGGCAGCTGACGTTGTAGCCGTTCGGCCAAGTGTAGGGCGTCAAACCCACGATGAGGGCCCTGGGCTGCGAGAGAGTGATCTCCGCATAGCGCTTTGTGCTGTCCGCATCCGTCACCGTTACGCGGTAGTAACCCGCTGCCAGGCCGCTGATGGCGGCGGTGGTGTCCTGATTGGACCACAAATAGGTGTAGGGCGCCGTTCCCCCGGTGACGATGGCCTCTATGCTACCATTGGTGCCCCCGAAACAACTGACGCCATAGCCGTTGTAATTGCTGCGGACGAGTGTGATGTTGAGCGGCTGGGCGATAGCGCTATCAGCACAAATGCCCATGCAAGCCAAGGCGATCAGGAATTGGCCGGCTCGGGGGGGGGGGGGGGGACAAAACGCATGATCGATCGGGTAGGGTGGAACGAACATAATGCGGAAGCGTGCGAATACCAAATTCGCAGGGACATCATTCCGCATTTCTATACAGGTCTGGCGATCAACATGGTGCGATCGTTGCCGGCCCGCCATCCTCGCCACCACCGATCGTTGATATCCACCCCACTGCCCTGCCACCACCCACCGCTACCTTCGCCCTCTCCCCATGCGTTATCTCGAAGGCCTGAACCCCGCCCAGCGCGCGGCCGTGGAGCATACCGACGGCCCCAACATGGTGATCGCCGGTGCAGGAAGCGGCAAGACGCGCGTGCTAACCGTACGCATCGCCCACCTGATGGCCGCCAAGGGCGTGGACCCCTTCCGCATCCTGGCCCTCACCTTCACCAACAAGGCGGCGCGGGAGATGAAGGAGCGCATCGCCAAACTGCTGGGCGAGCAGGGTTCCACCGAGGCGCTCAACCTGTGGATGGGCACCTTCCACAGCGTCTTCGCCCGCATCCTCCGCGCCGAAGCGGACAAGCTGGGCTACCCCAAGGACTTCACCATCTACGACACGGACGACAGCCGCAACGTGATCAAGGGCATCGTGAAGGAATGGCAGCTGGACGACAAGCTGTACAAGCCCAGCCAGGTACACGGTCGCATCAGCATGGCGAAGAACAACCTGATCGGTCCGCTGGAATACCTGGCCAATGCGGAGCAGATGGCGGCGGATGCCAGCGTGGGCCGCGAGAAGATGGGGGAGATCTACCGCGCCTACGCCATGAAATGCTTCCGATCGGGGGCGATGGATTTCGACGACCTGCTGTACAACACGGCCCTGCTCTTCCGCGACCATCCGGAGGCCATGCTGAAGTACCAGCAACGCTTCCAATACATCCTGGTGGACGAGTACCAGGACACCAACCTGGTGCAGTACAACATCGTGAAGACCCTTTCCGCCCGGCATGAGAACCTCACCGTGGTGGGCGACGACAGCCAGAGCATCTACGCTTTCCGCGGCGCCAACATCCAGAACATCCTCAACTTCCGCAGCGACTACCCGGACCACAAGCTCTTCAAACTGGAGCAGAACTACCGCAGCACGAAGACCATCGTGGGCGCGGCCAATTCGCTGATCGAAAAGAACAAGGACCAGATCCGCAAGACCATCTGGACGGACAACAATGAGGGTGAGAAGATCCGCGTGCACCGCGCGTTGAGCGACAACGAGGAGGGCGCCTTCGTGGCGCACAGCATCTTCGAGACGCACATGCGGGAGCAGGTGCCCAACAAGGGCTTCGCCATCCTGTACCGCACCAACGCGCAGAGCCGCAGCATGGAAGAGGCCTTGCGCAAGCTGAACATACCCTACCGCATCTACGGCGGTCTCAGCTTCTACCAGCGCAAGGAGATCAAGGACCTGATCGCCTACTTCCGGCTGGTTTGCAACCCGCGCGACGAGGAGGCGCTGAAACGCGTGATCAACTATCCCACGCGTGGCATCGGGCAGACCACGGTGGACAAGCTGCTGGTGGCGAGCGCGGAGAAAGGGATGCCCGTGTGGGACCTGCTCACGCAGCATTCAGGAGAACTGGAGATCCACAGCGGCACGCGCAAAGCCCTGGCGGAATTCGTGACCATGGTCAAAAGCTTCCAGGCACAGCTGCCCACGCACAGCGCAGCGATGCTGGGCGAGGAGATCGCGCGGCGCAGCGGTATCCTGAAAGACCTCTTCACGGACAAGACGCCCGAGGGCGTGAGCCGCTACGAGAACATCCAGGAATTGCTGGCCGGGATGAAGGAATTCTCCGATGCGCAGGCCGAAGGCACGGACCTGCCCCGCACGCTGAGCGACTTCCTGATCGATGTGGCACTCCTGACCGATGCCGACAACGAGGACCCCAACGACACCGACCGGGTGAGCCTGATGACCATCCACGCGGCCAAGGGCTTGGAGTTCCCTTATGTGTTCGTGGTGGGCTTGGAGGAGGACCTCTTCCCCAACATGATGAGCGTGCAGAGCCGCGCCGACCTGGAGGAGGAGCGCCGCCTCTTTTACGTGGCCCTGACCCGCGCCGAGAAGCGTTGTACCCTGAGCTACGCCATGAGCCGCTACAAGTGGGGCAACCTCACCGCCGGAGAACCCAGCCGCTTCATCGACGAGATCGACGAGAAATTCCTGGAGATGCCCAAGGCCAACGATCGCGTGGGCTTCGGCGCGGCGCGCGGCACACCGCCTTGGGCAAGGAAGAATGTGGGCTTCGGTCCGAACCCCGGCGAATTCGCCAGTGGCAAGCCCGTGTACGGGCGGGAGGAACGTGCGCCCGTATCACCGCGACCAAATGCCCCGCAGCGCAGACCCGGCCCCCCTACATCTCCGAAGCCCGGCAAGCTCAAGCGCATCACCTCCGAGGGCCGTCCACTGGAAGCCACCAGCTCGCTGGGCGCCGATAGCCCGGAGATCGCCGAGGGCATGACCGTGGCGCACGAACGTTTCGGCAAGGGCAAAGTGCTGAAGGTGGAAGGCCGCGCACCCGACCTGAAAGCCACCGTGTTCTTCCCCAGCGCCGGGCAGAAGCAGCTGCTGCTGCGCTTCGCGAAGCTGGAGGTGGTGGAGGGGTGATCGGCTTACATTTGGGTGTCATGAACACCCAGACCGTCAAAGAGCTTATCTCCGTGGACCCCGACGTACTGGGTGGGTGCCCCGTGTTCAAGGGAACCCGCGTACCAGTGGAGTCCCTGATATGGCACTTGGAGAAAGGCGCCACCTTGGACGACTTCCTCAGCGATTTCCCCAGCGTGAGCCGGTCCCAGGCCAGCGGTGTGCTCGAACTGGTGGGAGGTCTCTTCAGTGCCGAACGGATCAGCAAGCTTTATGAAGCTGCTGCTTGACGAGAACCTGCCCAAGCGGATCAAAGCCCTGTTGTCACCACATGAGGCCTTCACGGTGAGGGACATGGGCTGGAATGGCAGAGGCAATGGTGAACTGCTGCGGTCGATGAAGGAGCATGGGTTTGATGTCTTGCTCACCTTCGACAAGAACTTGCGCTACCAACAGAATTTCAAGCGCTACGACCTCCCTGTGCTGGTCCTTGATGCGGAAGACAACACCTACCTGAGCCTGGCCCCGATCATGTCCAATGTGCTGGCCGCTTTGGAACGAGGGGTGCAGGCAGGACCCACCATCATTCGTTGAACCGAAAACGGCGAACCACGCCCTGCTTCCCTACATTTGGACCCACTGCCGCGCGGCACGCCTCCTTCCTGGAAGGTTTCCCCGCCCACGCCGCGCCGGCCACTGCTTCCCAACACCTGCTCCCGATGAGCCTTCCCGGATTGGACTACAACACCCAGCGCCCGCAACTGCCCATCCCCGAATACGGGCGCAACGTGCAGCGCATGGTGGACCACGTGATGGAGATCGAGGACCGCGCCGAACGCACCCGGCAGGCCAGGGCCATCATCCAGGTGATCGCACGCCTGAATCCGCAGTTGCGCAACAGCGACAACTTCGAGCGCACCCTGTGGGACCACCTCTGGATCATGAGCGACCTGAAGCTCGATGTGGACGCCCCCTACCCCATGCCCACCGTGGAGGAGCTGCACAGCAAGCCCGAGCGCGTGCCCTACCCGCAATCGAATGTGCGTTTCGGCCACTACGGCAAGTTGGTGGAAAGCATGATCGAGCAGTGCGCCGAGATGGAGTCCGGGGAAAAGCGCGACGCCTACGCCGAGCTGATCGCCAACCACATGAAGAAGCAGTTCCTCACCTGGAACCGCGACACCGTGCCCGATCCTGTGATCCTCAAGGACCTGTCCGAGTTGAGCAAGGGGCGCATCAAGTTGAAGCCCGACACCCAACTGGCCCACACCGCCGATCTGTTGCGCGCCCAGCAGAATGGTCCGCGCAATGAGGTGGACACGCGCCGGCGCCAGGGCGGTGGCGGTGGCAAGAAGCGCAATCGCAAGCGGAAGAAGCGGTATTGAGGTTGCAGGTTTCTGGTTGACCGACGAACGACAACGGGCGACAGAACAACCGCTTCTTCCACACTTCCCCGTGCAAACCCGGCCCACCGCACACCGCCGGTGAACTCCTTGCCGTTGTTGCTTTGGCGTGTCCGCATTTAGCGCCGGACCGCCAAGCCGATGTCCAGTTTCCGCATTGAAGGAGGCCACCGCCTGAAGGGCACCCTCACCCCGCAAGGCGCGAAGAACGAGGCGCTGCAGATCCTCTGCGCCGTGCTGCTCACCCCGGCGCCGGTCACCATCCGCAACGTGCCCGACATCGTGGACGTGAACAAGCTGATCGACCTGCTGCGCCACATGGGCGTGGTGGTGGAGAAGCTCAACGACAGCGACTACCGGTTCACCGCGAAGGACATCGACATCGAGTTCTTCATGCGGCCCGAATTCAAGCGGATGGGCGGGGGGTTGCGCGGCAGCGTGATGATCGTGGGGCCGCTGCTGGCGCGCTATGGCCGCGGCTACATCCCCACGCCCGGTGGCGACAAGATCGGCCGGCGCAGGCTGGACACCCATTTCATCGGCTTCCAGAACCTCGGCGCGGATTTCACCTACGATGCCAGGGAAGGCTTCTACAAGGTGGAGGCGAAACGATTGAAGGGCGCCCACATGCTGCTGGACGAACCCAGCGTCACCGGCACGGCCAACATCGTGATGGCCGCCGTGCTGGCCGAAGGCACCACCACCATCTACCACGCCGCCTGCGAGCCCTACCTGCAGCAGCTCTGCCACATGCTCAATCGCATGGGCGCGAAGATCTCCGGCATCGGCAGCAACCTGCTCACCATACAAGGGGTGCGGGAGCTCGACGGAACCGAACACCGCATGCTGCCGGACATGATCGAGATCGGCAGTTTCATCGGCCTGGCCGCCATGACGCGCAGCGAGATCCGCATCCAGGACACCGGCTACGACCACCTCGGCTGCATTCCCGATGTGTTCCGCAAACTGGGCATCACCGTGGAAAGGCAGGGCGACGATATCCTGGTGCCGGCCCAGGAGCATTACCGCATCAGCACCTTCATCGATGGCAGCATCCTCACCATCAGCGACCATCCCTGGCCGGGCTTCACACCGGACCTGCTGAGCATCGTGCTCACCGTGGCCACCCAGGCCAAGGGCAGCGTGCTCATCCACCAGAAGATGTTCGAGAGCCGCCTGTTCTTCACGGACAAGCTCATCGATATGGGCGCGCAGATCATCCTCTGCGACCCGCACCGCGTGGTGGTGAACGGCCAGGATTTCCAGCAGCCCCTGCGCGCCATCCGCATGACCAGCCCCGACATCCGCGCAGGTGTGGCCCTGCTCATCGCCGCCCTCAGCGCGGAGGGGGTCAGCACCATCGAGAACATCGAACAGATCCGCCGCGGCTACCAGCACATCGACAGCCGCCTCAACGCCCTTGGTGCCCGCATCGAGGTGGTCAACTGAGCCTTCCGGGATCCCGACCCGTCATCTTGTCGCTGTAACGCTCGCCATTTCCGCAAAGGATCCCAACCCGGCACGCCCTTGGCGATGCGCGGCGCCGCAACGCCCCCCTACCTTTGGGCCAACACCAGCGAACAGGCATGTACAAGACCCGCATTCTCACCATCGGCGCCGTGGCGCTGCTGGCCATCTATGGTTTCACCTCCAGCGGCGACCGCCAACGCCCCGATGAAGGCGGCAATTCGCGCGTGGGCACGGCCGTAGGCAACAAGGCCCCCGAACTGGCCTTCATGAACGTGGACAGCACCAAGGTGCTGAAGCTCTCGGAATTGAAAGGCAAGTACGTGCTGATCGATTTCTGGGCCAGCTGGTGCGGGCCTTGCCGCAAGGAGAACCCCAACATCGTGGCCGCCTACCAGAAATACAGCAAGGCCAAGTACAAAGAGGGCAAGGGCTTCGAGATCTACAGCGTGAGCCTGGACCGCAACCGCCAGGCCTGGAAGCAGGCCATCGCCCAGGATGGCCTCACGTGGAAGTGGCACGTGAGCGACCTGAAACATTGGCAAAGCGAGGCCGGCCGGCTCTACGGGGTGAACTCCATCCCCATGAGCTTCCTGATCGACCCCAACGGCATCATCATCGCCAAGAACCTGCGCGGCATGGCCCTGCACCAGGAGATGGACAAGTACGTGAAGAGCCTCTGATCGGATCGTGATACGAGCAAGGCCGGGGAGCATTCGCCCCCGGCCTTTTCGCTTCTGGTGCCAGGGCCTGTTGAAAAGTCATGGCCTGGAAGGAGGCCCCGGGGTGTTGCGTGAAACCCCTTCGTGGATTAAGCTTGCGTGAAATGCGGGACCCTCAGCCCCGCGACCCACCCTCACCCAACCCTTCCCGCCCACATGAAACGTCCATTCCGATTGGGAAAGGTGTGGCACGCCCTGCTCGTGCTCGCCGCCCTGATGTTGATGCTGCCCGCCTGGGCCCAGCGTACATGCAGCACCATGGAGGTGCTGCAACAGGAGATCGCCGATGACCCCGAACGCGCCATACGGCTGGAGCAGATCGAATCCTTCACCCAGCAGTTCGTGGCCCAGGACGACCCCACTGCGGAGCGCGCCGTGGTCACCATCCCGGTGGTCTTCCATGTGGTGTGGAACACCGCCGCGCAGAACATCCCGGACAGCAAGCTGCTGTCGCAACTGCAGCAGTTGAATGAGGACTTCGCGCGGCTCAACAGCGACGCGAACCAGACCCCGGCCCTGTTCGCCTCCCTGGGCGCCAACACCGAGGTGCAGTTCTGCATGGCCCAACGCGATCCCAGCGGCAACCCCACCACGGGCATCGTGCGCCGCCAGACCACCGTCACCGCCTTCAGCAGCAACAACGCCGTGAAATACACCGCGAACGGCGGCAGCAACGCCTGGAACCGCGACCACTACTTGAACATCTGGGTCTGCAACCTCAGCGGCGGCCTGCTGGGCTATGCGCAATTCCCCGGTGGTGCCGCCGCCACAGATGGTGTGGTGGTGCTCTTCTCCTCGGTGGGCAGCCTCACCAACCCCGGCACCGCCTCGCCCTTCCACTACGGCCGCACCCTCACCCACGAAGTGGGCCACTGGCTGAACCTGCGTCACATCTGGGGCGATGCCACCTGCGGCAACGACCTGGTGGCCGACACGCCTGTGCACAATGCGGCCAACTCCGGCTGCCCGTCCTACCCGCACTACAGCACCTGCTCCGGCACCCCGGTGGAGATGACCATGAACTACATGGACTACTCCAACGACGGTTGCATGAACATCTTCACCCTGGGCCAGAAGAGTCGTATGCAGGCCCTTTTCGCCACTGGCGGATCGCGCGTATCACTTCTGAACTCGCAGGGCTGCGTTCCACCGGGTGGTGGCGGCACCTGCAACACCCCCTCGGGCCTCGCCGCGTCGGGGATCACTTCAAGCGCCGCCACGCTTTCCTGGAGCGCGGTGGGCGGTGCCACCGGCTACAGCCTGCAATACAAGCTCAATAGCTCCGGCACCTGGACCACGGTCAACGTCGCCGGCACGAGCTCGACGATCACCGGTTTGAGCGCGAACACCGCCTACAACGCACGCGTGGCCACGGTCTGCTCGGGCTCCACCTCGGCCTACAGCACCCAGGTGAACTTCACCACTGCGGCCGCCGGCTGCAGCGATGCCCTGGAGCCCAACAACACCACCGGCACGGCGCCCACCATCACCCTGCCCGCCTCGATCAACGCGCTGATCGCCAGCAACACCGATGTGGACTACTACCGCTTCACGCTGGGGGCCACGTCCAACATCAGCATCACACTCGGCAACCTGCCGGCCGATTTCGACCTGCGCCTGCTCAATGGCAGCGGCAGCCAGTTGGCGATATCGCAGGCGGGCGGCACCACCAGCGAGAGCATCACTTACAACAATGCCGCTGCCGGTACTTACTTCATCCATGTCTTCGGCTACAATGGCGCCTTCAGCGCCACGCAGTGCTACGCCCTCAATGCGAGCGCCACGGCCGTGCAGACCTGCAATACGCCCACCGGACTGGCCGCCTCGGGCATCACCGCCAGCGCGGCCACACTCTCTTGGAACGCCGTGAGCGGTGCCACCGGCTACAGCCTGCAGTACAAGCTCAACAGCGCCGGCACCTGGACCACGGTCAATGTCGCCGGCACGAGCTCGACGATCACCGGCTTGAGCGCGAACACCGCCTACAACGCGCGCGTGGCCACGGTCTGCGCAGGCTCCACCTCGGCCTACGGCACACAGGTGAACTTCACCACGGCCAGCGCAGGATGCACGGATACCTGGGAGTCGAACAACACCACGGGCACGGCACCTTGGATCCCGGTGAACACCAACATCCAGGCGCTCATCGGCAGCAGCTCGGACAACGATTGGTACAAGTTCAACAACACCAGTTCGCAGCCCAGGATCCGCATCGACCTCACCACGCTGCCGGCGGATTATGATGTGCGCCTGTTCCGCGGCACCAGCACCCAGGTGGGTATCAGCCAGAACGGCGGCACCGCCAACGAGGTGATCATCCTCAACACCACCACCGTGGCCACCTACTACATCCGCGTCTATGGATACAACGGCGCCTTCAACACCACGCAGTGCTACACGCTGCGGGCCAGCATCAGCGCCAGCAACTTCCGTGAAGGCGAACTCGATGCCGATGCCTTGGAAGCGGAAATGGTCCCGGAGAGCGGTCTGATGGGATTGTATCCTAACCCGGCCAACGACAAGGTGATGCTGGACTACCTGGCCGGTTCTTCCGGCGACCTGCAGCTTCAGATCTTCGACGGCATGGGGCGCTTGGTGCTGACCACCCGGCAGACCGTGGACGAAGGTCCTTCCACCTTCGGGATCCCGCTGCCGGAACTGGCCAACGGCATGTACGTGCTGCACATTTTGGAGGGTGAGCAGCGCCATCAGCAGCGCTTCATGGTGCAACGCTGAGCAAGCACCTCCCCGATCGCGAAGGGCCGCCACGCGCATGCGCGTGGCGGCCCTTCCATTTCAGTCCACTGTCAAGCTGTCCGGCGAGCGCTGCTGGCACCGGAATTGACCAAGGCGGACGCCCGGCCGGGCAGGATACGACCCCTGGCCGGCCAGATAGCCTGTGGATACCATGGACCAAGCGAGGAGCCGACCCGAAGACAACACGATGACCCCCGAGGACCGATCGAACAACATGGGACCCGCGCCTGACAAGGATGTGGATGCGTCCAGCACCGCTGACAGCACGTCAGAGACATCGTTGCAAGCCGAGTTGGACGTGCTGCGCACCGAGCACCAGGCCCTGCACGACAAGTACGTGCGGCTCTTCGCGGAGTTCGAGAACTTCCGCAAGCGCACCGCCAAAGAGCGCCTGGAGCTCATCGAGTTCGCCGGGGAGCGTGCCATGGTGGCCATTCTCCCGGCCTTGGACGATCTGGACCGCGCCGTGACGAACAACGAAAAGGTCAACGACATCACCGCCGTGAAGGAGGGCTTCCGGCTGATCCAGCAGAAATTGCTGCATCTGCTGGCCGGGCAGGGCCTCAGGCCCATGGAGGACTGCAAGGGCCAGGTCTTCGACACCGACCGGCACGAGGCCATCACCAAGGCACCAGCGCCGAACGACGAGCTCAAAGGCAAGGTGATCGATGTGGTGGAGCAGGGATACACGCTCCATGAAAAGGTGGTCCGGTTCGCCAAGGTGGTGGTCGGCGAATGACCCATCCGTACATGCCACCACCCACCCTTCCACCCATCCGCACCACAGGCCCCACTGAGTGGCCCGCCACATGAGCAAACGCGATCCATATGAGGTCCTGGGCGTAGGCCGCAACGCCACGGCCGATGAGATCAAGAAAGCCTACCGCAAGCTGGCCATCAAGTACCACCCGGACAAGAACCCGGGCGACAAGGCCGCCGAGGAGCAGTTCAAGGAGGCCGCTGCGGCCTACGAGATCCTGAGCGATCCCGACAAGAAGGCCAAGTACGACCGGTTCGGACATGCAGGACCTGGCATGGGCGGCTTTCAGGGTGGGGGCTCCATGAACATGGAGGACATCTTCTCCCAGTTCGGCGACATCTTCGGCGATGCCTTCGGGGGCGGCGCCTTCGGTGGTTTCGGGCGCGGGGGCGGAAGGCGTGTGATCAAGGGCAGCAACCTGCGCGTGCGGTTGCGGCTCACCCTGGAGGAGATCGCCCTCGGCGCCGAGAAGAAGATCAAGGTGACCAAACTGGTGCGCGCCAAAGGGAGCGAGTACGGCACCTGCGGCACCTGCGGCGGAAGCGGTCAAGTGCGCCGTGTGCAAAGCACATTTCTTGGTCAGATGCAGACCGTGAGCACCTGCCCGGCCTGCGGCGGCATCGGACAAACGGTGAGCAAGCGCGCTCCCGGCAGCGACGAACATGGCCTTATCCGCGAAGAGGTTGTGGTGCCCCTGCAGATCCCCGCTGGCGTGGAGGAGGGCATGCAGCTCAACATCAGCGGCATGGGCAATGAGGCCCCGGCGGGTGGTGTGCCCGGCGATCTGTTGGTGGTGATCGAGGAGGAGGCGAACGCCGATCTGCGCCGCGATGGCATGAACCTGCACCACGAGGTCTTCATCAGCATGGTGGACGCCGCGTTGGGAGCTTCGATCGAAGTGCCCTTGGTGCGTGGCAAGGCGAAGGTGAAGATCGAACCCGGCACCCAGACCAACCACGTGCTGCGCCTGCGAGGCAAGGGCCTGCCGGATGTGCATGGGCGTGGCACGGGCGACCTCTTCGTACACATCGCCGTCTGGACCCCCACCGACCTGAGCAAGGAGGAAAAGGCCGCCTTGGAGAAACTGCGCCACAGCCCCGGCTTCCAACCCAAGCCCACCGCCAAGGACAAGGGGTTCTTCGAACGCGTGAAGGAGATGTTCGGCAGCTGAGCCGCGCTACTTTTCACCTTGGATCAGAAAGGGCGTGGCCCCATCGGTGATGATCACCTTGGCATTGGCCGAACGTGACAAGCGCTCGAAGGCCTCGATGCTGCGCAGCCGCAGGATCTCCTCGTTGAGGCCCTGCCCCAGCACCAGTTGCGCGTCGCGCACCCCTTCGGCCTCGATCACCTTGCGCTGCGCCTCCAGCCGCTCCCGCTGAAGCTCGAACTCCATCTGCTGCGCGCGCTGCTCGGCTTCCAGCTTGTCCTCTATGGCGCGCGCCAGGCCCTGCGGCAACTGGATGCTCTTCATCAGCACCGCTTCGATCACGAAGCCGCGTGGCTCCAGCAATTCGTTCATGTGGTCGCTCATCTCCTTCTCTATCGCCGCTCGCTGCGCGCTGTGCATGTCCTTGGCGAAGTGCTTGGAACATATGTCGGCCGCCGCCGAACGGAACACGCTCACGATGATGGCCTGTTCGTAGTTCGTGCCCACATTCTCGATGATATGCGGCACCATGCCGGGCTTGATCCGGTAAAGGATGCTGATCTCGCTGCGCACGTTCAGTCCCTCCTTGCTCGGCAGGTCCATCACGATCTCGCGGTTCACCGTGCGCACAGGCACCTTGATCACCCGCGTGGTGAAGGGGTTCACCATCACCAGGCCCGAAGTGATGGTGCGCTCGCTCAACTTGCCGAAGCGCTGTTTCACGCCCACGTTGCCCTGGCGGACGGTGGTGCAGGAGGAAAGCAGAAGCACGGCGGCCATCACGGCCAGCAATGGGACGATACGAGCGGTCATGGCTTCTCGGGTCGTTTCCCTGCGGGACCACAAGGCCCATGCCGCCGATCCGGGATCAGCGTTCCATCACCACCGATCCGGGCGCGTGCATCCGCACGGAGGCGATGCCATTCTCCAGGCCTTCCGCGGTGGTATAGCGTTCGCTGGTACCGATGATCTCGCCGTTGGCCGCTTTCAGCACGAAACGGTACTGGCCGTCGCGGCTGATGATGCGGTCGAAGAAGCGGTCCTCGGCACTGTGGCGCCGCACGCTTTCGATCCCGTTCAGGCAGGATGCCTTGCGCGTGTACCCTTCGCTGCTGAGGATCACCTGGCCGTTGCTGGCCAGCAGATTGAAGCGGAACTCGCCCGCACGGTCCACGAACACTTCGAATCTTCCGGTGGCCATGGCTTCAGGGATTGGTCGCCCGAAGGAAAGCCAAAGGCCCGCGCGGAGGCATGACCCCCGTCAGGCCGCGTTGGGCGTGTAGGCGATGAACATGGCCACCAGGCCGGTCAAGGCCGCCACCAGGGCGATGCGCAGAAGGTGCTCCATCACCGGCCTGTCCAGTCGGGCTTGCATGCCACAAAATGAAGGCGCCCACATGATGGCAATGTGACTTCCGCGTGATGGATCCGTGGCGCTCGTCCAGGCCTGAAAAACACCAAGGCACCCTGCTCCAGGTGCCTTGGCTGAAAGGCCATCGGGTTTCGACGGCCGATCTGTGCGGTGGAGGTTGCTCAGGCCTCCGGGACCACAGGCCCGCTTGGGACCAGTACAAAGTCAATCAGGATACACGGCCTTTGCAATAGAACAAAAGTTAGCACGCGGCCTGCCCGGATCTCCTGTACACGGCCCAGAAAACGGAGCGGCTACCTTGGCGCCATGCCTGGCACCACCCTGCGCGGCATGCTCGTGGACATCCCCGCACGACGCATCCGCAAAGCCGAATTGCTGATCCTGGACGGCCTCATCGCCGACATCCGGGAGACCTCCGGCCCGGTGGAGGGCTTCATCCTGCCCGGATTCATTGATGCCCATGTGCATGTGGAGAGCTCGATGCTCATCCCGAGCGCTTTCGCCCGGCTGGCCGTCGTGCACGGAACGGTGGCCACGGTGAGCGACCCGCACGAGATCGCCAATGTGCTGGGCGAAGCGGGTGTGGACCACATGCTCAACGATGGTGCACGAACACCCTTCCACTTCTTCTTCGGAGCGCCCAGTTGCGTGCCCGCCACCGTCTTCGAGACCGCGGGCGCGCGGCTGGACAGTGACGCGGTAGGACGCCTTTTGGAACGCCCCGGGATCCGATATCTGAGCGAGGTGATGGACTTCCCCGGCGTGATCAACGGCGACCCTGAGGTGATGCGCAAGCTGGAGCATGCGCGCAGGCTGGGCAAACCGATAGATGGCCATGCGCCCGGACTACGTGGAGAAGCTGCCGAGCGCTACATCCGCGCGGGGCTGGGGCCCGGCATGGTGGGCATCTCCACCGACCACGAATGCTTTTCGCTGGAGGAAGCCTTGGACAAACTCGGCCACGGCATGCGCATCAGCATCCGCGAAGGCAGCGCCGCGAAGAACCTGGAGGCCCTGATGCCACTGCTCTCCAGCCACACGGACAGGGTGATGCTCTGCACGGACGACATGCATCCCGACCGTCTGGTGAAGGGCCATTTGAACGACCTGTGCGCGCGCTGCGTGGAAGGCGGCATCGACGTTTTCGACGTGCTCCAGGCCGCATGCGTCAACCCTGTGCTGCACTATGGCCTGCCCGTGGGCCAATTGCGCGTGGGCGACCCCGCCGACCTCATCGTGGTGGATGACCTGGAACGCTTCCGCGTACGGCGTACCTGGCTCTCCGGATCGGAGGTCGCGAGGCATGGCGAGTCGCTGATCGTGCCTGCGGAGGCTCCAGCGGACATGGACCCGCATCCCAACCATTTCAATTGTTCTCCCAAGCGCACCGCGGACTTCGAGGTGTCCGCCCTCCAGAGCGAAGTGCTGGCCATCGAAGCGCTGGACGGGCAACTGATCACGCACAAACGCCACATGCGCGGCACGGAACGCCGCGGCCTGCTGGTGGCCGATCCGCAGCGCGACCTGCTGAAGATCGCCGTGGCCGACCGCTACCACGATGGACCGGTGGCCACGGGATGGACCACCGGCTTCGGCATGAAGCGAGGCGCCATCGCCAGCAGTGTGGCCCACGACAGCCACAACATCGTGGCCGTGGGCACCAACGATGAGGACCTGTGCATGGCGGTGAACGCCGTGATCGCCGATCGAGGGGGCGTGAGCCTGGTCCATGGGCGCGATGTGCGGACATTGCCGCTGCCCGTGGCGGGGATCATGACCGATGCCGATCCCTGGCGGGTGGCGCAGGACTACGCCGACCTGGACCAGGCGGCCAAAGCAATGGGCAGCACGCTCACCGCACCCTTCATGACGCTCAGCTTCATGGCCCTGCTGGTGATACCCCACCTGAAGATGAGCGACCGCGGGCTCTTCGACGGCGATGCCTTCCGGCTGTTGTGAGAAAAGGCCGTTCGGACCGGCCGAGGCCGTAGACTTGTAGTGATGGAACGCTGGATCCTATTCGCACTGCTGCTCTTCAATGGCCTCACCGCCGTGGTGGCGGGTGCCATGCTTTCCTATGCGCCGGACGGTTCGCTGCTGGAACTGCCCCTCGCCTGGCTGGACCACTCGCCCTTCCGCAGTTACAGGATACCCGGTCTGCTGTTGTTCTCGGTCATCGGCCTGGGCAGCCTGGTGGCGGCGGCATTGGTGTGGCGGCGCCACGGCCGCACCGGCCGATTCGCCCAAGTGGCCGGTTCCGCACTCGTCATCTGGATCGTCACGCAGATGATCATGCTCCGCAGCGTGCTTCCCATCCAGCTGCTCTACCTCGGCATCGGCATGGCCATCATCGTGCTGGGGGAGCGGACAAGAAAGAACTGAGGCTCGTTCACAAGCCCCCGTCCATGCGAACCGGTCCTGTACTTCTGGCACTGGCCTTCGCCATGACAACCGCCTGCACCGCCCCGCGCGGATACGCCGATGGCGCGATCCAAAAGCGACGCCACCGACCCGGCTGGCATGTGGATCCGGGTTGGGGAAGACAGCACGGCCCCCAACAAGGGCGCACCCGGCACAAGGCTGAAACGTTCGGCGCTGAGGAAGCCTCCTTGGCTGATCCGAACACCGGTCCATTCATCGGCGACGATCCGCCGGATGCTGAAGCCACGCTGGCAACGGTTCCATTGAAGGACTTGGGCGCATCGCGCGCTCTGCATCACATCGCGCCTGAAGCGGACAAGCCGATGGCACCCCGAACACCAGAGGCATGGGCACCTGATCGGCGACTGGAACCGGATCCGCAGGTGCCTGTTGGAGCTTTTGACCCTCTGGGTGTGGTGGCCCTGGGACTTGTGGTGCTGGGAATTTTGGCGGCCTTCCTCACCAACAGCGGCTGGCTGGTGTCGGCGCTGGTGGTGGCGGGCATCGTACTGGCCGCGGTGGCGTTGCGCAGGATCAGATCGCAGGAGCGCAAGGGCAAGGGCTATGCGCTGGCGGCCTTGATCCTGGGACTGATCGGCGCTCTCATCACCCTGATGGTGGTGATACGTTCAGGGTTCTAGGCAGGGGTCAGAACGCTCCGGCGGCCAGGGCCTTGAACAAAGCATCCGCTTTCGCGATCAAGTGCTCCGGGCCCGTGCCCGCTTCGCGTATGGAACGCAGGGCGTAAGCGCCCGCGGATTTGGAGAGCTTCTCCCCGGCCTCATCGAGCAACAACGGGTGATGCGCGAACCGCACGCGCAGGAAGGCCTCCAGACCCAGCAGCTCCGCGATGTGCCGCTGGCAGGCCGTGGAGGGCAGCAGGTCCATGCCACGAACGATGAAGGTGATGCCGCGGTCCACATCATCGGCCAGTGAAGCCAGTTGGTAGGCAGGCCGACCATCCCGCTGTCGCAGCACCGCATCGCCCATGGCAAGTGCGACATCCACCTCCTCCTCGCCACCGAAAAGTCTGGGCACGCGCACGATCGTTCCCTGTGGGACCAGCAACCGCCAGGCGGTGTCCGGCGTATCGAACGGCAGGTCCCTCCCCTTGCAGGGACAAGCGTTCCCAGGTGCGGCATGCTGACGGATGGACCGTCTGGAACAGGTGCAGGCATAGAGGTGCCCCCGTACGCGAAGCGCATCCGCCAGGGCCTGATAGCGATCCAGACGTCGTGTCTGTGACCAGTTCGCCACATGGTCCCGGGCATCGCGCGGGCCTTCATCCCAATGGATGCCCAGCCAGGCCAGGCCCTCGAAGACTTCCTGCAGGTAGGCCGGCCTCGCGCGTTCCGTATCCAGGTCATCGATGCGCAACAACAGGCGTGCGCCGAAGTGGTCAGCCAGCCGCCGGGTGAGCAGGAAGTTCACCGCATTGCCCGCGTGGAGGTAACCGCTGGGCGTGGGCGCGATCCGCGTGCGCGGCAGCGGTGCTTCTTCCATCGTGCCCGGGGTGGGACTTGAACCCACACGGCCCTTGCGGACCAAGGGATTTTAAGTCCCTCGTGTCTACCATTCCACCACCCGGGCGGGCGGGCCGGCCCAAAATAGCGATGCCTCCCGGCGGGGAGGCATCTGAGCGAGAAACGGGACTCGAACCCGCGACCCCGACCTTGGCAAGGTCGTGCTCTACCAACTGAGCTACTCTCGCGTGGGGCGCAAATATAGGATGCCGTCCGCGATCCCGAATGGTCCGATCATGCCTTGCGCAGGCGCGGCTTGCTGGAGCCCACCATGCGCTTGATGCCATGCAGTTTCAGCAGGGCCTCCACCGGGGTGAGCGTATCGATGTCCAAGGCCTCGATCTCCGAGCGGATGCCCTCGATGGCCGGGTCGTCCAGCTGGAAGAAGCTCAATTGCATTTCGCGACCAAGGCCTTCCGTTGCGCCGCGAGGCCGCTGCAGCGGCGCAGCGCCGGCCTCGCGGTCGCCGAGGTCACCGGCGTGGCTGCGCTCCAGGTGGGCCAGCACCTTTTCCGCGCGGGCCACCACCTTGGCGGGCATGCCCGCCATGCGGGCCACATGGATGCCGAAGCTGCGGTCGCTGCCACCGGGTACGAGCTTGCGGAGGAAGAGCACACGACCATCCACCTCGCGCACCGCCACATTGGCGTTGTGGATGCGGGGGAACAGCGCGGCCATCTCATTCAATTCGTGGTAGTGCGTGGCGAAGAGCGTCTTGGGGCGGGCCGGATGCTCGTGGAGGAATTCGGCGATGGCCCAGGCGATGGAAATGCCATCGTAGGTGCTGGTGCCGCGGCCGATCTCGTCCAACAGGATCAAGCCACGCGCGCTGAGGTTGTTGAGGATGCTGGCCGTCTCGTTCATCTCCACCATGAAGGTGCTCTCGCCTGTGCTCAGGTTGTCCGAGGCGCCCACCCGCGTGAAGACACGGTCCACCAGCCCCATGCGCACCTGTGCGGCCGGCACATAACTGCCGGTCTGGGCCATCAGGGCGATCAGGGCCGTCTGGCGCAACAGGGCCGATTTGCCGCTCATGTTCGGCCCGGTGATCATCACCATCTGCCGGTCGGTGGGATCCAATAGCACGTCGTTGGCCACATACGGCGCATCAGGCGGCAACTGTTGTTCTATCACCGGGTGCCTGCCGCTCCGGATGTCCAGACCCAGGCCCGCCGTGAATTCGGGCCGGCAATAGTTGAATGAGCGCGCATGGACCGCGAAACCGCGCAAGACGTCCAGCTCCGCCAAGGCCGCAGCGGTGGCTTGCAGCGGTGCGATCGCGGCCACCACAGCGTCCACCAGCGCCTTGAAGACCTCCTGCTCCAGTGCCAGGATGCGCTCCTCGGCGCCCATGATCTTCTCCTCCAGTGTCTTCAATTCCTCGGTGATGTACCGCTCCGCACTGACCAGGGTCTGCTTGCGCACCCAATCGCCGGGGACCTTGTCGCGGTGCGTGTTGCGCACCTCCAGGTAGTAACCGAAGACATTGTTGAAGCCCACCTTCAGACCGGTGATGCCCGTGCGGCCGATCTCGCGGCGCTGCACATCCAGCAACAGGTCCTTGGCGTGCGCCGCCACATGCCGCAACTCATCCAATTCCGCGTGCACGCCAGCGCGGACCACTCCGCCTTTGGCCAGGGTGGCGGGCGTATCGGGCGCGATGGTGGCCGCGATCCGACCACCGAGATCCTCCGGCACGTCCAAAATGGCCGCCCGGGTCGCGAGCGCATCGCCCGCTGGGGCCAGGTTCTCGCGGATCCGCAAGGCCGCTTCCAGGGCGGCACGCAGCCGCAGCAGGTCACGCGGATGCAGCCGGCCAGCGGCGGCCCGGCCGGCCAGTCTTTCCAGGTCGCCCACTCCGTCCAGAAGCTCCCCGAGCGTGCCTGTCAGCGGCCCGTTCGCCACCAGGTCCGCCACGGTATCCAGCCGGGCTTCGATGGCGGCCATATCCAACAAGGGGAAGAGGATCCAGCGCTTGAGAAGCCGGGAACCCATGGGTGTCACGCATCCGTCCATCGCCTCCAGCAAGGTGCGGCCGCCTTCATTCACCGGGGCGATCAGTTCCAGGTTCCGCACCGTGAAACGATCGAGTCCCACATGGTCGGCCGGACGCAACCTGCTGATCCGGGCCACGTGCGCGAGGCGGTCGTGGCAGGTCTCACCCAGGTAGTGGAGCACGGCACCAGCGGCGCGCTGGCCCAGCCGCAGCTCTTCGATACCGAAACCCTTCAAGGAGGCGGTGCCGAAGTGTTGCAACAGACGTTCGCGCGCGAAGTCGTCCGTGAAGACCCAATCGTCCAGGGCGTAGGTGCGCCAGTGCCCGGCCAGGGCCAGCAGCTCCTCACCCGCTTTTCCCTTCGGCAACAACAGTTCCTTGGGGGCATGGCCATCCAGCAATTTGGCCACCTGGGTGGCGTCCTCCTCGGCCACCAGGAATTCTCCGGTGGTGACATCGAGGAAGGCGACGCCGAACCGATCGCCTCCTTGACAAAGCGCGGCGAGCCAGTGGTTGCTGCGGTGCTCCACCACCTGGTCGCTGAAGGCCACCCCGGGTGTGACCACCTCGGTGACCCCGCGCTTCACCACGGACTTGGCCAGCTTGGGGTCCTCCAATTGGTCGCAGATGGCCACCCGATGGCCCGCACGCACCAGCTTGGGCAGATGGTTGTCCAAAGCGTGGTGCGGAAAGCCCGCCAGCTCCATGTCGGCGTTGCCACCGTTGTTGCGGCGCGCCAGCGCGATACCGAGCACCTTGGACGCCGTGATCGCGTCCTGGCCGAAGGTCTCATAGAAGTCACCCACGCGGAAGAGCAGGAGCGCATCCGGGTAGCGCGCCTTGATCTTCCCGTACTGGTCCATCAGCGGGGTCTCGCCGGCCGTCTTCTTCGCCATATCATGCCCGCGTTCGGAGCCTACTTTCGCGGCCCGGAAAGGTAGGCACCGGCGCGCGGCGCACAGCCCATCTTCGACCTCCCCTTCCGCACGAGTTCCCCACGATCATGCCCCAGGGCGACCGCAAGCTGCACATGGACGAATTGGGCCGCGTGGCGCCCGATCGGTACCGCGACCAGCCCCTGAAGCACATCACGCTGGTCTTGGACGATATCCGCAGCCGGCACAATGTGGGCTCCATGTTCCGCACGGCGGACGCCTTCGGGCTGGAGGGCCTGGTGCTCTGCGGATTCACGCCGCTGCCACCGCATCGCGAGATCGAGAAGACCGCCTTGGGCGCCACCTTGGCAGTGCCCTGGCGGCATGCGCCGAACGCTTTGGATGCCGTGAGGGGGCTCCAAGCGGCAGGGTACATGGCGCTGGCGGTGGAACAGACCGCGCAAGCCACGCCCTTGATGGAATTCCGGCACGACCCACGGCGCCCGTTGGCCTTGGTGCTGGGCAACGAACTTCATGGCGTTTCGGAGGAGGTGGTGGCGATCTGCGATGCCTGCGTGGTGGTGCCGCAGCGGGGTAGCAAGCACTCCCTCAATGTGGCCGTGTGCGCCGGCGTGGTCAGTTGGTGGTTCTCGCGATGAACGACAGCCGGGCGAGTTGACAGCCTCTTGGGGAAGAGGTTGCCGCGTTGTGGGCAACCGTGACCGGGCAAAGCGTCTATATTTGGCCACATCGCCCCTCGCCCCATGCGTGACCCGTCCCTGCGTCCTGCGATATTCCTCGCATTCCTGGGCATCATGCTGGGCGGCCACTTGGAGGCGCAATACTTCCGGCAGTCCACCTACTGGAAGACCCACCGGCAGGAGATCACGCCAGGCTTGGGCATTTCCAACTTCCTGGGCGAGTTGGGTGGCCGCAACCAGATCGGTTCACCCTTCATCTGGGACCTGGAGATCAGCCAGACGCGGCCATCGCTGAGCCTGGGATACCGCTACTACGTGAAGCGGAAGATGGCCTTCCGCTTGAATTTCACCTACGGCATCCTGGCGGGCAACGACAACCTCACGCTGGAGCCCTTTCGGAACAACCGTAACCTGAGTTTCAAATCCGACGTGTTGGAGTTGGCGCTGCTCTATGAGTTGCACATCTATAAGGAGGAATTGGGCCATGTCTACGACCTGCGCGGCGTGAAGGGCACCAAATCCAGCCGGGTGGGTCTCTACTTCTTCGGTGGCATCGGCGGCTTCTACTTCGACCCCCGCGCCCAGTACAACAACGCCTGGGTACGCTTGAAGCCCCTGGGAACCGAAGGCCAGGGATTGCCGGGTGGCGCGGAGGAGTATGACAATCTCGGGCTTTGCATCCCCATGGGCATCGGGGTGCGCAAGGCCTTCAACAAGCACTGGAGCGGCGGGCTTGAACTGCAATACACGAAGACCTTCACCGATTACATCGACGATGTGAGCGGCGTGTACTACGACAACAACGCCATACGGGAGGCGTATGGCGACATGGCCGCCTACCTCGCCGACCCGAGCTTGGGCGTGGGGGCGCTCTACGAGGCGGGCCTCAACCCCACGGTGGCCGGGCAGCAACGCGGCGACCCCAACGACCTGGACGCCTACCTCTTCCTGAAGTGGCACATGCACTACAAGATGTACAAGTACCGCAGCGGCTCCAAGAAGTACCGCGCCCGCATCCGCCGCCAGAAGATCGTGTTCTGAGCCTTTGCTCCGCGAAAGCGAACGCCCCACCGAGGATCCTCGTTGGGGCGTTCACTTTCGGTGCCCCGTAATCATAGGGCCCCGGCGCCCTCGGAGCCTGTGCATGGCCTCCCGATCGATGCGGATACGACCGGCTGGCGCCCACTGCGACATGGCACCATTCCATCCAAGCCGCATGCCGGTGCCAATCGCATGATCGCGCACGATCCGTGCTACAGGTGACCAGGTCCATGACCCCCGATCGCGGAATGGCATGTCCCAACGCTCGATGGCCAACTCCTGATCCGCAGGCCCGTGTGCGCAAGACGGCCTTGCAGCGCATACCCACAAGAAGAAGCCCCTCTTGTGGGAGGGGCTTCCGGTCTTGGTCGTGGCGAGTATCAGAGGCCCAACTGGCCCTTATAGGCGCGGAACTCGAGGTCCTTCAGCGCCTTTTCGCGGAGGCTGGCATCCTTCTGCACCGCCAGGCCGATCTGGTCGCGCACCAGGTTTCCGTCGTTGGTGCGGGCCCCGATGATGGCCATCAGGTAATGTCCCTGGGCGGTATCCTTCTCGGGGGACTGGCTTAGAATGGTCTTCGCCCCGGCGGCGTCCCCACCGAGCATCTTGGCCAATGCGGCGTTGAAGCTGTTGGTACCGCTCATGTTGCTGTTCGCCGCGCCGTAGTCCCCATTCTGGATGTTGACGATGCCCAGGTTGTACTTCACCTCGGGTCCTGCGGCCATGGCCTTGTTGTAGTGCTCGGTGGCCTTCTTGCGGTCGCCCTTCAGGCGGGCCACAACCCCCAGGTTGTTCGTGCTCACGGGGTTGTCCTGGATGCCGTTGGCCTTCTGGAACTGGGCCTCGGCATCGGCGAGTTTGTTCTGCTGCATCAGCACCCAACCCACGTTGTTGGCGCCGCGGTAGTCGCTGGGGTAGATGCGCTCCGCCTCGCGGTAGATGCGCAGTTGCTCGTTGAGGTCGGTGGTGAGGGTGGCGGCCCAAAGGAGTTCCTCATTGGTGAGGGAGTCGGGCATGGACTTGCTCATGGCCGTGATCTGCTCGTCGGTCTTGCCCACGCGCTCGTAATTCAACTTCATCTCGCTGCGGCGCAGGGCGGGCAGGATCTTGTCGCGGATCTCCAGGTAGGTGGCCGCCATGTTGCGGATCTCCTGTTCGCGCTTGCTCACATCGGGGTACATCTCCAGTACGCGGAGCACCAGGTCGCGGTCCGCAACGTTGCTGGCCTGCATGGCCTTCTTGAAGCCGTCCCAATCCTCGCCTCGGGGGTTCAACTGATAGAAGGCCTCCCCTTTGGCTGCTTCGTTCTTGGCGCGGGTGAGTTCCCCTTTGGCCCAGGCTTGGGCGCTCTTGGCACGATCGCTGGCGAGGTTCTCATTCAGGCTGAGTTCCCCCTCGGGGCTGGCCCAGGCATCAATGCTCAGCGTCTTCAACTCGATGTTGCCCTTGGCGGCGATGCCCTTGATGAAGGCGGCCATGGCCTTCACGTCGGCTTCGTACACTTCGCTGGGGCGCACCACGCTGGAGTTCACCAGGTAGTTGATGGTGGCATTCTCGCTGTGGGCGGTGACGCGCTGGAAGGCGTCCCTGCCCAGCAACACCTTGTCGTCGCTGAGCATGAGGTAGGGTGTGGTGATCACGCCATCGGCCAGCTTCACGGGGTCGAACTCCTTCTCTTTCTTGCCCTGCTTGCCCAGGATCTTCAGCATCAATTCACTTTGGGCCATGCTGGGCGTGTAGGCCACCTTGTGCGAGTAGCTGAAGGCCTTGCCGGTCTCGTAGGGGATCACGGTGTAGTTGCCAACGGCGTTCTCGCCTTGGAAATAGGCCGTTTTGTAAGCCGTTTCCCCGCCGGTGTACGTGAGTGTGGGGGTCAGTTCCACCTGGGCCTTCTTGTGGAAGTACTTGCCGGGAAAGTTGCCGTTGATGTTCACGGCCACCGAATCGCCTTGGACGATCAAGGGGTTCGGATCAAGGGTGTATTTGATGTTCTCCGCGTACTTGTTCATCTTGCCCAACCCGCCGCAACCGCTCAATACGAGGGTCACCGCGATCGCCGTCAGGAGGCCTAGGAGTTGCCGCTTTTCCATGCGTGGATCCGTTTTCTGGATTTCGGGGGCAAGTATAAACACTATCGCGCCCGCCCCCCTGAGCACCATCATCACAGGTTGTCCACGATCGGCGGTGTTCAGAGGGCGACCACCTGGTATTGTGGCGCATCGTGCCGCGTGATCTCCCGCACCAGTCGGTGGTGCGCCTCGGTGTCGTGGAGCAGGTCCTTCGCTCCGAGGTCCACCACCAGCACACGCGCCAGTTGCTGTTTGCGCAAGTGGTCCATGTAACGCTCCTGCAAGCGCAACAGGTATTCCGTGCCGATGCTCTGCTCGTAGCCTCGTCCCCGGGAACGGATACGCTCCTGAAGACGCTCAGGCCCCAGGTGCAGGTAGACGATGAGATCCGGTCCGGGCAGGTCGCCGTACATGATGGCGTACAGGTCGCGGAACAGCGTGTATTCATCCGGTGGGAGCGTGACGCTGGCGAATACGAGCGACTTGCCCAAGGAGTAGTCCGCCACGGTGCGCGGCTGGAAGAGGTCCTGCTCGGTGATGCGCTTGAGTTGGTGGTAGCGCTGTGCCAGAAAGGACAGCTCCACGGTGAAGGCATAGCGCTCGGGTGACTCGTAAAAGCGCGGCAGGAAGGGGTTGTCATCGAACTCCTCCAGTACCAGCCGTGCGCCCCATTCCGCCGCCAGGCGCTTCGCCAGGGTGGTCTTGCCCGCGCCGATGAGGCCCTCGATGGCCACATAGGGAGGCGGTGCGGCACTGGTCTCGTTCGGTCGTTCCATGCGGGTTTTCGGGCACGCTAGGGTCGACGAAGATCGTGGAGCAACTCCAGCACCGATCGACCGAGTATCGGATGCCTCATGCCCGGTGCGATGTCGGCCGCCGGGGCCAGCGCGAAGGTGCGCAGGTGCATGCGCGGGTGCGGTACGGTGAGTCCCGGGCGGTCGATGACCCGGTCATCGTACAGGAGGATGTCGATGTCGGCGGTGCGCGGAACAGTGCCTTCACCCCGCTTTCGTTCCCTTCCCAGTTCGGCCTCGACCCCCAACAGCCGGCCCATCAGCTCATCAGGCTCTATGGTCGTGCGCAGCAGGAGGGCGCGGTTCAAAAAGAGCCGGTCGCCAGTGAAGCCCCACGGTTCGGTCCAATGGTCGCGGCTGCGGGCGAGCACGCCGCCCACCACTGCGCCGATGCGCCGTTCCGCCTCATCGAGTTGCAGGGCCGGGTCGCCCAGGTCGGCGCCCAGGGAGAGCAGCACTTCGGCCATGGCGCCAAAGCTATCCGGCAGGCCTTCCATCCCGTGCGCCCCCCGCTCATGTGATCGCCCATTCCGGAGGGCGAAGCGCAGGGTAGCTTGCGGCATCAATATCAAGAACCAGCCCCTCCGGTACAGCCATGAAACAGTTCCTCAAGTACGTCCTCGCCACCATGGTCGGCCTGCTGCTCGTCAGCGTGGTGATGTTCCTGCTCTTCCTTGGCACCCTTGCTGCCCTGAGTTCGGGATTCTCCTCCGGGAAGCAGGTCGCGATCAAGGACAACACCCTGCTGCATCTCACCATGGACGAGGTATTGGTGGACCGCGGCCGCAAGGACCAGCTGGACATCGACCTGGGGCCGTTCAGCGGCGCAAGGAGCATTGGCCTCAATGACGTGCTGGCCTGCCTGGAGAACGCCAAGACCGATGAGAAGATCGCCGGCGTATTCCTGGACCTTTCCGAAGTGCAGGGCGGGTTGGCCACGCTGCGCGAGATCCGCGACAAGCTGATCGAATTCAGGGAGGTCAGCGGCAAACCGGTGATCGCCTATGCCGACAACTTTTCGCAAGGGGCCTACTATCTGGCCACCGCAGCGGATGAGATCTACCTGCAGCCCGTGGGCGACTTGGAATACCGCGGCCTGCGCACGGAGTACATGTTCCTGAAGGGCATGTTCGAAAAGCTCGACATCGACATCCACCTGGTGCGGGGCAGCAACAACCAGTTCAAGAGCTTCGGGGAGACCTACACCGAGGACCGGATGAGCCCCGCCAACCGGGAGCAGATCCGCACGATCCTAAATGGTGTGTGGGCCGATCACCGGGCAGCTGTGGCCGCTGCGCGGAAGACCCCCGAGGCCCGCATCGATCTGATCGTGGACAGCGCCCTGATCCGCAACGCCGACTCCGCCCTGGTCTTCGGGCTGGTGGACGGACTGCTCTACCGCGACCAGCTGCTGGACACCCTGCGCACCCGGCTCGATCTCGAAGCGGGCAAGGACATCCGCGTGGCCAGCCTGGCCACCTACCGACGCTCCTTCACCCCCAAGCAGGAAAAGACCCGTGGCAAGGATGGTGACAAGCGCGAAAAACTCGCGGTCATCTACGCACAGGGGGGTATCGACCTGGGCAAGGGTGACGCGGAGAGCATCGGCAGCGCCAGCCTCTCGAAGACCATCCGCGAGGCCCGCGAGGACAGCACCATCAAGGCGGTGGTGCTGCGCGTGAATTCGCCCGGCGGCAGCGCGCTGGCCAGCGACGTCATCTGGCGAGAGGTGGAACGCACCCGCGCCGAGAAGCCCGTGGTGGTGAGCATGGGCAACGTGGCCGCATCGGGAGGCTATTACATCAGCGCCGCCGCGAACAAGATCTACGCTTCGCCCAGCACCATCACCGGTTCCATCGGTGTGATCGGCATCATCCCCAACATGCAGGGCTTCTTCAAGAACAAGCTGGGCATCACCTTCGATGGGGAGAAGACCCACACGTACGCCGACCTGCTCTCCGTGAGCCGCCCCCTCACCAAGCGGGAAAAGCAGTTGATCCAGACCTACGTGGACGACTTCTACGAGACCTTCCTGCAGCGCGTGGCCGAAGGGCGGAACTTGACGCGTGACCAGGTGGACGCCATCGCCCAGGGCCGTGTTTGGACCGGCACCGACGCCAAGCGGCTGGGGCTGGTGGACGAACTGGGCGGGCTGGAGGATGCCATCGCCGCCGCCAATGAATTGGCCGGACTGGACGACCCGCGCATCGTGGAACTGCCCAAACAGAAGGAGCTGATCGAACAGATCCTGGAAGACCTGAAAGGTGGGGCCAACGCCTGGGCCGTGACGCAGGTCCTGGGCGACGATGCCCGCACCCTGCGCAGCTACAAGCAGGCCAGCGAAGCACGCCGCCAAATGGGCATCCTGGCCCGCATGCCCTTCGATCTGGACATCGAATAAGTACGAAGGGCCCCGGAAAACCGGAGCCCCTCGCTTGCCCTATCGATCAGATCACTGACCAAAACCCGGGTGCTTGAACGGGTGCCCACAGGGAAGGTTACGGGGCGTCTGCCGGGAACGCTTCCACGTGCCAACCGGCATGGTTCCGCACGTTCAGCACCCGACCATCCTCCCAGATGAGGTACTGGCCCTTGGCCCCCAGCAGCCGGCCCGTGATCTCCGGCGCCTTCTCCAGCTTCACGCTGGCGACCTTGGGCGGCCAGGCCAGCACCGGATAGCTCAAGGTCACCGGCGAGGCATCCTCCACCAGGTATTCGCGCAGGTCATGCCGCAACAAGGGGAACAGGCGATCCCTTGCGACCAGCAGCGGTGCCGGATCGGGTTCCACGGCACGAAGCATGGCCCGCCAATCGGTGCGGTCCGCGAAATGGCGCTTCAGGTCCACTTCGATGAGGCCAGCGAGTTGGCGATAGGGCGTGCGCGCCACCACCAGGGCGGCGGCGGCTCCCTGGTCTATCCAGCGCACCGGCAGCTGTGTGGCGCGTGTGACACCCACTTTGATCCCGCCCGTCCAACTCATGTACACCACATGCTCGGTGGCATGATGGGCGCGTTCCCAATCCGGATCGCGACCCTCGCCCAAGTGGGCCTTGCACAATTCCGGCCGCACGATGCATTCAGCGGCCTCCGGCGCATCGCGCAGGCACGGGTAGCAGAACCCCTGGCCGTAGAACTTCTTCACCCGCTTCCCGCAGGAAACGCAGGTCAGCAGACCCGTGGCGCGCAGGGTGAAGGCCCGGCCAAGCAGCCCATCGATCCATAACCCCTCACCGGCCGGGAGGAGGTAGCGCACCCGTCCATTGTCCAGCGTAGCGGTCATCTTCAGCAGGGGCGTGCCTTCGGTCATGGGCGGCGGTGACTATCTTTTCGGCTGGAAGTTAGCGTGCCATCTTCGCCCACCCGATCCACGCGCCATGCCCTTCAACACCCTGTTCGGTTTTCTCATCCGCAAGCGGCTGCAGCAGATCGATCTGTTCCGCGAGCACCCCCGCTTGGCGCAGTTGGAGGTGTTCCACTATCTGGTGCGTACCGCATGTTATACCAGTTGGGGCCGGCGCCATGATTATTCCACCATCACCGACCCACAGGTCTTCCGCGAACGCTTACCGATCCAGGATTACGAGGACGTGAAGCCCTGGGTGGAACGCTTGCGCAAAGGCGAACAGAACCTCCTATGGCCCACGGACATCCGCTGGTTCGCCAAGAGCAGCGGCACCACCAGCGCCCGCAGCAAGTTCATACCCGTGAGCCTGGAAGCGTTGGAGGACTGCCACTACAAGGGCGGCAAGGACCTGGTGGCGCTGCACTACCAGCAGTTCCCGGAAAGCAAGCTCTACCAAGGCATGGCGCTGGTGGTGGGCGGCAGCAGCACCATCGAGCGCTTGCGCCCGGACGCCTATAGTGGCGACCTCTCGGCCATCATCATCCGCAACCTGCCCATCTGGGTCGAGTTGCGTCGCACCCCGGTGATCGAGACGGCGCTGCTGGACGATTGGGAGGAGAAGATCGAGAAGATGGCGCGCGAGACCATGCGCGAGGACGTGCGTTGCATCGCCGGGGTACCATCGTGGACGCTGGTGCTACTGAAACGCATCCTGGAGATCAGCGGCAAGCGCGACATCCTGGAAGTATGGCCCAACCTCGAACTCTTCATGCACGGCGGGGTCAGCTTCAGGCCCTATCGCGCGCAGTTCGAAGCGCTCATCCCCTCGCCCACCATGAACTACCTGGAGAGCTACAACGCCTCCGAGGGTTTCTTCGCCGTGCAGGACCGCCGGGGTGCCGACGACATGTTGCTGATGCTCGACTACGGCATCTTCTATGAATTCATGCCCCTCGAGGAGGTCGGCCGGGCGAACCCGCGCACCTTGCTGCTGGACGAGGTGGAGGAGGGCGGCAACTACGCGCTGGTGATCAGCACCAATGGCGGATTGTGGCGTTACATGCCCGGCGACACCGTGCGTTTCACCAGCGTGAAGCCCTACCGCATCCAGGTGAGTGGCCGCACGCGCAGCTTCATCAACGCCTTCGGCGAGGAGCTCATCGTGGACAACGCCGACCGGGCGATCGAAGCGGCATGCCGCGCCACCGGTGCCGTGGTGAACGAATACACGGCCGGGCCGGTGTACATGGATGGCGGCGCGCGCGGCGGACATGAATGGGCCATCGAGTTCGAGCGTGCACCGGCCGATCTGGACGGCTTCATCCAGGCCTTGGACAAGGAACTGCGCACGCTGAACAGCGACTACGACGCCAAGCGGCGGGGCGACATGGCCCTGCGGCCACCCGTGGTGCACAAGTTGCCGATCGGCACGTTCCATGCGTGGATGAAGGAGCGTGGCAAACTCGGCGGCCAGCACAAGGTGCCACGCCTCAGCAACGACCGCAGCTACCTCGAAGCCATCCTCGCACCCTCCACCACATGAGGTGTACGATAGCGCGACTCGCCTTCATCCCCTGGGCCGCAACGGCCCTGGGCCAGACCACGGCGGACGGCTGGACCATCCCTGGGCGCTTCGATCTGATCACCACCGATGAGATGGGCCATGTCTATGCGCTCCAAGGGGATGAACTCATCCTCTTCGATACGCAAGGCCAGGAGCGGCTGCGCAACAGCGTGAAGACCTTCGGCCGCATAGCCGTCATCGATGCCTTCTACTCGTTCAAGCCGATGGTCTTCTCCCCGGGGCAGGGCCAGCTGGCCGTGCTGGACAACACCCTGGCCGTGCAGGGCAGCATCATCCACCTTCCGCGCAACGGCTTCCCGCAGGTGGTGCTCGTGTGCATGAGCGTGCAGAACGGCTTCTGGCTGTTCGATGAGCGCGACCTACAGGCCATCCGGGTGGACGCGCAGCTGAGGCGGCATGCCGACACCGGCCGGCTGGACCAGTTGCTGGGCTTCACGCCGAAGCCTGTCGCCATGCAGGAATACGACAGCCGGCTGTACATGAACGACCCGAAGGAGGGCATCCTGGTCTTCGATCTTTTCGGCACCTACGTGCGCACCATCCCCATCCGGGGCGCCACGCGTTTCGAGGTGCGCGGCCACACCATCGTGTACGTCGCGGAAGGGCGGCCCTGGGCCTACGACATGCGCGACTTCACCACCACGCCACTCGAACTTGGCGCGAAGCACCTGATCGACGTGCGCGTGGAGCGTGGGCTGGTGTATCTGCACGAAGCGGAACGGATCCGTGTGCTGCGCTGGCCACGCACGCCGTGACCGCACGATTTTTCCACAAGCCACGCGGCTTCGCCACGGTGCCGGTATCTTCGTCCGCATCCTTCGCATCCCGCACCTTCCACGCCCATCGCACCATGCACATCGCCATCGCAGGCAACATCGGCTCCGGCAAGACCACCCTCACACAATTGCTGGCCAAGCACTACAAGTGGGACCAGTTGCAGGAGGCCGTGGACAACAACCCCTACCTCTTCGACTTCTACAAGGACATGCAGCGCTGGAGCTTCAACCTCCAGATCTTCTTCCTCAACTCGCGCTTCGAGCAGCTGCTGGAGATCCGCAGCAGCGGCCGCAATGTGATCCAGGACCGCACCATCTACGAGGACGCCTTCATCTTCGCGCCCAACCTGCACGCCATGGGGCTGATGACCACGCGCGACTTCGAGAACTACTTCCGCCTGTTCCAGAACATGGACAACGCGATCACGCCGCCGGACCTGCTGATCTACCTGCAGGCGCCCGTGGAAAAACTGGTGAAGCAGATCTCCGAACGCGGCCGCGAGTACGAGAACTCCATCAGCATCGACTACCTCAAGCGGCTGAACGAGCGCTATGAGGCGTGGATCCAGACCTACGACAAGGGCAAGCTGCTGATCGTGGACGTGGAGGACAATTCCTTCCACAGCGACCCCGAGGACCTGGGCACGATCATCCGCCGGATCGACGCGGAGATCCATGGGCTGTTCCCCGCCGAGGACAAGGCACCCCGTGCCGCGAAGAGCGCCAAGCCCGCGAAGCCCACGGCTCCAGCACAGAAGAAGAAGGTACTGGCCAAGGCGCGCTGACGTAGGGTCCGTGACCAGAACGAAGAAGCCCCGTCGCACACGACGGGGCTTCTTCGTTGGGTATGATGGGTGCTATCAGAAACGATCGGCGAGGTCCAGTGCATCGGCGTCCACCTGCGCCGTGGCTTCCACCTCGATCGCCTGTGGCACTTCGCCATGCCCGCGATGGTCCGCATTGATGTGCGGGGCTATGATCAGCGCCACGATGCTGGTGAGCTTGATGAGGATGTTCATCGAGGGGCCGCTCGTGTCCTTGAAGGGATCGCCCACAGTGTCACCGGTCACGGCCGCCTTGTGCGGATCGCTGCCCTTCTTGTAGGTCTGGCCATCGATGGTCACACCTTTCTCGAAGCTCTTCTTGGCGTTGTCCCAAGCGCCGCCGGCGTTGTTCTGGAAGATGCCCATGAGCACGCCGCTCACGGTGATCCCTGCCAGCAGGCCACCAAGGGGCTCCGGACCGAAGGCGAAGCCCACGATGATGGGACTCAACAGCGCCAGTGCCCCCGGCGCGATCATCTCCCTGATGCTGGCCTTGGTGCTGATCTCCACGCACTTCTCATACTCCGGCTGGGCGGTGCCCTCCATGATGCCGGGGATCTCGCGGAACTGGCGGCGAACCTCCTTCACCATGTCCATGGCGGCCTTGCCCACGGCGTTGATCGCCAGCGAGCTGAAGAGGAAGGGGATCATGGCACCCACGAAGAGCATGGCCAGCACGGGCGCCTTGTAGATGTCGATGGCGGTGATGCCCGCCAGGCCCACGTAAGCCGCGAAGAGCGCCAGCGCGGTGAGCGCCGCCGAAGCGATGGCGAAGCCCTTGCCGGTGGCGGCGGTGGTGTTGCCCGTGGCATCGAGGATGTCGGTGCGCTCACGCACCTCCTTGGGCAGGCCACTCATCTCGGCGATGCCGCCCGCATTATCGGCGATGGGGCCGAAGGCATCGATCGCCAGCTGCATGGCGGTGGTGGCCATCATGCCCGCGGCGGCTATGGCCACACCGTAGAGACCGGCGAGTTCGAAGGCGCCGAAGATGCCCGCCGCGAGCACCAGGATCGGCAGGAAGGTGCTCTGCATGCCCACGGCCAGACCACCGATGACGTTGGTGGCGTGGCCCGTGCCGCTCTTCTGCACGATGCTGTCCACCGGCTTGCGGCCCATGCTGGTGTAGTACTCGGTGATGTAGCTCATCAGGAAGCCCACTACCAGACCAAGCACGATCGCCCAGAACACATTCATGCGGGCGATCTCCAGTACCACCTCACCGCGCTGGAAACTCATGGTCTCCGGCATCATCCACATGATGAGGAAATAACTGGCGATGGCCGTGAGCACGATGCTGCCGATGTTGCCCTTGTTGAGGGCGGCCATCACGCTGTCGGTGTCCTTGGCGATGCGCACGAAGAAGGTGCCCACGATGGAGAAGAGCAGGCCCATGCCGGCGATGACCATGGGCAGCAGGATGGGAGAAAGTCCGTTGAAATTGTCGCCGCTGGCGATCACCTCGCGGCCCAGCACCATGGTGGCGAGGATGGTGGCCACGTAACTGCCGAAGAGGTCGGCGCCCATGCCGGCCACATCGCCCACGTTGTCGCCCACGTTGTCGGCCACGGTGGCCGGGTTGCGCGGATCGTCCTCCGGGATGCCCGCCTCCACCTTGCCCACCAGGTCGGCGCCCACGTCGGCGGCCTTGGTGTAGATGCCACCGCCCACGCGGGCGAAGAGCGCGATGCTCTCGGCGCCGAGGCTGAATCCGGCGAGCACCTCCAGGGCGGTCATCATCTGCTCACCATTGGCATTGCCGTCGGTGACGTACATCGAGAAGAAGAGGATGAAGAGCGAGCTGATCCCCATCACGGCGAGGCCGGCCACGCCGAGGCCCATCACGGTGCCGCCGTTGAAGCTCACGCGCAGGGCCTGGGCCAGGCTGCTGCGCGCGGCCTGCGTGGTGCGCACGTTGGCCTTGGTGGCGATGTTCATCCCTATCCAGCCCGCGAAGGCGCTGAAGAAGGCGCCGATGAGGAAGGCGACGGCGATCACCCAATCGCTGTGCTCCACGAGGGTGCCGCTCCAAGCGAGCAGCACGGCGGCGATCACGGCGAACACGCCGAGCACTTTCCATTCGGCGCGGAGGAAGGCGCTGGCGCCGCGGGCGATGTAGCCGGCCAGTTCCTGCATGTTCTTCTCACCGGGATCCTGCTTGGTCACCCACATCGCCTTGCCTACCATCACCAGCAGGCCGATCAATCCCATCAGCGGGATGAAGTACATCAGTTCCATCGTTGTGTGTTCCTTGTGTTAATCCCTTGTTTTTCAGGGGAAAATGAATGCGCTTCGCCTTGCAAGGCGGCAAAAATAGGTTTTCGAAGGTTGTGGGTTGAGGGGGGCCGTCCGCTGGCAGCCTGGATGGCGGTGGAAGGTTGGCCAGATCGCCGCTCGCCGCCTTCAACCAGCGCTGGCTTGTGCGTGGTCTCTTCCTATCAACTTCCAACGACCCCCAGCTTCTACTTCACCAGGTACATCACCTCCTTCACCGCCCGCACCACCTTGGGCACGTTGGGCAGGCTGGCCTCGATGAGGTTGGGCGCGAAGGGCAGCGGCGTGTCCGCCTGGTTGATGCGCAGCACCGGGGCGTCCAGGTGGTCGAAGGCGTCCTTCTGCACGCGGAAGGCCACCTCACTGGAGACACTGCCGAAGGGCCAGTTCTCATCCACCACCACCAGGCGGTTGGTCTTCATCACACTGCGGAGAATGGTCTCGTGGTCCAACGGGCGGATGGTGCGCAGGTCGATCACTTCAGCGTTGATGCCCTCCTTGGCGAGCTCCTCGGCCGCGCCCAGGGCCACCTTCATCATCTTGTTGAAGGAGACGATCGTCACGTCCTTCCCTTCACGCTTGATGTCGGCCTTGCCGATGGGGAGCAGGTACTCGCCGTCGGGGATCTCGCCCTTGTCGCCGTACATCCGCTCGCTCTCCATGAAAAGCACGGGGTCGTCGTCGCGGATGGCGGCCTTCAGCAGTCCCTTGGCATCGTAGGGGTTGCTGGGGCTGATGACCTTGAGGCCGGGGATGTTGGCGTACATGGCATCGAAGCTCTGGCTGTGCGTGGCGGCCAGTTGTCCGGCGCTGCCATTGCCACCGCGGAACACGATGGGGACGTGGAACTGGCCCCCGCTCATCTGCAGCATCTTGGCCGCGTGGTTGATGATCTGGTCGGCCGCCAGAATGGCGAAGTTCCAGGTCATGAATTCGATGATGGGGCGCAGGCCGTTCATGGCGGCTCCCACGCCGATGGCGGTGAAGCCCAGTTCGGCGATCGGTGTGTCGATCACGCGCTTCTCGCCGAACTCCGCCAGCATGCCCTTGCTCACCTTGTAGGCGCCGTCATACTCGGCCACCTCCTCGCCCATGAGGAACACATTGGGGTCGCGGCGCATCTCCTCGGACATCGCCTCGCAGAGGGCCTCGCGGAACTGTACAGTGCGCATGGTGTGCTTCGGAATGGGCCTGCCGGCGGCAGGCAGGCGCCAAAGGTAGGCGAGCCCGCCCGTGTCATAGCGTGTCCAGTTCGTCGCGCTTGCTGTGGGTCCGCACCACGCGGCCGGCTTCCATCACCACCTCCTGCTTCACCACTTGCACCGCTTCTGGCGTGGGAAGGATGGGCCTGCCATGCTCGCGGGCCCACACGTAGATGAACTCCGCCCCCAGAAAGAAGATCTGCGAGCTGTAGTACACCCACAGGAGCAGGGACATCAGGCTGGCCGCCGCGCCGAATGCGGAGGCGGGGTTGGAGAACTGGAAGTAGAAGGTGAGCGCGTACTTGCCCACGATGAAGAGCAAGGTGGTGAGGATCGCACCAGGGACCACATCGCGCCAGGTGACCCTCGCATCGGGCAGGTACTTGAACAGCGCGGCGAACACGCCCACGGTCATGAGCAACGATACACCGTTGGAGACGGCCACCACGAAAACACCCGCCGCACCGGGCAACAGTTCGGCGATCTTGCCCGCGAAGCCCGTGACCAGGGCGCTCAACAGGAAACTCACCACCATGAGGAAGCCCATGCCCAGCACGAAGGAGAAGGACAACAGGCGCGCGAAGAGCAGGCCCAGGATGGTGCTCTTGGGCCTGGGTTGGATCTCCCAGATCCGATTGAGGGAGATCTTCAGCGCATTGAACACGCCGGTGGCACCCAGGATGAGTGTCACCAACCCCACCACGGTGGCCACAATGCCCTGGCCACTTTCGTAAGCGTTGCCCAACAGCCCCTGGAGGGCCTTGGCGGTGTCCTCGCCCACGAATTCGGTGAGCCGATCGAACAACTGCCCTTCGGCGGCCGCCGGTCCGGCCAGCAGCCCCGCCACGGCGATCACCACCACCAACATGGGCATGATGGAGAATATGGTGTAGAAGGCCAGTGCCGCTCCGAGGTCCAGTGTATCGTCCTCCAGATAGGCCTTGAATAGCATGCGGATGAAGCGCCAGATGCGCCGTACCCGACCGAACAGCCAACCCAGCAAGGGGATACCGGGCACGCCACCGCCTTCGTTCCTTCCACACTCCATGGGCCGCCAAAATAGCGTGGGCCTTCGCGCGAGCGCCTGACCGAACTCAACCCGCTGACCGGGACCTTCCTTGAACCGCACCCGGGGCTAACTTCGCCGCCCCATCCACTGGATCGTATGACGAACAAGGTCATGCGTGCAACGTTCCCCGATCGATGAAGATCCTCGTCCTTCTCAGCCAGGTGCCGGACACCACGGCCCGCATCGCCTTCACCAACAACGACACCCAGTACGACGCCAATGGGGTCACCTTCATCGTGAATCCCTACGATGAGTGGTATGCCCTGGTGCGGGCACTGGAATTGAAGGAAGCCGCTGGCAGTGGCAGCGTCACCACCATCACCGTGGGCGGCGCCGACACCGACGCCACCATCCGCAAGGGCCTGGCCATCGGCGCCGACGAGGCCGTGCGGGTGGATGCCCAGCCCACCGACGCCATGCAGGTGGCCCAGCAGGTGGCGGCCTATGCGAAGGACAAGGGCTTCGATCTGGTCCTGGCCGGCAAGGAGACCATTGACCACAACGGCGGCCAGGTGGGGGCCATGACGGCCGAACTGCTGGACCTCCCTTATGTGCCCTTGGCCAGCAAGCTGGAGGTGGCCGGCGATACCGCCACCGTGGAGCGCGATGTGCCCGGCGGCGTGGAGGTGCTGGAGGTGAAGCTGCCCATGGTCCTTGGTGCCGCCAAGGGCATGGCCGAGCAGCGCATCCCCAACATGCGCGGCATCATGGCCGCCCGCACCAAGCCTTTGAACGTGGTGCCCCCCGTGGAAGCCGCCGAGGTGGCCCGCACCGTGAAATTCGAGCTGCCCCCACCCAAGGGTGCCGTGAAAATGATCCCCGCCGAGGAAGCTGGCAAGCTGATCGAACTGCTGCACACCGAAGCGAAAGTGATCTGATCAGGACATGTGGTTCCCAGTTGTTGGTTCTCAGTTGTCGGTGCTATACGAGAGGCGGGCTTCTGCGAACTGGATCGACTGACAACGGACAACGGACAACGATCAACAGACAACTGACAACTGAGCATGAGCACCATCGTATTCATCGACACCCGCGGAGAAAAACTCCCCAAGGCGGCACAGGAAGCCGTGACCTACGCCAGCCAGCTCGCCGGCGGCAACGTGACCGCCGTGACCTTCGGTGATGCACAGGGTCTGGAGGCCTTGGGCGCGAACGGGGCGGGCAAGGTCATCGTGGCCCGCGGCGTGAAGGCTGTGGACGGACAGCAGCTGACCAAGCTGGTGTGCGATGTGGCCGGCAAGGAGGGCGCCAACACCATCGTTTGCGTGCATGACGCCACCGGCCGCGCCGTGGCCCCGCGCGTGGCCGCGCGCCTCAAAGCCGGGCATGTGGCCGGGGTGACCGCACTCCCCGAGGACGGCAGGTTCCGCCGCAACGTGTTCAGTGGCAAGGCCCGCGCCTGGGTGGAGGTGACCAGCCCCGTGAAGGTGCTGAGCATGATGCCCAACAGCATCGCCATCGGCAAGGGCGAAGGCACGGCCACCGTGGAGGAATACACCGGCGACCTCGGCCGCGCGCGTATCACGGTGAAGGAGTTGCGCAAAGCCGGCAGCGGCATCCCCCTGCCGGAAGCTGAACTGGTGGTGAGCGCCGGCCGAGGCCTGAAGGGACCCGAGAATTGGGGGCCGGTGGAGGAGCTCGCCAAGGAGCTGGGTGCCGCCACGGCCTGCAGCCGCCCGGTGGCCGACATGCACTGGCGCCCGCACCACGAGCACGTGGGGCAGACCGGCGTGGCCATCCGCCCCAACCTCTACATCGCCATCGGTATCAGCGGCGCCATCCAGCACCTGGCCGGGGTGAACCAGAGCAAGGTGATCTGCGTGATCAACAACGACCCCGAGGCCCCCTTCTTCAAGGCCGCCGACTATGGCATCGTGGGCGACGCCTTCCAGGTCCTGCCCAAGCTGGTGGAGGCGGCGAAGAAGTTGAATGCCGAGCGTTAGTTGTCAGTTGTCGGTTGTCAGAAGTTGCGGTCGGTAAGGTGGGTGCGTTGATGTCGGCGTAGTGCGGTCCACAGGCCACCGGCATTTGTCGGGACCTCAACGGCGAGCGTCCATCACCAGACAACTGACAACGGACAACCAACCCCTGACAACTGCTCCCCAACCCCTACCTTCACGGCCCGCCACGAAAAGCATGGAGAAGGTCGAGCTGCGCTTCCTGCGCATCACGTACAGCCACACGCACGCAGGGGCCTATGCCCTGATCCTCAGCGAAACGGAAGGCGACCGCCGCCTGCCCATCATCATCGGCGGGGTGGAGGCCCAGGCCATCGCCATCCAGGTGGAGAACATCAAGCCCGCCCGGCCCCTCACCCACGACCTGTTCAAGAACGTGGCCGAGACCCTTGGCTTCACGCTGAAGGAGGTCATCATCAACGACCTGGTGGAGGGGATCTTCCACGCCAAGCTGGTGGTGGAACAGGAGGGCCATGAGGTGGAGATCGACGCGCGGAGCAGCGACGCCATCGCCCTGGCCCTGCGCTTCGCCTGCCCCATCTTCACCTATGAGTTCATCCTTGGCGCCGCTGGCCTGAAGGTGGAGGAGGGTGAAGAGGCCGAGGAACAGGCCGCCCAGGAGAAGACCGACAAACAGCCCGCCTCCATGAGCGTGGAGGAACTGCAGACCCTGTTGCAGGAAGCGCTCGAGAACGAGGATTACGAGCGGGCCTCCAAGCTCCGCGACGAGATCAAGCGGCGGGAGCAGACGAATTAGTTGGCGGTTGGCAGTTGGCAGTTGGGTAGACCGCACAGACAACTGACAACCCCTTGGCCGGACCGAAGCTGTTGCCGACCTTGCCGCTCCAGCCGAGACCCCATGTCCCTGCGTCCGCTCCTCACGTTCGCTGCCCTATGGCCACTGTCCACCTTCGCGCAGGGTGGTGAAGTACCACTTCCGCTTTCCGGTCCGGGCATCGAGAGCATCCTGCGCGGTGCGCTGGGCATGGCCTGCCTCATCGCCATCGCCTGGCTCTTCAGCGCCAAACGCAGGCAGGTGAACTGGCGCGTGGTGGGCATTGGACTCACCATCCAGTTCGCCCTTGCGCTCAGCATCCTTTTCGTGCCTGGTGTGCAGGACGTGTTCGAGTTCGTGGGCAAGATCTTCGTGAAGGTGCTGGACTTCACGCGCATCGGCAGCGTGTTCCTCTTCCGCGACCTGATGGACGTGAACAGCTTCGGCTTCATCTTCGCCCTGCAGATCCTCCCCACCATCATCTTCTTCAGCGCGCTCACCAGCGTGCTCTTCTACCTGGGCATCATCCAAAAGGTGGTGTACGCGCTGGCCTGGGCGCTGAACAAGACCATGAAGCTCAGCGGTGCCGAAAGCCTAAGTACCGCCGGCAACATCTTCCTGGGCCAGACCGAAGCGCCGCTGATGGTGAAGGCCTACCTGGAGAAGATGAACCGCTCGGAGATCTTCCTGGTGATGACCGCCGGCATGGCCACCGTGGCGGGCGGCGTGCTCGCGGCCTACGTGGGTTTCCTCGGCGGTGACGACCCCGTGCTGCGCCTCTTCTTCGCCAAACACCTGCTCACCGCCAGCGTGATGGCCGCCCCAGGGGCCGTGGTGGTGGCCAAGATCCTGTACCCGCAGACCGAAACCGTGGACCAGCGCATGGAGGTGAGCGACGAGGTGGTGGGCAGCAACTTCCTCGATGCGCTGAGCAAGGGCACCACCGAGGGCCTGAAGCTGGCGGTGAACGTGGGTGCCATGCTGCTGGTGTTCTTCGCCTTCATCGCGCTGTTCAACTTCGTCTTCGTCAAGATCGGCGACTGGACGAGCCTGAACCCGCTGATCGCCTCGGCCACCAACGGCAACTACAAAGGCCTCACACTCGAGTTCATCCTGGGCCACCTCTTCGCACCGCTGATGTGGTTGATCGGTGTGGCCGGCGAAGACATCACCTTGGTCGGGCGCTTGGTGGGCGAAAAGGTCATCGCCAGCGAATTCGTGGGTTACGAAAGCCTGGCGCGACTGAAGGCCTCCAACGCCTTCGCCTACCAACGCAGCATCGTGATGGCCACCTACATGCTGTGCGGCTTCGCCAATTTCGCCAGCATCGGCATCCAGATCGGCGGCATCGGTTCGCTGGCGCCGGGCAAGCGGCAATGGCTCAGCGAATTCGGTTTCCGCGCGTTGTTGGGCGGCACGCTGGCGAGTCTGCTCAGCGCAACGATCGTGGGGATGTTGGTGTGAGGGCGAAGGGAGGCACCCTTCAGGTTACTTTCACCTGCCCTACCCTGCCCGTCATGCTCCACCGCTTCCTGCTACTCTGCACGTTCCCGGTCATCACCGCGATCGCCTGTGCGCAAGCCACGCTCGTCCAGATGGGCGAGCCGTTCACCAAAACATTGAAAGGTTCCTCCGGCGATCTCTTCACCGTGGTGGATGGGATCTTCGCCGCCGATGGCCGGCACATCCTCTTCGTGGAAGAAGGCCTTACGCCGAAGGTGGTGCGGCTCGATGCGCAATTGCGGCCCACGGAGGAACTGGTGTTGAAGGACATCGTCGCCGATGGCTTGAAGTGGACGGCCGTGACGCCGATCGTGTCGGGCAACAGCATGCGCTGCCTGTTCGTGAGCAGCAACAAGAAGGAGAGCGTCTTCGGAGTGGCGGCCATTTCCACCGGCGGTGCGCTGGCCGTGGAAGCGATACGCCGCCTGGCCACCTTCGAGTTGCCCTATGCGAACGACCCTTCCAACACCATGGTGGCGCGGCCCCTGCCCGATCCGATCCTCTTCACACGCGGTCTGGCCTACGCGCAGCAGGAGCGGCTGGTATCATCGCCGGACGGAAAACTCCACCTGCTGAGCCACCACAGCCACAAGGGCAAGGGCAACAAGCGCTTCGCCTTCGCCTGCCTGGACAGCGACCTGCGCGTGCAATGGGAAGGTGCGGTGGAGCTGCCTTTCGCCGACAACAAGAGCACCATCCACCAGATCGCGGTGGATGATGGGGGAACCATCCACGTGCTCACCTACCTCTTCCAGTGCAAGAGCGAGGAACAACTCGGTGACAAGAACTGCCACGAACTGCACCTGAGTGTGATCTCCGCGCAGGGTCGCGAAGCGCGGCATGTGCTGCTGGAGAAAGGTTTTGTGAGCAGTGCGCGCATCCTGCCCCGCGGCGATGGGCGCATCGCCATGGCCCTGCGCTACGGCGCGCTCACCGGACTGCCCGGCATGATCGTGCAATTCGATCTGAAGGAACCGAAGCTGAAGCCCACGCCCATCACCGCACAGCGCCTGCCGAGCATCCGCAAGACGAAGCTCATGGCCTTCGGTGATCCGGCGGCCGATCCGCGCAAGCCCCTGCCGCGCACGGCCAAGGTGGCGAACGACATCGTAGCGTTGTGGGCCGTGCCGGACGGTGGCCTGCATGTGGTGGAGACCTTTCTCGATCCGATGTTCCAGTTGCAGATGGCCGACGCCATCGCCATCCGCCATTTGAGCGGACATGTGCGCATGGGCCATGTGGGCACCAACGACAGCATCACCTGGCAGCGCGAATCGCCGCGCGCGTTGCTGACCACCGCCGGACCGCAATACCATGGGACGGTGGCCATGCGCCGCCCGGAAGGCACATGGCTCTTCCACGGCCAGACACCGAAGGGCTACGAGGCCATCTTACGTGCGGGCAGCGAGGGCGCCAGTGGGCGGGGTGATGCGCCCGCCGAACCACAGGTGTTGCGCGCGGCCCTGATCGACGACAGCGGCAAGCCGGTGCGCGAAGGCACAGCGCTGTTGATGACGGACGACTTTGTGCCCTGTCCCATGGGCATGTTGCTGGAGCCTGACGGTATGCGTGCCTTGGTGAAACTCTACGACCGCGGCACGGGCTACCGCTTCGCGTTGGTGGACCTGGCCAGGTTGGGCGAGTGATCGGAGGGCAGGTCGTCGAAGCGTGAAGTAGCGTGCATTCAGAATATCAGCGCTTGACCCTGTGCGCCATGAACACGCCGATGCGGAACCCGATCACCGGTCAGGAACTGGAGATACTGCGCGGTGGCGAGGACACCGGTGGAGAACTGCTGGTGATGCGCAGCACCTTGCGGCCAGGCAGCCTGCCACCCTCGCCGCACTTCCACCCTGCGCAGCGCGAGGACTTCCGCGTGGAGCAGGGCGAGATCACGGTGCGGATGGAAGGCGCTTCGCGGGTATACCGCAAGGGCGAAACGCTGCACATCCCCGCAGGCGTGGTGCACAACATGTGGAACGCTGGCCGCGAAGTGGCGGTAGTGCATTGGGAAACGCGGCCCGCCTTGCGCACGGAAGCCTTCCTCCGCAACGCGTTCGGTCTGGCCGCCGATGGCAAGTGCACGGCCCAGGGCACCCCCACGCTGCCGCAAGCCAGCCTGTTGCTGCCCCGCTTCGCCGCCGAGTATCGCCTCGCATCGCCGCCAGTGTGGGTCCAGCGCATCGTGTTCGCAGTGCTGGCGCCGTTGGCCAGACTGCGCGGCCTGAAACCGGAATACCCCGCATACGCTGGCGGTACGCGTGCCCGATCGACTTGAACACGGGGTCTACATTTGGCCCCCATGTCCGCCAACCGTTTCGACGAGATCACGGACCGCGCGGTCAAGTACATCTCCGGCGGACTGGAGCGTGTGCGGCAATGGCTGATCCAGAGCCGTGCGCGCGAACTGGTGCTGCTGGCCCTGCCCTACCAGGTGGCCGCCGTGCTCACCGCCCTGGTGGCCGTGGGCTACGCCAAGCTCTTCCATTGGATGGAAGCGCGCAACATGGCCCTTTTGGAACAGGACCCGCGCTGGATCTTCGCCACGGCACCATTGGGCTTTCTGGTCTCCTGGTTCGTGGTGCGGCGCTTCGCCCCGCTGGCCGGCGGCAGCGGCATCCCGCAATTGATGGCCGCGATCGAAGTGGCCACGGAGAAGAAGCGTGACGCGTCGTGGCGCTTCCTCAATGTGCGCATCATCCTGGTGAAGATCACCGCGAGTCTGGCGCTGGTCTTCGGTGGCGGTGCCGCGGGCCGCGAAGGACCCACGCTGCAGATCGCCGGCAGCATCTACCGCGCCGTGCACAAGGTGTTGCCGCCCTTCTGGCCGCGTGTGAGCCGCCGCGTGATGATGATCACCGGGGGCGCGGCCGGATTGAGCGCCGCCTTCAACACGCCGCTGGGCGGGATCGTCTTCGCCGTGGAGGAACTGACCAAGACGCACATCGCGCAATTCCGCACGGCGGTGCTCACGGCGGTGATCATCAGTGGCATGACGGCGCAATGGCTGCTGGGCCCCTACCTCTTCCTGGGCTATCCCAAACTGCAGCCCGCCACCTTCTCCTTCATGTACAAGATCCTGGCGATCGCCGCGGTGGCGGGCCTGGCCGGCGCCGTATTCTGCCGTTTACTTCTGGCCGTGGACAAGCTGCGCCGCTCGCTGAAAGGCTTCGTCGCGCACGCGCTCTTCGCCATCGGCTGCGCCCTGCTCTTCGCGCTGGTGGTGCACTTCATCGGCATGCAGGCCGTGGGGTCCGGCAAAGGCGTGTTGGAGCGTTATCTCTTCGCAAGCGATGTGGGCGCCAGCGGGCGTGACGTGGCCGCGCGCATGCTGGGCCCGCTGTTCACCAGTTCCGCCGGTGGCGCGGGCGGCATCTTCGCGCCATCGCTCGCCGCAGGGGCCGCCATCGGTGGCTGGCTCACGGAAATGCTGGGCTTCGCGGGGAATCGCGGGCAGTTCAATCTGCTGGTGCTCGCCGGCATGACGGCCTTCCTCACCGGCGTGACGCGATCGCCCTTCACCAGCGCCATACTGGTGTTGGAGATGACCGACCGGCACAGCGCCATCTTCCAGTTGATGTACGCGGCGGTGATCGGCTACCTCATCGCCTACACCATCGACCGCAAGAGCTATTACGAGCGCATGCGCGACAAGCTGCTGGCGGCATTGCCGGGCTACAAGGCGGAGAATACCGTGGTGGTCACCGGCGACAGGACCTGACACCGGGTTCTTCCGGAACAGGTACATTGCAGGATGAACCAGTACCGACCAGCCATGTCCTTCCGACCCCTCCTCGCACTGCCCTTCCTGTTCCTCACCCTTTGTGCCCCGGCCCAGCAGCACGACCTGCCCGAAGGGATAGAGACCTTCATCAATGCCCTGGGGCAGGAAGTGCAGGTGGCCACCGCCGTGAGCTACCAGCTCACCCCGCCGGCGACGGAATGGCCCGTGGTGGATGAGGAGATGTCGCGATCACTGAAGAAGCCGCGCGAGGTCTTCAACAAGCGCATGTCCAACGAGGCGGTGAACCCCAACGCGCTTCCACTGGGGATGGACCCCGCGTTGCAGACCGCACCGCCGTTCCGCGCTACGCGCAACCCGATCGTGAACTTCCAAGGCCAGAACGGATCGGCCCAACCACCCGATCCATCCGGCGCCGCCGGGCCCGAGCACTATGTGCAGGCCGTGAACCTGTCGGTGCGGATCTACAACAAGACCGGCCAGGGCGTGGCCGGTCCTTTCACCCTGGCCAGCTTCTGGCCCGGCACGGGCAACTACGGCGACCCCATCGTGATGTACGACCGGCATGCCGACCGCTGGTTCATCTCCCAATTCCAATTCAACCCCAACCGCATCCTGGTGGCGATCAGTGTGACGAACAACCCCGCGGGGCAGTACCACGCGTACATGTTCTCGGTCAACCAATTCCCCGATTATCCGAAGTATTCCATCTGGTGGGACGGCTACTACATGACCTCCAACAGCAACCACACGGCCTGTGTGATGGAACGCGACCTGATGCTGGCCGGCGACCCCGGCGCGCGCATCATCACGTTGAGCGCGCCGCAATTGGGCACGGCCGGATTCCGCAGCGTGCTGCCCGCCGATGCCGATGGCCCGTTGCCGCCGGCCGGCACACCCTGCAACTTCTTCAACCTGGAGGACGACGCCTGGAACGGTGTCCCGGTGGACCGCATCAAGATCTACAGCATGACCACCAATTGGGTCACCCCGGCGAACACCAGCGTGGTGATGACGCAGACCCTGCCCACGCAGCCCTTCAGCACCAACTTCGGGCAGGGCTTCAACAACATCTCGCAGCCCGGCACCAACCAGAAGCTGGATGCGGTGCACCAGATCTTCTACTTCCGCGCCCAGCACATGCGCTTCATGACCCACAGTTCGTTGATGCTCTGCCACGTGGTGAACCTCGGTGGCGGGCATGCCGGCATCCGTTGGTATGAGCTGCGCGACGCGAACAACGGTGTGTGGAGCATACACCAGCAGGGCACCTGGGCGCCGGACAACGGCAGCCGCTGGATGGCCTCCATTTCCATGGACGAAGCGGGCAATATCGGTCTGGCCTATTCGCACACCGATGTGGCGCAGGTCATCTACCCCGGCCTGCGCTTCACCGGCCGGCTGGCGGGCGACCCCTTGGACCAGATGACCTTTGTGGAGACCGTGGCGCAGAACGGCACGGGAGCACAGAACGGCAGCAACCGCTACGGCGACTACAGCCACATGTCGCTGGATCCGGATGGGACCACCTTCTGGTTCACCGGTGAATTCCTCGTGGCCTCGGGCCAGCGCACGCGCATCTTCTCCTTCAACCTGGACATGTTCACCTCGGTGGAGGACCAACAATCCGTGGCCGCGCCTTCGATGGTGGCCGTGCCGCAGAATGGCGAATTACTGGTACAGGCCACAGGCCTCCCGACCGCACATGCGTTGGAGCTCCACCTCATCGGCATGGATGGGCGTTTGATCCGTTCCCGCGCCATACAAGCACCGGATGGCACGTGGAATGGGCGCGAGAACCTGGCCGGGCTGGCCGCGGGCATCTACTTCGCCCGCATCGGTGGCGGCGACTTCCAGAAGGTGACCCGTTTCCTGGTGGAACATTGAGCAGCCATGCGCATCCTCACCATCTCCACGCTGATCATCCTGCTCGTGGCCTGCAATGGCAAACGGCAGGGGACCGCCAGCAGCAGCAACAACGCCATGGAAGAAAGCGCGCCGGAAGGCATGCATCACGGCACCGTCACCACGGCCTTCGAAGCGGAAGGTTGTCCGCACCTGATCCTGTTGGACAACCCGCCGGATCGGGCCGACCCCTACCTGCTGCCCATCGGCCTGGACCAACGGATGCTGAAGGATGGCGTGAAACTGCGCTTCACCTACACGCCTTCGCGGGCACCTTCCGGGGCCTGTGGCAAGGGGATGCCGGCGGTGCTGGAGAATGTGACCGTGCGCTGATCGCACCCGGTCCGTTGTGACGCCCGCCCATCCGGAGGGATACCTTCGCGGTCGACATGCGCCAATACCACGACCTCCTCCGCCACATCCTGGATCACGGGGCGAACAAGACCGACCGCACCGGTACGGGCACCCTCAGCTGCTTCGGATACCAGATGCGCTTCGATCTCGCCGATGGCTTCCCGCTGCTCACCACCAAGAAGCTGCATGTGAAGAGCATCATCCACGAGCTGCTCTGGTTCCTGGCGGGCGACACCAACATCAAATACCTGCAAGAGAACGGCGTGAAGATCTGGGACGAGTGGGCCGATGCCGACGGTAACCTGGGGCCGGTCTACGGCTACCAATGGCGCAGCTGGCACACGCCCGATGGCCGCACCATCGACCAGATCGCCAACGTGGTGGAGATGATCAAAAAGAACCCGGACAGCCGCCGGTTGATCGTCACCGCATGGAACCCGGCCGACGTGGACCGCATGGCCCTGCCGCCCTGCCATGCCTTGTTCCAGTTCTATGTGGCCGAAGGGAGATTGAGCTGCCAACTCTACCAGCGCAGCGCCGACACCTTCCTGGGCGTGCCTTTCAACATCGCCAGCTATGCCTTGCTCACCTTGATGATGGCGCAGGTGTGCGGTCTGAAGCCGGGCGAGTTCGTCCACACTTTCGGTGACGTGCATCTCTACAGCGACCATCTGGACCAGGCCAGACTGCAACTGACGCGGGACTGTCGCCCCCTGCCGAAGATGGAGCTGGACCCGGGCATCACCGACCTCTTCGCCTTCCGCTTCGAGCACTTCACGCTGAAGGACTACGACCCGCACCCGCACATCAAGGCCGCCGTGAGCGTATGATCGTCAGTGCCATCGCGGCCGTGGCGGACAACGGCACCATCGGCATCGACGGCGACCTGCCCTGGCACCTGCCGGACGATCTGAAGTACTTCCAGCAGGTGACGCGCGGCCACCACGTGATCACCGGCCGGAAGAATTACGAGAGCATACCGCTGAAGTACCGCCCCCTGAAGGACCGTGTGAACATCGTGGTGACGCGCAACCCGGACTATGACGCGCCGGGAGCGGTGGTGACGGGTTCGCTGGATGAAGCGTTGGAACATGCCCGCCAGGCGGACGAGCGGGAGGTCTTCCTCATCGGCGGCGGCCAGATCTACCACGAAGCGATGCGGCGCGGCCTGGTGCAGCGACTCTATCTGACGCTGGTGCATGCCGACATCGCCGGCGACACGCACTTCCCCGTGATCGACCCCGCCGACTGGCGGGAACTCGGACGCACCTACCACCCGCCCGACGACCGGCATGCCCACGGATTCAGTTTCGTGACCCTCGAACGATAGTGCCGATCGAACCCGGCACGCCATTGGCCGTCATAGCTTCGAATCAACACCGCGACCCATGCGCACAGCTCTTCTCATCCTGCCCTTCACAGCGGTCCTGGCGCTCACTGCCTGCCGCAAGGAGACCACCTCCAATCCCGTGGACCGCGACTACACCGTGGCCGTGGACAACAGCCGCGCGGAATTCTTCTTCAATGACGCCCTCAAGCAGAGCGAGATCGCCTTCAAGGAGGGTGATGTGCCCTGCGCCGTGAGTGTGGCCCTGGACCTGCAGGCTGAGCCGCACACGCTGACGATCGACTTCGGCACGGAGAACTGCATGGGCACCGATGGGCTGAAGCGCCGTGGCAGACTCTTCGTCACGTTCACAGGACCTTACGGCCAGCAGGGCACGGTGATCGTCATCACCCCGCAGGACTACCACGTCAATGACCACTTGTTGCAGGGGAGCAAGACGGTGACCAACGCCGGCCCGAACAGTGATGGCCACACGTTCTTCACCGTGAATGTGCAAGGCACGGTGACCGCCCCGGATGGCAGCTGGACCAGCACGCACAACTACCAGCGCACCCGTACCTGGATCGAAGGCGAGGGCACCATGAACCCCTTCGACGACGTGTACCTGATCACCGGTGGCGGCAGCGGCGTGAACCGCAACGGACTGCCCTTCACGGTGCAGATCACCACGCCGCTGCGCGTGGAGATCGGCTGCCCGTGGATCATCAGCGGTGTGCAGGAGATCGTGCCGCAAGGCCTGCCCGCACGTGTGATCGACTTCGGCAACGGTTGCAACAACCAGGTGACGGTGACCGTGAACGGGTTCACTTTCACATTCGGCGGGGGATGACCTAGGCCGCCAGCCGATGGCGGAAAGTGCAAGGTGCAAGGGTGGAAGGTGCTGTCATCGCACCTTCCACCCTTGCCCTTTTCACCTGTTGTGTCCAGCCCGTCTGTAACATCCGGCATCACCGTTCGTCCCATCCCCGACCGTCCATCCGAATGATCTTGGGCGGCCCTGGGCACCCCGGTAGTTTCGTTCCCGCGCCGGCCAGGGCATTTCGCTCGGCACGAGGGTAACTGGACGCATCGCCCGGCCGGCCGGTTTCGGCGGTCCGCACGGCAGGGTCCCACGCGGATCCGCCGGCGGCCGTCCACAGTGCCGAAGAAAGAAGACCATGGATCCCGCTCCACGCACACCGGTCCGCTACCGGACGATCCTGATCACCGCGGGGGTGCTGGCCACGCTCTTCCTGTTCCAGGCCTACATGCACCACTTCGTCTACCGCGACCTGAAGGAGTTGGGGCCTTTCAATTGGTGGCGCGAGGCCCCGGTGCCCTACCTCAACTTCTTCTTCTGGGCGCTGCTGTGCCCGGTGGTGTATCGCATCCTGCGCCGTTGGCCCTTCACGCATCGGCCGCTGGCGCCCGTCATCGCGCTGCACCTGGGCCTGGCCCTGGTCATCGCCGCGGTGCATGAAGTGGTCACCTCCTTCATCTACTACGCCATCCTGCAGAGCATGGGCGAGTTCGACTTCGGCGATCCCTTCTATCGCGCTTGGGCCTTCCAGTCCCTGGCGCCGGGCATCTTCGGCCGCACCATGGAATACGGCGTGCTCATGGGCGTGCTGGTGGCGCTGGAGAACGCGCGCCTCCGCCGTCAGGAGCACGAGCAGCTGCTGCGCATCAGCCATGAGCTGCAGACCACACAGTTGAACGCGTTGCGCAAGCAACTGCAGCCGCATTTCCTTTTCAACACGCTGAATACCGTGAGCGCGCTGATGGACGAGAATGTCGCCTCGGCGCGCAAGGTGCTGAACCGTCTGGGCAGGTTGTTGCGCGTAACGCTGGACAAGGCGCAGCAGGACACGATCACCCTGGAACGCGAACTGGAGCATGTGGAGGACTACCTCGGCATCGAGGGCGAGCGTTTCCGCGACCGGTTGCGTGTGCGCTTCGACATCCCGGCATCCGTGCTGCATGTGCACGTACCGGGCATGCTGCTGCAGCCGCTGGTGGAGAACGCCATCAAGCACGGACCGGACGCGATACGCGGTGGCGTGGAGATCGTCATCACCGCCGAACGCCGGAACGGCACCCTGCTGCTGAGCGTACGCGATGATGGCCAGGGCTGTGCCGATACCGACAAGGCCATGAGCAACGGCGGCATCGGCCTGCGCAACGTGCGCGAACGATTGCGGCTGCTCTATGGCGAGGCCGCCGACTTCAGGATCGCTTCACCCGGCGGGAATGGCTTCATCGCCGACATCATGCTGCCCATCGAACAACGCAGGACCCCATGAAACACATCAGGACGATCATCGTGGATGATGAACCCGCCGCTCGGGCGCGTGTCGCACGATTGCTGGAACAGGAACCCGCCATCGACCTGCTGGGCGAATGCGGCAGCGGACCCGAAGCCCTGGAACGCGTGCGCGACCGGCGGCCCGACCTGCTCTTCCTGGATGTGCAGATGCCCGGCATGAACGGCTTCGAAGTGATGGAGCACCTGCACCGCGAGAACGGTGGCACCCCGGTCCCCTTCGTGGTCTTCATCACCGCGCACGACCAGTACGCCCTGAAGGCCTTCGATGTGAACGCCGTGGACTACCTGCTGAAACCCTTCGATGACGACCGCCTTTTCGCTTCAGTGGAGAAGGCGAAGCGTTTCATCGAGATGCGGCAGAGCACGAAGCTCACCGGCAAATTGATGGACCTGGTACGCGAACACATGCATGCCAACCACGAGTTCACCGAGCGTTTCATCATCCGCGAGAAAGGCCGCGAGTACACCGTGCGCACGGATGACATCGTCTACCTGAAGGCCGAGGGCAATTACCTGAGCCTCCAGTTGAAGGACCGGCACTTCCTGCACCGCATGACGATGAACGCCGTGGAGACCGACCTGGACCCGGCGCGCTTCCTGCGCATCCACCGCAGCTACATCGTGAACCTGGCCCATGTGCGCAACACGCGCTACAGCGGCAACAACGAATTCCTCTTCAGCATGGCCAACAACGAACGCATCGTGAGCGGCCGCAGCTACAAGGAGAAGATCGCCGAGGTGCTGGCGGAGCAGGTGGTGTGAATGCGATGCTGGCTACTGGCTGCTGGCCAAGTTCTCCCAAGTCTGGCAGCCGCAGCCAATAGCCAGCAGCGATCAACCTATGCATTGAGTACGCCCATGAAGGCACCCATCTTCTTCTGAACGGTCACGACCTTCTCCAGAAATTTGTTCACTACGGCTTCATCAACATACTTGCGACGCTGAAGGATCAGCATGCGTGTCTGTAGTTCGAAGGCCGATCCCAAGGCATATTCGAAATAGCGGAATTTCTCCTTTTCGCTTCGTCGTGAGCTTCCCTCGGCAATGTTGGATGCTATCGAACATGCAGCGTCGTCTGCTTGGTCCCGGATCTTGAACCCGGCTTTCGTATTTGGGATGGTTTCAAGGATATCCGTCACTTCAACGGCAATGTCCATTCCCAGCTGCCACATCTCCAGTTTGGTGAAGTCTCTCATAGTGGTCCGGTTTTTCCGAAGGTAGCTGCTGGCCATTGGCTGCTGGCTATTCGCCTTTAGCTGCTGGCTACTGGCCCCCTCAAGACCCACATGGCGGGATCGGCCAGTAGCCAGAGGCCAGCAGCGCACTCCCGCATTCTACCTTCGGCACATGCACTACGCCTTTTCTCGCGCACGACTTACCATCGTCGCACTCCTTGGCTTCACGCAAAGCGTATTCCCGCAACGCCCTCCCGCCCAGCCCCACGCCGCGGAGATCCTGCACCGCATGCAGAAGCTCAACGTGCTGGGCAGCGTGCTCTACATCGTGGCGCATCCCGACGACGAGAACACCCGCCTGATCGCCTGGCTGGCCAACGGCAAGAAGGTGCGCACCGGCAACCTCAGCCTCACGCGTGGCGATGGCGGACAGAACCTCATCGGACCCGAGTTGGGTGATGCGCTGGGCATCATCCGCACGCAGGAGCTGATGGAAGCGCGCCGCATCGACGGCGGGGAACAATTCTTCACCCGCGCGGTGGACTTTGGGTATAGCAAGACCGCTGCGGAAAGCTTTGATAAATGGGGCAAGCAGGAGGTGCTGAGCGATGTGGTGCGCGTGATCCGGATGTTCCGGCCCGATGTGATCATCACCCGCTTCGCGCCCGACCGCAGCGCGGGCCACGGCCACCACGAGGCCAGCGCCATCCTCGCCGAGGAGGCCTTCGACCTGGCCGGTGATCCCAAGGCGTTTCCTGAGCAACTGGAACAAGGCCTCGAACCATGGCAGCCGCGCCGCCTCTTCTTCAACGGCAGCACTTGGTGGAAGAAGGACCTGGCCGACATCGCGAAGAGCGACCCCGACTGGTTCAGCGTGGACGTGGGCGGCTACGACCCGCTGCTGGGCCTGAGCTACACGGAGATCGCCGGACGCAGCCGCAGCATGCACAAGAGCCAGGGCTTTGGCGCGGCGGAAACGCGGGGGGAATCGTTGGAGTATCTCAAGCTGATAAAAGGTGACAGGCCGAAGACGAAGGACATCTTCGAGGGGATCGACATGACGTGGGGGCGGGTGGGGCGACCCGAGATAGCGCGTTCGATCACGGAGATGATGTCGGCCTTCGATCTCAAGGATCCATCGAAGAGCATCGCTGCGTTGGAGCGGATCAGGCAAGCGGTCGATCGACCCAAGAACTCCAAACTCGAACGCAAGGTCTCATTGCAGTTGGAGGAACTCTTGAGGGTCTGCTCCGGCATGGTGGTGGAATCCCTTCTTCCGTCGGGAACCATCGCAGGCGGTGATGCCACCACCTACGACCTCCAGGCGGTGGATCGTGGGGGGCTCGGTTACGAGGTACGGAATATCGTCGTTGGCTTCCGGGAACCGGATCGCCAGCCGGTCACCGTTCCGCCATGGGGGAAAGTGGAGCGGAAGATGTCAGACCCACGAACGCTTGATGTGCCAGACATGCCCTACTGGCTTGACCTGTCGCACGGCGACCTTCATGTTCCAACCGATGCCGCCTACATCGGAATGCCGATCCTGCCAGGCAATTTGTACGGACAAATGGATATCGTGATCCCTGGCGCAGCTCCCATCCGCAGCGGACTTTCCCCCATGCACAAATGGGTCGACCGCGTGGCCGGTGAGCGCATCCGCCCGGTGTACGTCACGCCCGTGGCTTCGGTGATCCCGAAGAGCGATGTGCTCATCGCCACTGGCGGCACGCAGAGCATCACCGTGGAGGTGGAGGCGCTCACCGACAGCCTCACCGGTCAGTTGAACGTGACGCTGCCCGAAGGCTGGGGCACCACCAAGGACCTGAAGCTGGTACACATCGCCAAGCGCAACGAGCGGCAGGGCTTCACCTTTCAGTTGATGCCATCAGCCAACGCGAAAGGTGGTCCGGTGAAGTTCGAGTTCAGCGGGCCGAAGGGGAAGGCCGATCGCACGCTGCACGAGATCGACTACCCGCATATCATGCCCCAGGTGTACTACACGCCCGCCGAGGTGAAGCTGGTGCCGCTGGATGTGAAGTCCACCGCCAAACGCGTGGGCTACGTGAAGGGCGCGGGCGATGAAGTGCCGCAGGCCATGGAGCAACTGGGTGTGGTGGTGGAGTTCATCGAACCCGCTTCAGCCAAGCTGGAGGAGCTGAAGAAGTACGACGCCATCGTCACCGGCATCCGCGCCTACAACGCCACCAAGGGCATGAAGGAGCTGCACCCGCTGCTGCTGCGCTACGTGGAGGAGGGCGGCACGCTCATCGTGCAGTACAACACCACGCCGCGCTTCTTCTCCGGCGCCAGCGATTTCCAGATCGATCCCGCCACGCTGGGGCCGCATCCCTTCACCATCGGTCGCGGACGTGTCACCGTGGAGGAAGCGCCGCCCACCTTCCTCGATCCCAAGCACGCATTGCTCAATACACCGAACACCATCACCGCCGCTGACTTCGAAGGCTGGGTGCAGGAACGCGGCCTCTACTTCGCCACCGACTTCGGCACCCACTACACGCCCCTGATCGCATGGAACGACCCCGGCGAAGAACCGCTGAACGGCGCGCTGATCGTGGCGGACCATGGCAAGGGACGGTTCATCTATACGGGGATCAGCTTCTTCCGGCAGTTGCCGGCGGGGGTGCCGGGAGCGTATCGGCTGTTCGCGAATCTGATATCGCCAAGGGCGGCGGCTGGGGAAGGCAACAAGTGACCATGTGGCCACCCGGCCTGACGAACCATCTGGTCAGCAGCGCGTTCTTCCGAACCACTGTCCCATCCCATCCTCCTACCTTTGCGACCCGATGGAAACGACCATGCCCAAGACCACTGAACAACTGAAGTACAAGGTGAAGGATATCTCCCTGGCCGATTGGGGCCGGAAGGAGATCGAACTGGCCGAGGCCGAGATGCCGGGCCTGATGGCGCTGCGCGAGCGCTACGGCAAGGAGAAGCCCCTGGCCGGAGCACGCATCGCGGGCTGCCTGCACATGACCATCCAGACCGCCGTGCTGATCGAGACCCTTAAGGAGCTCGGCGCCGAGGTGAGCTGGAGCAGCTGCAACATCTTCAGCACCCAGGACCATGCCGCCGCCGCCATCGCCGCAGCGGGCATCCCCGTGTACGCCTGGAAGGGCATGAACAACGAGGAGTTCGACTGGTGCATCGAGCAGACGCTCTTCGCCTTCCCCGATGGCCAGCCGCTGAACATGATCCTCGATGATGGTGGTGACCTCACCAACATGGTCTTCGACAAATACCCCGAGTTGATCAAGGGTATCCGCGGCCTGAGCGAGGAGACCACCACTGGTGTGCTGCGGCTGCGCGACCGCGAGAAGGCGGGCACCCTGCCGATGCCGGCCATCAATGTGAACGACAGTGTCACCAAGAGCAAGTTCGATAACAAGTACGGCTGCAAGGAGAGCGCCGTGGACGCCATCCGCCGGGCCACCGACATCATGATGGCCGGCAAGGTGGCCGTGGTTTGCGGCTACGGCGATGTGGGCAAGGGCACGGCCGCTTCCCTGCGTGGCGCCGGCGCCCGCGTGGTGGTCACCGAGATCGACCCCATCTGCGCCCTTCAGGCCGCCATGGACGGTTATGAGGTGAAGCAACTCGACACGGTGATCGGCCGGGTGGACATCGTCATCACGGCCACGGGCAACTTCAACATCGTCACCGAGCGCCATTTCCGCGCCTTGAAGGACAAGGCCATCGTGTGCAACATCGGCCACTTCGACAACGAGATCGACATGGCCTGGCTGAACAAGGCCTACGGCCACACCAAAGTGGAGATCAAGCCGCAGGTGGACAAGTACAATGTGGACGGCAGGGACATCATCATCCTGGCCGAAGGCCGCCTGGTGAACCTGGGTTGCGCCACCGGCCACCCCAGCTTTGTGATGAGCAACAGCTTCACCAACCAGACGCTGGCGCAGATCGAACTGTGGAAGTACCACGACAAGTACGAGAACAAGGTGTATGTGCTGCCCAAGCACCTCGATGAGATGGTGGCGCGACTGCACCTGGAGAAGATCGGTGTGGAACTCGAGGAGCTTTCCAACGAGCAGGCCAAGTACATCGGCGTGCCGAAAGAGGGGCCGTTCAAGAGTGATGAATACCGGTACTGAGGAAGATGAGAGGTTGGAGGATGAGGGGTTGATGACCGGTTCATGAGATAGGAAGGGGTCGGCTAACGCCGACCCCTTCGCTTTTCAGCGGGGGTGCTTCACCCTTCAAACCAGCGCAGGGGCCCGAACGCGTCCCAGCCTCAGTTGTAGATCCTCAGGATCGTGCCGTTGAAGGCCGTGTTGTAGGGCTGCAGCGGCAGGGCGGACGGCCCTTGGGTGACGCTGCCATCCATGATCAAGTAGGCCGATCCGCAGCAGAGCGTATCGCGCGCGATCACCTCGCTGTCATCCACATACACCCGGCAATAGTCCTGGGGCTGATAGGGGCAATGCCGGTCCATGGCCATGAACTCCGCCATGGACTTGCGGTAGACGATGATCCCCATGGATCCACCGGTGAGATAGAGCCAGCCTCCCGGCACGGACAGGTCCGCATAGGCCGGGTTGTTCACGTTGATGGTGATGTCCACCGGCGTCAAGGGCACGCCACCTGGACGGTCCTTGCGGCACGCGCCCAGCACCGTGGCCAAGGACAAAAAGGCGATCAGGATATGAGCGATGCGGCGCATGTCAATGGTCCATCCCTGGGGTTCGACAATCAAAGGTAGACATGCCAGGAACGGTGATGCGGGCGTTATCCTTGCATCCATGTTGCGCCAGTTGATGCGGATGATCCTGGTGGCCACCCTGTGGTGCGCCCTTCCACCGGTGGCGGTGGCGCAGGACGGCATCAGCAAGAAACAGTTCGAGAAGAACCAGGCCAAGAAGAAGAAGGAGGACGCCAAAGCCCGCAAGACGAAGGAGAAGGAGGACCGCAAGCACCACCTCTCCATCCAGGACAAGGAGTCGCGCAAGCGCATCAAGCGGAACTTGAAGCATTCCGACAAGGGCAAGCCCGGCGCGCCGCGCGACCGCTTCCCGCCGGCACTGTTCAAGCGGAAAAGGTAGCCCAGACCTGTATAGGTATGCCATGATCTTGGCGCGGACCACCTCCGCCATGGATCGCCCATGCGGATATCTTTCCCGCCGATGATGGGAAGCCCATGCGCGCACACCCTTCCGACACGGTCGCAGCATACGCCGAAACCCTTACGGGGACAAGCATTTCCCGCGTATCAAGGAAAATTTTGCCGATCCGGGATCTTCCTATATTTACGCCCCCTCGTTGCGCAGTACCGCTGAACGATAAACCTTTCCGTTGATGGTGAGAAGGCTATTCTCCACAGTCGCCCTGTTCCCTTTGGTGATGGCACTGCATGCCCAACAAGGCACCGGCAGTCTACGGGGCAAGATCACCGATAACAAATCCGGCGAACCCCTGCCGTTCGTGAACGTCGTGCTGGAGCGCGGCGGCCAGCAGGTGACGGGGGCGGCCTCGGACTTCAACGGTGCTTACGACATCAAGCCGATCGACCCCGGCACCTATGATGTGGTGGTGACCTACGTGGGTTACCAGCCCTACAAGCAGGTGGGCGTGGTGGTGAGCGCCAACCGCATCACCTTCCTGGACCTGAAGCTCACCCAGGGTATCGAGCTGAAGGAATTCGAGGTGGTGCAATACACCGTGCCCCTGATCGACCGCGACGGCGGGGCCAGCGGTGGCACGGTGACCCGTGAGGACATCGCCAAGATGCCCGGCCGTTCGGCGGCCTCCATCGCCACCACGGTGGCGGGCACCAGCGATGCCGGCACGGGCGGGGGCATCAGCATCCGCGGCGCGCGCGCCGAGAACACCTATTACTATATAGATGGTGTGAAGGTGCCCGCAGGCGCCGGCACCGGTCTGCCCAAGAGCGCCATTGAGGAGGTGCAGGTGATCACCGGCGGGGTGCCCGCCAACTATGGCGACGTGACCGGTGGTCTGATCAACATCACCACTCGTGGCCCAAGCCGGAACTTCTTCGGTGGGGTGGAATACCTTACTTCCGGTTACAAGTTCGGAGAAGACATCACCACCGTGTACGGCCTGGACAAATACGGCTTCAATCAATTGGAGGCCAGCCTCTCGGGCCCGCTGCTGTTCAAGAAGGACAGCATCGGCAACAAGACCAAACCCCTGATCGGCTTCTTCCTCTCGGGCCAGTACAGCAACATCGTGGATGGCCGTCCGCTCTACACGGGTGACGTGCGCGTAAGGCCCGAAGTGCGCGACTTCCTGCTGGAGAACCCTGTGCGCCTATTCCAGAGCGGCGTGAATGATTACACCCTGGTCTATGGCAGCGAGTATCTGCGCACCAGTGATACCGAAATGCTGAAGACCCGCCAGAACGCCGGCGAGATCTACTACCTGGGCTCCGGCAAGATCGACATCACCACCACCCCCACCATCAACCTGAGCGTGGGTGGTTCGGTGGACTACAGCAACCGCCAGATCTTCAACCGCCGCAACTCCCTGCTGAACGCGGACAACAACACCCGCATCAAGGAGAGCACCTGGCGCACCTTCGTGCGCTTCACCCAGCGCTTCCAGAACCGCACCGATGAGGAGGAGAAGCGCGCCACGATCAAGAACGCCTACTACTCCCTGCAACTGGACTACTCGCGGTACCAGAACAACGTGGAGGACTTCGTCCATGGCGACCGCTTCTTCGACTATGGTTATGTAGGCAAGTTCATCACCCACAGGGCGCCGCAGTTCGAGTTCCGCAACGGACGATGGGACCAGATCGGTGAGCGCGACACCTTGGTGACCTTCACCCCTGGCACCCAGAACCCGGACCTGGCCGCGGTCAACAACTTCTACTTCAACGCCTTCGCACCGGAGCAATTCCCCATACAGGAGCTCTTCGGCGCACCGGGCGGCAGCGACCCCAACTATGTGGGCTTCTACCAGAACTTCCAGGAGACGGTGGCCCGTGGCGTGCTGTGGAACGGCATGCGCCCGGCTTCGCTGTACCAGCTCTGGAACAACATCGGCTTCATCGACGACCCCAACGGTGCGCCCTTCCGCCGCCGCCAGAACGATCAGGTACGTTTCACGGCCATGGGCAGCGCCGACATCGGCCAGCATGCCGTAATGGTGGGGGTGGAATACGAGCAACTGACCCAGCGCCGCTATGATCTGGCTCCGGTGGGCCTGTGGACGCGCGGTCGCCAGTTGGCCAACTTCCACATCGAGGAGTGGCAGGACACGGCCGTGACCAACATCGCGCTGCTGCCCCAGAGCCCCTTCCCCTTCTACTTCTATTCGCGGAACCGCGGCGACGACCAGCGCTACTTCGACCGCAGTCTGCGTGAAGCCCTGGGCCTGGACCCCAACGGCCTGGACTACATCGACATCGACGCCCTTGATCCCGGGGTCTTCAGCCTGGACATGTTCTCCCCGGACGAGCTGATCAACGACGGCAACAACCTGGTGAGCTATGTGGGCTATGACCACCTGGGCAACCGCCTCACGGGCCGCCCAAGCTTCAACAGCTTCTTCGACGAGAAGGACGTGAACGGCAACTTCACCCGTTTGCAGGCGCCCTTCCAGCCGATCTACATGGCCGGCTATGTGATGGACAAATTCGCCTTCGACGACATCATCTTCAACGTGGGTGTGCGCGTGGACCGTTACGACGCGAACCAGAACGTGTTGAAGGACATGTACCTGTGGCAGGACGCCTACACCGCCGGATCGAGCGTGCCAGACGTATCGATCTCCGAACAGCTGGCCAACCGCCCGGGCAACATCGGCAACGACTACGTGGTGTACGTGGACAACTACGAAAGTCCGAACGTCATCAAGGGTTACCGTAATGGCGACATCTGGTACAGCGCCACGGGCGTGGAACTGGCCGATGGCACCAGCCTGCAGGAAGGCGGCTCCATCCGACCTTATCTGATCGAACGTGGCAACGCCGGCAGCCTCATCGGCAGCAACCTGAGCAAGGAAGCCTTCCGCGACTATGCGCCCGCGGTGAACGTGATGCCCCGCATCGCCTTCTCCTTCCCCATCAGCGATGAGGCCGTCTTCTTCGCCCACTACGATGTGCTGACCCAGCGCCCGAACGCCATCCAGAGCCGATTGGACCTGATCGGCTACGCCTACATCGAGAACACAGGCGAGATCCTGACCAACCCGAACCTGCGTCCCACGAAGACCATCGATTATGAACTGGGTTTCCAGCAGGTACTGACCAAGAGTTCCTCGCTGAAGATCGCCGCCTTCTACCGCGAATTGCGTGACCAGATCCAGATCCGCAACGTGCTGAACGCCTGGCCGCGTGACTATCGCACCTACGACAACTTCGACTTCGGCACCGTCAAGGGCTTCAGCCTGGCCTACGACCTGCGCCGCACGGGCAACGTGTGGATGCGCCTGGGCTACACCCTGCAGTTCGCCGACGGCACCGGTTCCGGCCCGAACACGGGCATCAACCTGATCAACTCCGGCCAGCCGAACCTGCGAACCATTTCGCCGCTCGACTTCGACCAGCGCCACCGCTTCCAAGCGACCGTCGATTTCCGCTACGGTGGTGGCAAGGACTACAACGGACCGATGCTGTTCGATACGCCCATCCTCCAGCGCACGGGCGTGAACTTCGTGAGCATCCTGGGCAGCGGCACGCCGTACAGCCGCAGCAGCCAGGTGGTGAACGAGGGTGCCGGTTCGGGCAACTACCGTCTCGACGGATCGCTCAATGGCGCGCGCCTGCCCTGGCAGTTCGTCACCGACATGCAGATCGACCGCGACATCCCGTTGAAGTTCGGCGGTGAGGGCGACAAGGCCAAGAGCGCCAACCTGAACGTCTTCCTGCTGGTGACGAACCTGTTCAACACCCGCAACATCATCAACGTGTACCGCTTCACCGGCTCGCCCGACAACGACGGCTTCCTGGCCCTGCTGACGGACCGCAGCCAGGTGGACCCCGACGCCTTCCGCGATCTGTACACGCTTCGGATCGAGAACCCCTTCAATTTCGGCCTCCCACGCCAGATCCGCCTGGGTGTCCGATTCGACTTCTGATGCACAAACGACCACACACCATGAAAGGCACTCACAGCGCGTTTTCCACCAGAACCTTCGCTCTGAGTCTCGCCGCGTGTCTGGGCATGTATGCCTGGGCTATCGCACCACCCGCGGGTTCGGGCTACAACGCCCCCCCACCGCCACCCCCACAAGGGTCGGCGAAGGCGGCCAGTTGCGCACCCTCTTCGCGCATCATACAGTTGAACTTCAACAACGTGCGTGCGGTGATCGAGAACGGCGGCAACAAGTGGACCCGCCGCGCCTCGGGACGCTCGGGCTATGAAGTGCCCAAAACCGCCGATTTCAGCGGCCCCAACGCGATCTACACGGGTGCCCTGTGGATGGGCGGGCTTTCGCCCGACAACCAGTTGAAGATCGCCGCGGTGCTCTACCGCGCCAGCGGTCGCAATGATTTCTGGCCAGGCCCGCTGACCGTGACGGGTGATGCTTCCGTGGACTTCGATGTGTGCCAGCAATACGACCGTTTCTGGCAGACCAAGCGCAGCCAGGCCGAAGCCCACATCCAGTGGAAACTCTGCTCAGAGGACCCCGAGTGCGACTTGGAGGTGCTCTTCCCCAATGGCTATTCGATACCCCCGGATTTCATCACCTGGCCCGCCATGGGCAATGTGGACGCCGGACAGGCGCTCTACCTGGCGCCTTTCGTGGACTGGGACGGTGATGGTTTCTACAACCCATTCGACGGCGACTATCCGGACTACGGCTTCAACCTCTCCGTGGAGGACTGCAAATCGAAATTCCGCGAGGATCCCGTGCCCCTCTTCGGTGACGACAACATCTTCTGGATCTTCAACGACAAGGGCAACGTGCATACCGAGACCCAGGGCCAGCCCATCGGCCTGGAAGTGCAGGCCCAGGCTTTCTCGTTCAACTCGAACGACGAGATCAACAACATGACCTTCTACAACTACGTGGTGATCAACCGGGGCACGCAGACCCTGCTCAACACGTATTTCGGCCACTTCGTGGACCCCGACGTGGGCTGCTCCAACGACGACTTCACCGGCTGCGATGTGCAGCGCGGTCTGGGCTTCTGCTACAACTGGAGCGATGTGGACGAGCCCTGCCTGGGTGCCGTGGGCTATGGAGGCCCCAATCCGCCGCCGCCCGCCATCGGCGTGGACTTCTTCGAGGGTCCCTTCCAGGACTATGACGACATCGACAACCCCGGCCCCCTCCAGGGTCTGAGCTGCCAGGAGTACCAGCAGCAGGGCGGTATTCCCTACAATGGCATCGGCATCGGTTACGGCGACGGTGTGATCGACAATGAGCGCTTCGGCATGCGCGCCTTCATCTACTTCAACCGGGAGGGCAACCCGAACCTGACCGACCCCGCCAACGCCACGCACTTCTACAACTACCTGCGTTCCATCTGGAAGAACAACCGCCCGCAGACCTACGGCGGCAATGGCTACAGCGAGGACCCCAACGCCCTACGCGCCTTCTACATGTTCCCCTGGAGCACCGACCCCGTGGGCTGGGGTACCGACTGCGCACCGCAGGCCGACTGGCGCGAACTGGAGCAGACCCCTGCCCAGCCCGACCGCCGATTCGCCCAGAGCGCAGGTCCTTTCACCCTGGAGCCGGGCGCATACAACAACATCACGGTGGGTGTGGTCTACGCCCGTGCTTCGCAAGGCGGCGCCGTGGCCAGCGTGGAACTGATGCGCCTGGCCGACGACAAGGCCCAGGCCCTCTTCGACAACTGCTTCAAGATCCTCGATGGTCCCGACGCACCTGATCTGGACATCCGGGAACTGGACCGCGAGCTGATCGTCTTCCTGCTCAATCCGCCGGGCAGCAACAACGAGAACGAGAACTACCAGGAACTCGATCCCACCATTCCCGCCACCGACGTGAACGGCAACCCCTACGATCGCTTCTACCGCTTCCAGGGCTACAAGCTCTACCAGCTGAAGGACGCCACCGTGAGCGTTTCCGACATCGAGGACGTGAACAAGGCGCGCCTGGTCTACCAAGCCGACAAGAAGGACGGCATCGGGCAGATCATCAACTACCTCTACGATCCGACCCTGGACCTGGCCGTACCGCGTGAGATGGTGAATGGCGCTGATGAGGGCATCAAGCATGCCGTGCGGATCACCGAGGACGCCTTCGCCCAAGGCGACAAGCAACTGGTGAACTTCAAGAGCTATTACTTCCTGGCGATCACGTACGGGTACAACAACTTCGAGGATTACAACGTGGCCTCCGGTTCCGGCCAGGCCTTCCGTTACGTGGCTGGCCGCAAAGCCGCCTTCGGTGCCATCCGATCCTACGTGGGCATCCCGCACAAGCCCGCTCCGGGCAATGGTGGTACGATCCAGAACGCGCAGTTCGGTGATCAGATGCAGGTGACCCGCTGGGAGGGTGCCGGCAACGGTGGGCTGCGCCTGGAGTTGACGGCCGAATCCGAGAACGCCATCACCGCCGGTCCGCCCTGGCGCAGTGACAAGCTGGTCTACAAGACCGGCGCAGGTCCGATCAATGTGCGCGTGGTGGACCCGCTGAGCGTGCCCGAGGCCGACTTCGAAGTCTGGTTCCAGGACTCCATCACCCCGAACAATCTGGATGATGCTTACTGGTACATCAAGAATCTGTCGACCGACCAGACGGTGTTCAGCGACCGCGTGATAAACCTGGAGTATGAACAGCTGTTCCCGCAGTGGGGCATCTCGGTGACCATCGGTCAAACGTTCTACCCCTTCGATGCGAGCAACAACCTGACGACCCTGCCCATCGGCAATGGCGCGATCAGTTTCGCCGATCCCTCCAAGGCTTGGTTGACGGGCATCCCCGATGGCGAAGGCCCTATCCCCACCAACTGGATCCGTTCGGGCACCCAGACCTTTGATGCGACCATCTACAACGACCGCGCGGGACGCGACAACGAGCAGTTGTATGAGCGCCTGTTGGGCGGCACGTGGGCGCCTTGGGCCTTGGTGGGCCAGGCTTCCTTCCAACCGAGCAACAACCAGCAGGTGTCGCTCACCCAGAGCAGTGCTTCCTTCCTCCACGAGACACCGAGCATCCAGGTGGTCTTCACCAAGGACAAGAGCAAGTGGTCGCGCGCCGTGGTGCTGGAGAATGAAGGCAGCACGGCTCCCGTGCTCGCTGAAGGTGGTGCCGCCAAGCTTGCGCTGCGTGCCGCCCCGAGCATAGACAAGGAAGGTCGCAAGGCCGGCAGCCCCGGCGCCAACAATGACGAAGCCACCTTGGGCGGCGAGCAGCCCACCGGGGCCGGCTGGTTCCCGGGCTACGCCATCGACCTGGAGACCGGCGAACGCCTGAACATCGCCTACTCGGAGAACAGCTTCTGGGGTGGCGAGATCGGGCGCGACATGATCTGGAACCCCAGTTCGGAGCTCTTCACCGACGCCGGTGAGCCGGTCTTCGGCGGATGCCACTGGATCTACGTCTTCAAGAACGACCGCCGCCAAGCCGCCGGTGCTGCCAACTCCGAGATCCGCATCCCGGGTTATGACGAGTGCCGCTTCATCTACACGACGATCCAAAGCACACAGCCCGAGCCTCTGCGCCGCGTGTTCCGCGCCGTGGGCTGGGTGGGCAGCGCCATGCTGGTGCCTGGCCGCCAATTGCTGGAGACCGACGTGCGCATCGTGCTGAACGTGGAGCGCAAGTACACCCGTTACGTGGACTACCCCGGTTCACTGGCGCCGATCAATCCCGAGCGCAACAACGGCCTGCCGCTGTACAGCTTCAGCACGCGCGGGCTGCAGACCGAGACCGGTGTGCTCGCCGTGGCCAACGAGGCGCTGGACATGATCAACATCGTGCCCAACCCCTACAACGCCTTCAGCGGCTATGAGACATCGCGTCTGGACAACCGGGTGAAGTTCATCAACCTGCCACAGACGTGCACGATCTCCATCTACAACGTGGGCGGCACCCTGGTGCGGAAGTTCCGCAAGGACAACGACCTCACCTACCTGGATTGGGACCTGAAGAACCAGAACAACATCCCGATCGCGGGCGGCGTGTACATCTGCCATGTGGACGTACCCGGCGTGGGCGAGAAAGTGATCAAGTGGTTCGGCACGTTGCGGCCGCTCGATCTGCAGAACTTCTGATACGCGATTGAAGACCCTCCATACAAGGATGCACGAGATGATGCGTACGAAACAACGGCTGGCCGCCGCCGCGGCCCTGGTGGCCCTGGGCACCCTGCCCGCCTGGGCGGGCAACCCCGACCGCGCGGGATCGGCGGGCGCCACACAACTGCTGATCAACCCCTGGGCGCGATCGGCCGGGTGGGGCCTGGCCAACACCGCCTCCATCCGCGGGGTGGAGTCCATGTTCGGCAACATCGCGGGCCTGGCCCACGTGGGCCGCACCGAGGTGCTCTTCACCAACACCACCTGGCTGTCGGGGGCGGGCGTGCAGATCAACAGCGTGGGGCTTGGCCAGCATGTGGGCGCATCCGGCGTGCTGGGCTTCTCGGCCACCACCATGTCCTTCGGTGAACTGGAGGTGACCACGGTGGACGTGCCCGAAGGCGGCCGGGGAACCTTCAGCCCCAGCCTGGCGAACATCGGGGTATCCTACGCCAAGAGCTTCTCCAACAGCATCCACGGCGGCATGCTCCTGCGCGTGGTGAGTGAGGCCATCTCGAACGTGCGCACCAGCGGCATCTGCTTCGACGCCGGCATCCAATACGTGACCGGTCCGCTGGACAACGTGCATTTCGGCATCGCGTTGAAGAACGTGGGACCCGCCATGCAATTCGCCGGCGATGGTCTTTCGGTGCAGGGCCTTCTGGTGCAGGGCAGCGACCAGTTGACGCTGGAACAGCGCTCGGACCGTTTCGAGATCCCCTCCCTGCTCACGATCGGCTTCTCCTACGACTGGCACGTGAACGACATGCACCGCCTGAGCTTCGCCGGGACCTTCGTGTCGAACTCCTTTACGAAGGACCAGGGCATCCTCGGTGTGGAGTACGCCTTCCGCAAGATGGTACACCTGCGCGCGGGCTACCTGTATGAGGATGGCATCACCAACGATGCGGAACGCACCACCGTCTTCACCGGCCCCAGCGCCGGTCTGAGCGTGGACTTTCCCTTCGGCGATGAGAAAAAGTCCGCTCTGGCCATCGACTACGGCTATCGCGCCACGAACCCCTTCTCCGGCGTACACAGCATCGGCCTGCGCATCACGCTCTGATCACATAACACCCTTCTTGGAAGAGGACCTCACGGGGTCCTCTTCCATTCTATCCACCCGTTGTGGACGAGTATCCCGCCGAAACCGGCACCGCCCCATGAGCACCCCGGCCTACTACACCGAAGAAGGTCTCCGCAAACTGCAGGAAGAACTGCATCGTCTGAAGACCGTGGACCGCCCACATCTGAGCCAGCAGATCGCCGACGCGCGCGACAAGGGCGACCTGAGCGAGAACGCCGAATACCACGCGGCCAAGGAGGAACAAGGGCTGTTGGAGGCGCGCATCGCCAAAATGGAGGAGCAGATGGCCAACGCCCGGCTGATCGACAGCTCACGCCTGGACGACTCGCGCGTGTACATCCACAGCCGCGTGGTGGTGCGCCATGTGGACAAAGGCAGCCGGCACGAATTCATCCTGGTGGCCGAGACCGAAGTGGACATCAAGCTGGGCAAGATCAGCGTGGGTTCGCCCATCGGCAAGGGGTTGCTGGGCAAGGCCCGCGGTGAGGTGGCCGAAGTGGAGACCCCGGCCGGTATCACGCGTTTCGAAGTGATCGAGATCACCCGCTGATGGCCTCCATTTTCACCCGGATCGTGCGCGGTGAGATCCCCTGCCACAAGGTGGCCGAGGACGATCGGCACCTCGCCTTTCTGGACATCAACCCCTTGCGCGCCGGCCACACCCTGGTGATCCCCAAGATCGAAGTGGACTATCTGTTCGACCTGGACGATGATGTGCTCGCCGGTCTGCTGCCCTTCGGCAAACTGGTGGCCCACAAGATCAGCGCGGTGGTGCCCTGCGCGCGCATCGGGCTCACGGTGATCGGCCTGGAGGTGCCCCACGCGCACATCCACCTCATTCCGATCGATGGTGTCCACGACATGGAATTCAGCCGGCCCAAGCTGCGCATGACGCAGGACGAACTGGCGGCGCTGGCGAAGCGCATCAGGGAAGCGTGAGCGGCGGTCCGCTTCGTTGTCGCATCTGCGCTACTTCAACCGATCGGGGTTGTTGCGCACGAAAGCGGCCCAGCCCCCACCGCCGGCACGCCCGCCGGCAGCGGTGATCGCGGAACCGGCGAAGTGGTGGCACACCGCCACGGCGACCGCATCGGTGGCATCGGTGCTCGTCGGCAAGGTGCTCACCCGAAGGATGTTCAGCAGCATGGCGGCCACCTGCTCCTTGCTTGCGTTGCCATTGCCCGTGATGCTCTGCTTGATGCGTTTGGGCGCGTACTCCACCACGGCGATATCGCGCTGCACGGCCGCTGCGATGGCCACGCCCTGGGCGCGCCCGAGCTTGAGCATGCTCTGCACGTTCTTGCCGAAGAACTGCGCTTCTATCGCCAGTTCATCCGGCAGGTGCCTTTCGATCAGGGCCATGGTCTCGCGGAAGATGGCACGCAGTTTCAGCGTGTGGTCATCGTCCGATCGGAACCTGACGGCGCCCGCATCGAGCAGTCTTATCGCGCGCTGGTCCACGTGGATCACACCGAAGCCCATCACCGAAGTGCCGGGATCGATGCCGAGGATGACGCGGCCGCTGGCCGTGGCCGCCACGCCGGGTACTCGCCTACTTTTGGCCGAAAGGCCCACCTCGTTGTCGTCCATCCTTGCCGCCCGCAAGCTGCTGTGGGTCTTCCGCTGGGGGATCTTCCTGCTCGCCTGTGTATTCCTCTGGTGGCAGCTGCGTGCGGATAAAGGTATGCTGGCCCTGCAAGTGCTTCGCGGACTTCCCGATGACGGTCGCGCCATGATGCTGGTGGCTTCCGCCTTGGTGTTGGTGCCGGTGAATTGGGGCATTGAATCCTGGAAATGGCGCCGGCTGGTGCAACGGTTGGAGCCGCTGCGGCCATGGCGCGCATTTCTCGCCACCGTAGCGGGCACGAGCATCGGCCTGGTGACGCCGAACCGCACAGGTGAGTTCCTGGGCCGCGTGCTCTTTCTGAAACCCGGGGACCGCGTCCGGGGCGGTTTCGCCACCGCCCTGGGCAGCATCGCGCAATTCGTGATCACCCTGCTGGCCGGAGTTACGGCGCTGGTCGCTTTGCTCGCCACGGGACATCCCCTGCCCTGGCCGGAGGGTTGGTATTCCGCAGCGCTCATCTCCCTCACGTGCCTGGTGGCGGCGGGCACCCTCGTGCTCTACCTCTTCCCCGCGCTCATGCGCGGATCGATCCTCGCCCTGCCGGTCCTGCGGCGGCTTGAAAGGCCATCGGCCGTGCTGAATACCTTTCGCAGGATCGAATTGCTGGAAGTGCTCACGTGGAGCGCGTTGCGCTATGCGGTGTTCACTTTCCAATACCTCTTGCTGTGCGAGGCGTTCCGCATCGGGGTGGCTCCCATGACCACCATGCTGGTGGTGCCGGTCATCTATCTCGTGGCCACCATCGTGCCCACTGTGCTGCTCACCGAGATCGGTGTGCGGGGCAGCGCCGCATTGGCCTTCTTCACACCGTTGGGCGCGGCACCGGAAGGCGTTCTCCTCGCCACCAGCACGCTGTGGGCCATCAACCTGGTGCTGCCGGCCGCGGTGGGTGGTGTGGTGCTCGTCACCGCAAGGATCCGTGCACAAGGCTCAGATGGACCATGAGCTGGTCGCTGATATCCGCGCTTTCGGCATTCGCACTGGCCTCGGTGCATGCCTTGGTATTGGACCAATGGCGACGCGCGCTCGCAAAGGACCCGGAGGACCATGACACGCTGCCGGATGCCGCCACGTCGATCACCGTGATCGTACCGGCACGAGATGCGGGCGGTACGCTCATCCCCTTGCTGCAGGACCTGCATGCGCAGGACCTTCCCGGAGCGGCTTTCGAGGTGCTTGTGGTGGACGATCACAGCACCGACGGCACGGCCCGCGTGGTCCGGGACATGATGCATCGCTGGCCTGGGTTGAAATATCTGGCGCTCGCGGATACCCAAGGAAAGAAGGCCGCTCTGGAGGCGGGTGTCGCACAGGCCAGGGGCGACCTCATCGTGGTGACGGATGCGGATGTGCGCTGCGGTCCCCGGCGCTTGGCGGCGATCGCCCGGCATTGGGCCACGAACCGGCCCGCGATGCTCCTGCTGCCGGTCCACACGACAGGTGGCCGGGGCTTCCTCGCCTGGCTGCAACGCAAGGAGCAACTGGCCCTCCAAGGTGTGGCCCTCGGCAGTGCGCGCATGGGTTCGCCACTGCTGGCCAATGGTGCGAACATGGCCTTCGCACGCGAAGCGTTCCTGCGCGTGGGCGGTTACACGGGCGATCGGTGGGCCAGTGGCGATGACATGTCGCTGCTGGCACGCATGCGCGCGCATCGCTGGCCGGTGGATGTGCTGGTGGACCGGGAAGCAGCCGTGCGCACAGCACCGGAAAGGACCTGGTGGGCATTCTTCGCGCAGCGCCTGCGTTGGGCGGGCAAAATGCGCGGGCACCGCGCCATTGGCGGAACGGTCACCTCCAGCATCGCGTTGTTGTTCCCCTGGGCATTGGCAGTGCTTACCTGGTGGGCCATAAGCCATGTCCAAGTGGGGCAGGGACTTTTCTACACGAGCGTATTGATCGGTGCGGCCTGGCTGTTGTGGTCGTTGCCGATCATCCGCTTGGAACAAGCGTCCATGCGTTCTTTCCGAAGTGATACCGGCCCGGCGGAAGGAGGCGATGGCCCCTTGCCCACCTTGGTGGCCATGTTCCTCTTCACCCTGTATGCCCCGGTGATCGCCGTGCTGTCGATCTTCGTCCGGCCCACATGGAAAGGCCGCCGCGTTTGAACACCTCCACCGGAACGGACCAGAGCCTTGGACGCATCGCCCTGCGCAGGTTGATGCGCGATCGCAACGCGGTGGCCGGGCTGGTGTTTATCGGCATGGCGGTGCTGGTGGCCATGCTGGGTCCCTTAATTCGCCCTGACCGGTCGCCCTGGGCCAACCACCAGGTGCTGGAGATCAAGGACCAGCCGCCTGGCTTCCGTGCCACCTTCCTGCTTGCCGCCGATGGCGAAGAGATCCCCCTGCATCGTTGGGAAAGACGTGGAGACAGCATCACGTTCGAGCGCTTCAACGGCTTCAACGACCTGCTGCCCGAACCCCTTGAAAGCGTGCATGCCCCCGCTTCCCTGGTACCTGGTGACCGCCACTATCTCCTGGGCACCGACAGCTTCGGGCGCGATGTGCTCAGCCGCCTGATGGCCGGCACCACCATCAGCCTCAGCGTGGGTCTGATCGCCGTGCTCATCAGTCTGCTCATCGGCATTCCGCTGGGTGCGCTGGCGGGCTATTTCCGCGCGGAGGCTCCCGGCTTCCGCCTGTTCGGCCGTCGGTTCCGCTGGCCGGTGGACGACGCCATCATGTGGTTGGTGAACGTGATCTGGAGCATCCCCACGCTGCTGCTGGTGATCGCCATCACCCTGGCCCTGGGCAAAGGCTTCGTGCAGGTCTTCATCGCCGTGGGCCTTACCATGTGGGTGGAAGTGGCGCGCATCGTGCGTGGTGAGACGCTGCGGATGCGCGAGATGGAATATGTGGACGCGGCCAAGGCGCTGGGCTATACGCATGGCCGCATCATCTTCCGCCACATCCTTCCCAATGTGATGGGGCCGGTGATCGTGATCAGTGCGGCCAACTTCGCCACGGCCATCCTCATGGAAGCGGGTCTCAGCTTCCTGGGCATAGGTGCCCAACTGCCCATGGTCAGCTGGGGTGGCATGATCCGCAGCTACTACCCCTACATCACCACGGAGCTCTGGCACCTGGCACTGCTGCCGGGCGTATGCATCATGCTGCTCACGCTGGCCTTCATGTTGGTGGGCAACGGGCTGCGCGATGCGCTGGACACGCGCGGCATCACCGCGCGCTGATCATCCGGTTCAGAACGGCAGATCGTCCTCGTCGCCGGCCGGCGGCATATCGGTCGCGGAAGGGGGCGGCGCGCTCTGGCCCGCATATCCTCCGCCGCCCGCCGACACGGACGCTCCGCTGCGTTCGATGCGATTGCCCTTCAGGCTCAGGAAGTGCTTGGTAACGCCATCGCGGCCGGTCCACTCGCGGCCGTTCACGAAGCAGCTCACGGTCACTTCATCGCCCGGCTTGAACGGATCCAGCTGCGCGCAGCCATCCTGCGTGAACTCCACGGGGATGTGCTGCGGATACTGCCCGCCCGCTTCGGTGATCACCACCTCGCGCTTGCGGAACTTCTCGGAGATCTCCTGTGTCTTGCCCAGCACCTTGATGGTGCCGGTGATGCTTACTTGTGCCATGGTCCTGGATGATGCGATGTCGGCCTGACGGCCGGGGTTATCGTGCGTTGTAGGTGAGTATCGTTTTCCAGGCCTCGTCCACGCGGTCCTCCCGCAGCAGGGCCTGTGCACGAAGGTGCAGCGCTTCGAGCAATGCCCGCTTGTCGTCCTGCAGTTCCAGGAACAGCTCGCTGAGTTCGGTGAGCTTGTATTCGTTCACGCTCGTCTCATCGGGCAGGGTGCGTGCTGCGCCAAGCTGGCCCAGATCGCTGCCGGTGAGGACCGAACTCCTCTGCGCCTCGGGCGGCAGCGCGTCCACCCCCACCCCGGTGTTCGTGTTCGGCTGGGCCAGCTCGAAGAGCGCGTCGCCATGCGCCCGGCAATAGAAATGCCCGCCCATGCGCCCCACCAGATCGATCTTCCGCTGGTCGATCCTGCCGCGTTCGTCGAGCACCGCCTCATCGATGTGGATGAGCACCACCTCGCAGATCACCAGATTGCCCGCTCCGCCGCCGGTGCCGGTCTCGATCACCTGCTTCACCGCGCACTCGAACTGCACGGGGCTCTCCTTCACGCGGAAGGGGCGCACCCGCTCACCGGGGATGGGCGTCAGGCCCGATTTCACGAACTCGTCCACACCCTCGGGATATTCACCACTGGCCAGGGAGGCCTGACGCACCATGCTGTAGGTCACCACATTGATCACCACCTCGGGAACGTCCTTCACGTTGTGGAAGGTGTGCTTGGTGGTGTTGTCGCGTCCCCGCCTCGCCGGACTGAAGATCATCAGCGGGGGGTTGGCCCCGAAAACGTTGAAGAAGCTGAAGGGGCTGAGATTGCGTTGTCCCTCCCTATCGACCGTGCTGGCGAAGGCCACCGGCCGTGGCCCCACCGCGCCCACCAGGTGACCGTGAAGCTCGGGAATGGTCAATTCCTTGGGGTCGAAGCGCCGCATCCTGACTGGCCGCCCTTGGCGGGAGGGCGAAGGTAATGTGGCCTGCCCTCGGCCTGAGGGGGCTCGCCGGGCGGCTATCTTTGCCCGCCTTTTCAAGCACGGACGTGGCGGAATTGGTAGACGCGCCAGACTTAGGATCTGGTACCGCAAGGTGTGGGGGTTCGAGTCCCCCCGTCCGTACCGCCTCCGCCAGGGCCCTGCCCGGAAGGGTGACAGCGGACCGCATGGGTCCTAAGTCGTCATAGGCCACACGTGATCGCCCAACGACCACCAACAACTTGACCCGCAACCCGCAATTTCCCCGCCCAGCATGATCATCGAGAAAGAAGACACCGGCGTTCTCACCGCCACACTGAAAGTGAAACTGGCCCCCGAAGACTATGCCCCGGGCGTTGAGAAGGCATTGAAGGAGCAGCGACGGCAGGCAGTACTTCCCGGCTTCCGCCCAGGGCAGGTGCCCATGAACATCATCCGCAAGCGCGTGGGCAAAGCCATGCTCGTGAATGAGGTGGAACGCCTCATTGATGAGAACCTGCGCCGGTACATGGAGGAGAACCGCCTGCGCGTGCTGGGCCAGCCATTGCCCATGCCAGCGGCCGAGGACCGGAACGACTGGGATCGACCGGGTGAGATGGAGTTCGCCTACGAACTGGGCATGGCCCCGGAGCTGGAGATCGAACTGGATGACCGGCTGGGTGTGGAATACCCCATGGTGGACGTGACCGAGGAGATGGTTACGCGCGAGATCGAGGACATGCGCCGGCGTTTCGGGCAGGTGGAGGACGCACCCACAAGCGGCGACAAGGACATGCTGCTGGGCGACATGATCGAACTGGACGCCGATGGGAATATCCTCGAAGGCGGCATCCTGAACCGCGCCACCATCAGCCTGGAGTACCTGGAGGACGCGGCCACACGGGAAGCCCTCACCGGCAAGGCCGTGGGCGACGAAGTGGTGGTGGACCCGCACAAGGTGGCCCGCGACCACGAGGACCTGGCCCGCATGCTGGGTGTGGACCATGAGCGCGTCCACCAGCTCACGGGCAACTTCCTTTTCCGCATCGTGGAGATCAAGCGCATGATCCCCGCGGACATGGGCCAGGAACTTTTCGATCGGGTGTACGGCAAGGACGCCGTGGCCGACGAGGCCGCCTTCCAGGACAAGGTGAAGCAGGGGCTGGAGAACATGTTCCGCCGTGACAGTGACAAGCTATACCGCCGTCAGGTGCTCAAGAAGCTTTGCGACAACACCCGCGTGGAACTGCCCGACGCCTTCTTGAAACGCTGGATCCAGGAGACGAGCAAGGAACCCATCTCCGCCGAACAGGTGGAGGAGGGATACAGTGGATACGCCGAAGGCCTCAAGCGCCAGTTGGTGGAGGACCGCGTGCTGGAGAAATACGGCCTGGAAGCCAAGGGCGAGGAACTCGACGCCTTCGCCAAGCGCTACGTGGCCGACCAGTTCATGCAGTACGGCATGCCCGCGCCGGAAGGTGAGAAGCTGCAGCAGATGGCCGGTCGCATCCTGGGCGACCAGGAGCAGATCCGCCGCATCCGCGACACCATCGTGGAGCAGAAACTCATCGTCCACTTCAAGACCTTGCTCGGCCCGGCCGAACGCCGGATGCCCCTCGATGAATTCGTAAACTTGGCCCGCACCACCTGAACCCCGCCACACGCGGGACGTTCCACCTCACACGCCACATCGCAAACATGTTCCCACCAGACGAGTTCCTCAAGTACGCCGTGAAACACCGCGGCATCAGCAGCAACACGCTGCACGGCTACATCACCTCCATGACCCCGATGATCATCGAGGAGCGGCAACTGCACGGCACGGCCATCTCCGTGTTCGACCGGTTGATGATCGACCGGATCATCTTCCTCGGCACCGGTGTCAACGACCAGGTGGCCAACATCATCCAGGCGCAACTGCTCTTTCTGGAAAGCGCCGACCCGAAGAAGGACATCCAGATCTATATCAACTCGCCGGGCGGCGGTGTGTACGCCGGATTGGGGATCTACGACACCATGCAGTACATCAACCCGGACGTGGCCACCATCTGCACCGGCATGGCCGCCAGCATGGGCGCCGTGCTCCTCTGTGCCGGCAGCAAGGGCAAACGCAGCGCGCTGAAGCACAGCCGTGTGATGATCCACCAGCCCATGGGCGGTGCCGAAGGGCAGGCCACGGACATGGAGATCACCGTGCGCGAGGTGCTGAAACTGAAGAAGGAACTCTACGAGATCATCAGCCAACACAGCGGCCAGCCCTACGAGAAGGTGGAGAAGGACGGCGACCGCGACTACTGGATGGTGGCCGAAGAGGCCAAGGCCTATGGCATGATCGACGAACTCCTGGTGCGCAACAAATAGGCCAGCATCGGGGCAGTGGACCCGCCGCCCCACGTGGTCGTATCTTGCGCATCCCTGTTCCGGACCAAGCCCCTCGAAGCCATCCGCCATGGAGAAGAAAGAGATCAAGTGCTCGTTCTGCGGCCGCGACAAGCAGGACACCAACGTCCTGATCGCCGGCATCACCGGGCACATCTGCGACAGCTGCATCACGCAGGCGCAGAACATCATCAACGAGGAACTCAGCCAGCGTTCGCGCAGCGAGATGGAGGGCAACCTCATCCTGCAGCGGCCGGCCGACATCAAGCGGTTCCTCGATGAATACGTCATCGGCCAGGACGATGCGAAGAAGGTGCTCAGCGTGGCCGTGTACAACCACTACAAGCGCCTCCTTCAGAAGCCCGTCACCGCGCCCGATGATGTGGAGATCGAGAAGAGCAACATCATCCTGGTGGGCGAGACCGGCAGCGGCAAGACCCTGCTGGCGAAGACCATCGCCCGCATGCTGAACGTGCCCTTCACCATCGCCGACGCCACGGTGCTCACCGAGGCCGGCTACGTGGGCGAGGATGTGGAGAGCATCCTCAGCCGCCTGTTGCAGGCGGCCGACTACGATGTGAGCAAGGCCGAACGCGGCATCGTCTTCATCGACGAGATCGACAAGATCAGCCGCAAGAGCGACACCCCCAGCATCACGCGCGACGTAAGCGGCGAAGGCGTGCAGCAGGCCTTGTTGAAACTGCTGGAAGGCAGCACCGTGAGCGTTCCCCCACAGGGTGGCCGCAAACACCCGGAACAGAAGCTCATCCAGGTGGATACCCGCAACATCCTCTTCATATGCGGCGGTGCCTTCGACGGCATCCAGCGCATCATCGCACGCAGGGTGAAGAGCACCGCCGTGGGCTATTCGGCCAGCAAGGACGGCCGCGTGGGTGATGACGAGTTGCTGCAGCACGTCAGCCCCACCGACCTGCGCAGCTACGGCCTCATCCCCGAACTCATCGGCCGCTTCCCCGTGCTCACCTACCTCGATCCCCTGGACCGCGAAAGCCTGCGCCGGATCCTCACCGAGCCCAAGAACGCCCTGGTGAAGCAGTACGTGAAGCTCTTCGAGATGGACAAGGTGAAGCTGAGCCTGGACAAGAAGGTGCTCGACTTCATCGTGGAAAAGGCCCTGGAGTACAAGCTCGGCGCACGTGGCCTGCGCTCCATTTGCGAGGCCATCATGACCGATGCCATGTATGAACTGCCCGGATCACCGGAGCGTCCCGCCGAACTGCGCATCACCCTGAGCTATGCGCGCGAGAAGTTCGACGGGTCACGGCTCAGCAACCTGAAGGTGGCCTGACCGGCATTCCACCCCGACATCATCCCTCAACCCGCCCAACATGAAAAGGACCCTCATTGCCGCCGCTCTATCCATGCTCATCGCCGATGTGGCCGATGCCCAGCAGTTGCCCACCGCCAGCCCCAAAGGCCAAGTGGAGCAGATCGTGGGACTCACCAACGTGACGGTGGAGTACAACCGTCCCAGCATGCGGGAGCGCGCCATTTTCGGTGACCTGGTACCCTTCGACCAGGTGTGGCGCACCGGTGCGAACAAGTGCACCACCATCGAGTTCGACGGGCCTGTGAAGATCGAAGGCAACGACATTGGCGCTGGCAAATACTCCATCTTCACCATACCCGGCAACGAGGTGTGGGTGGTGATCTTCAACAAGAACACGGAACTCTGGGGCGAAGGCGACCGCAAGGAGGAGGAGGATGTGCTCACTGTGAAGGTGAATGCGCTGCGCTGCGATCCCACGGAGACCTTCACCATGGGCTTCGACAACGTGAAGGACGACCGGGCCTCGCTTCAAATGCGTTGGGAGCGTACGCTGGTGAGCGTTGCCATTGAGGCCGATGCCACCGAGCGCGCCCTGGCCAACATCAAGGAAGCCACCGCCAAACCTGACGCCGACTTCAGGGTATTCCATGCCAGCGGCCGATTCCTGGTGGACCGCGGGCTGATGCCCGAAGAAGCCCTGCGCCTAACACAGAAGAGCGTGGACCTCGACAAGCGCTTCTGGAACCTGCACAGCCTGGCCCTGGCCTATGCGGCGAATGGCCGCTACAAGGAGGCCATCGCCACCGCCCAGGAAAGTTTGGCCATGAGCGAGAAAGCGGAATATCCCGCCTATGTGAAGATGAACCAGGAGAAGATCGCCGAATGGGGCAAGGCCCAGTCCGCGAAGCCCGCCGATCGGGGTGGCATGCGTGGACGCTGAGTCCGGCCCAAGGTCGCATCACCTTTGAAAGCCACCGGGTCCGGTGGCTTTCTCTATTTCCAAGGATCACATCCCGCTGGCGAGGAAGCCCCCATCCACCACCAGGTCGTGCCCGTGGATGAAGCCGCTGCGGTCCATGGCCAGGAAGGCGATGGCCGATGCCACCTCCTCCGGGGAACCCACGCGTCGCAGCGGGGTCCGTTCCAGAATGCGGGCCAGTCGCTGCTGGTCCGAAAGGACCGGCGCTGTGAGTGGTGTACGGATGTACCAAGGTGAGACCGCGTTCACCCGGATGCCATCAGCGGCCCACTCCGCGGCCAGGCTGCGGGTAAGACCCAGGATCCCCGCCTTGGACATGGCATAGGCCGAACCGCTGCCCACGTCCACATGGGCCGCGACACTCGCCACATTCACCACACTTGGAGCATGGCCAGCACGCAACAGCGGATGCAGCATCCGGGCCAGCGACGCGGGTCCCAAGAGGTTGGTCTCCAACACGGTGCGTTCCTCCTCCGCCCCCAGGGCCACCCAGGGTTTGCGAATGTTGGTACCCGCGTTGTTCACCAGTATGTCCAGCGCGCCCCAGCGACGGGCGACCTCCTGAACGATGGCTTCCCGTCCGGCCTGGGTGCGGATATCCGCAGCGATGCGATCGGGATGGTCCGATGCCGTCCGCCCCACGGCGAGCGTATCAGCACCAAGGTCCATGAACAGTTCCACCGTGGCCGCACCGATGCCGCGCGTACCCCCTGTGATCAAAGCGCGTTTGCCCTTCAGGTCCCAGCCTTTCGTCATGCTCGAAAGGTAGCCCGGCCATGAAAGCGAAAGGGCCGCCCCATGGGGCGGCCCTTCGCGGTATCGGTCTTTGGCGGGAATTACTTCGCCACCACCAGGCGCATGGTCAGGGGCAGACCGTTGTTGCGCAGGGTCACGTAGTAGTTGCCGTTGGCCCAGCTCTGGGTATCCAGGGTCAGGTTGTAGGTGCCGACGGCCTGGTTGCCCATGGCCTGCTCATGCATCACCTGGCCCTTGGCGTTGTGCACCACAAGCGTCATGCGGCCATCCTGCACCACGTCATACTGCAGCAGCACCGGGGTGCCGTTGTTCAGGTTGCCGTTGAGGAAGGTCATGCGCATGTTGTTCATCATCCAGTTCTCGCCGATGCCCACCGTGGGGGTCACCACCACCAGGATGAAGGCATCCACATCGAAGGAACCACCGCCCCAGCCAGCGCCGGGCAGGGTGAACCAGTTGCCGTTGTCCCACTGCTCCCAGCAGAACTCACCGAACTCCACCACACCATCGAGGGTGCTCACCAGCGCGGCGGTGTCCTGGGAGGCCAGGGAACCGAACTCGAAACCGGCGGCGAACTCCGTACCCACTTGCACCGCGGGGTTGAAGAACACCGAGGTGGGGGTGTAGTTGCCATCGGGATCATACTGAAGGTCCGTAGCGGGCACGTTCTGGCTGGCCAGAATGGTGCCAGGCGCGAAGGGATAGTCATTCAGGGCCGTGGAGCTCGCGGTGGTACCCGGTCCGTTCATGTTGTACAGGCGGGACTTGATGTGCGAGTTGGGGTTGCCTGAGATGGCGCTCACAGCACCGAACCAGTAAATGATCTCATCCACCAGCAGAGCACCGTCCACCAGGAAGGCCTGGACCTTGCTCAGGTCACCATAACCATTGGTGCCCAGGATGTAACCGCCAGGACCTTCGGGCGGAGGGGTCACACCGTAGATCACCGGCTGGGTGTCGGGGTTGTCCCACACCGAGGAATACACGGTGTCAGTGCCGCGGTTCATGTCGAACTCCAGAGGCTGCATCAGCTTCACGTGGCCGGGCGTACGTTGGGCTTGTGCCAACGCGGCCCCACCGATCAGGAGACAGGCGAGTAACGTCTTCTTCATGTCTATGGGGTTGAAGGTTTTACGAAGAGTCAAGGTCCAAATGTAAGGTTTCCCAATCACGATGCCCGCTACACCCAAGCACGGCAAGTGGCGCCTGATCGCCCGGCATGCTTGGAGCCGCAAGGGAAAGGTGCCTCGGGACCACAGGCAGCGTTCCGGCCCTTCGGCATGTCACGACCCTCCCGGGTGGCGCATCGATGGATCCCGGACCTTTTCACGGGCGGGCAGCAAGGCCTGGAGCAGCACCGCCAGCACCACCACGATCGCCGGGGCCAACAGGTTGTACCACAGGAAGGCCAGCTCGATGTGCGAGAAGTGGACGTACAGGATCACCGCTTGGGCGATGAGTGCCGCCACGAAGACCGCCGTGCCCTGCACCCATTTCAGAAAGAAGGCCACCAGGAAGATGCCCAGAATGGTCCCATAGAAGAGTGAACCGAGGATGTTCACCGCCTGGATCAGGTTATCGAACAGGGAAAAAATGGCCGCGAAGGCCAGGGCCATCACCCCGAAAAGCACCGTGGCCCACTTGGTGGCGATCACCTGCTCGTGGTCCGTGCGCTCCTTGCGGACAACGTCCACCGTACTTGTCGTGGCCAGTGCGCTCAGCTCGGCGGCCGTGCTGCTCATCCCCGCACTGAAGATCATGGCCAGCAGCAAGCCGATCACCCCGATGGGCAGGTGGTCCATGATGAAGGTGATGAAGATGTAGTCCTTGTCATTGGATTCGGCGGCGGGGAGGGTGGCCCTGATCTTTGCGCGGTACTGCTCCCGGAGCGCTTCGTCGCGACCCATGGCGTCCAAGAGTCCGTTCACCCGCCGAGTGATGTCCATTGTCCTGCCTTGCCGATGTGCCTCCACCCAGGACCGCGCACTGGTCTCCATGGCGGCCCGGGTATCCACATATTCGGCCTCCAATTGCTCCACTTCCGGCATCCCGTCCACATTGGCCTTGTTCCAGTGGATGGGTGCCCCGTGGAATAGGTAGAACACGAACACCAGCACGCCCGTGAGCAGGATGAAGAACTGCATGGGGATCTTCAGCAGGCCGTTCATCCACAGGCCGAGGCGCGCCTGCCTGATGCTCTGCCCGCCCAGGTAGCGCTGCACCTGGCTCTGGTCGGTGCCGAAGTAGGCCAGCTGCAGGAAGAAGCCACCGATCAGCCCACTCCACAAGTTGTAGCGGCTGCCGGGGTCGAAGCTGGTATCGATGATGTCCATCTTCCCCAGGTCCCTGGCCAACGCCAGACTTTCGCCGAAACCGATCGAATCGCTCAGGTAGTGCACCACCAGCCCGAAGGCGGTGAAGATCCCCAGGAACATCACGGCCATCTGCTGTTTCTGGGTAACGCCCACGGCACGCGCACCACCGGTGGTCACATAGATGATCACGAGCACGCCGATGAAGACACAGGTCCAGCTCAACGGCCAGTGCAGCACCTTGCTCAGGATGATGCTGGGCGCGTAGATGGTGATGCCCGCCGCCAGGCTGCGCTGGATCAGGAACAGGCCCGCCGTGAGCAGCCGCGCCCGCCCATCGAAGCGCTTGCCGATGAATTCGTACGCGGTGAAGACCTTCCACTTGTAGTAGAGGGGAATGAACACGAGGTTGATCACCACCATGGCCAGCGGCAGTCCGAAGTAGAACTGCACGAAGCCCATCCCATCAAGAAACCCTTGGCCCGGCGTGCTGAGAAAGGTGATGGCGCTGGCCTGCGTGGCCATTACGCTGAGACCCACCGCCCACCAGCGGTTGTCGCTGCCCCCGCGCAGATAGCTGTCGCTCGTGGCACCCCGCCGCGTCTTCCACACGCCGTAGCCCACGATGAAGCCCAGCGTGGAGAGCAGGACCAAGGCGTCTATCCAGTGCATGCCATCACCGGGCGGAATGTCCGCCACAAGGGACAAGCTTACGGGCTTCCATGCCAAGGGCGGCGGGGAGCGCGTATGTTCGCATCATGGGGCACGTATCGCAGCGCATCCTGTCGGCCAGGGCCGATGGCGGCAAACTGCTGGCCGTGCTGATCGATCCGGACTTCGGACAGGACGAGGGCACCCTGGAGCGTACCGTGCAGAACGCCTGCATGGCCAAGGCCGACCTGATCTTCGTGGGGGGCAGCCTGCTCACGTCAGCCTCCTTCGATCACTGTGTGGCCCTGGTGAAACGGTGGAGCACCAGGCCCGTGGTGCTTTTCCCCGGCAGCCCGGCGCAACTCAGTGGTCATGCCGATGCGGTCCTTTTTCTATCGCTGATCAGTGGCCGCAATCCCGAATTGCTCATCGGTCACCATGTTTCGGCCGCACCCACGGTGAAAGCGTTGGGCCTGGAAGCCATCCCCACCGGCTACATGCTGGTGGATGGTGGCCACTCCACCACGGCGCACTACGTGAGCCAGAGCATGCCCATTCCGCACGACAAGCCCGGCATCGCGGCGGCCACGGCCCTGGCGGGTGGGTTGCTGGGCCTGCGCACCATCTACCTGGATACCGGCAGTGGCGCGCAGCGCACCGTTTCGCCGGACATGATCGCCGCTGTGCGCCGGACGGTGGACCTGCCGATCATCGTGGGCGGCGGCATCCGCACGGCGGAACAAGCGCGGCGGCTTTGTGAAGCGGGGGCCGATGTGCTGGTGGTGGGCACGGCCTTCGAGGAAGATCCCGAGCACGTCTTCGCGATGAGCGAGGCAGTGCACGGGTAGTGGGTGACATTGACATCACGCGGTCCACATGCGGCGCGCGCTCCTCCTCCTCACCTTCACGCTGGTCCTGGTCGCCCATGGGCGATCCCAGTCCGATTCCCTCTGGAATGTCTGGCAGGACGCCGCGATGCCCGACAGCAGCAGGCTTCACGCCATCCAACAACTCGCTTGGAAGAACGTCTTCGAACGGCCGGACAGTGGCATCGCGCTGGCCCGACAGCAACTGGAATTCGCCCGGCGCAGCGGCTTTCGCCAACAGGAATACGAGGCCCATACCACCCTGGCGGTGGGCAGCACCCTGCGCAGCGATTATGCGGAAGCGATGGAACACTTGCGCCATGGGCTGCGCATCGCGCGCGAGATCGGAGACCGGCGTCGCGAGGCGAACGCGCACAGCAACATGAGCAATGTGTACCGCAACCTGGGCGACCTGCCCAGGGCGCTGGAAGCGTTGCAGAGCAGCATGCGCATCGACCTGGTGCTGGGCAACCAGGAAGGGCTGGCCGGCACCTACAGCAACATCGGCAACATCCATGCGGAGCTCGGCGATCTGGACCTGGCACTGGAGAATTACCAGCGAAGCGCCAGCCTGGCTGAGGAACTCGACAGCGACCGCATCCGGGCCCAGGCGCACATGAACCTGGGCGCCACCTGGCTGCGCAAGGAGCGCCCGGACACCGCCATCGCTGAACTTGACAGGGCGCTGGCCATCTACCGCACCATGGGCCGCAAGCTGGAAATGGGCATGGCCTGGAACAACCTCGGGCGTGCCTGGGGCCAATTGGGCCGGATGAAGGAGGCGCACGCGAGCCTCGACTCCGCGTTGGTGCTGCTCACCGGCGTGGGCAGCGGCCGGCAGATCGCCCGCAACTGGATGAACCGCGGTGAGCTGTACCGATTGGAAGGACGTCCTACGCGTACCATCGACGCATGCGGCCAAGGCTTGCGCATCGCGCTGGAACAAAGGCTGCCCCAACAGGAGATGGAATGCCGGCAATGCCTCATGCAGGCCCATGAGGCGCTGGGCGACTACCGCCAGGCCTTCCTGGAGCAACGCAGGTACATGGCACTGAATGACTCCCTGGAGACCTTGAACAACAGCCGCGAGGTGACCCGCCTGGAAGTGACGCGCGTGTTCCAGGAGCGCATGCTCACCGACAGCCTGGACAACGTGCGGCAGCGTTTCGAACAGGACCTCGCCTTCCAGGAGCATTTGGGCCGGGAGAAATTGCGACGCAACGCTTTCCTGTTCTCCGGGATCGGCATCCTCGCCTTCAGCATCGGACTCTGGGCCAGGCTCAGGCACGTGCGCCGCTCCCGCGCCGCCATCCAGCACGAACGCGACCGCAGCGAACATCTGCTGCTCAACATCCTGCCAGCGCAAGTGGCCGAGGAACTCAAGGCCCATGGCTCGGCCGAGGCCAAGCAGATCGACCAGGTCACCGTGCTCTTCACGGACTTCAAAGGCTTCACGGCGATCAGCGAACAAGTGAGTCCGAAGCGACTCGTCCATGACCTGCACGAGTGCTTCAGCGCCTTCGACCGCATCTGCGAGAAGCACGGCATCGAGAAGATCAAGACCATCGGTGATGCGTACATGGCGGCGGGGGGATTACCCGTGCCCAACGACACCCACGCTCGAGACGCCATCCTCGCGGCACTGGAAATGCGCGATTTCATCGCTGCGGGCAAAGCGCGCAAGATCGCCGCGGGCCTCCCCTACTTCGAGATCCGCATCGGTATCCACACCGGCCCCGTGGTAGCGGGCATCGTGGGCGTGAAGAAGTTCCAGTACGACATCTGGGGCGATACGGTGAACACCGCCAGCCGCATGGAGAGCAGTGGTGAGGTGGGGCAGGTGAACATCAGCGAGGCCACCTATGCGCTGGTGAAGGAAGTTGTCAGTTCTCAGTTGTCAGTTGTCAGAGGGGACAACGGCAGCCGGACAACTGCCAACCAACGACCGACAACTCCCGCGTTCATGTTCACCCCACGCGGCAAAGTGCGGGCGAAAGGAAAGGGCGAACTGGAGATGTACTTCGTGGAGCGGACCGCGCTCACGTAAGCCACATTCCCTCAGCGCAACACCACAACGCGGGCGGAAGCGCCCAAACCGTCGGCCCCCAAGATCCGCAGGACATAGGTGCCATCGGATACCCCGTACAGGTCCAACCATGCCGTGCCATCGGCGGAGACAGTGATCCGGTTGGTCCGCACCACACGACCCATCGCATCATGCAGCAGCACGTGTTGTGATCCGACCAAACGCTGGCCCGCATGGAGTCGTACCGTCCCGCTCGTGGGATTCGGTGCAAGTAGGAGCTCCTCGTTCATCGTTCCTGACGCGATCCCCTGTAAGGTGCCCGTGAGGAATCCATAGCTGTCGATCCCTCCCTTGCCGCATGAGGCGGCCAGCACCTCCTGTCCCTCGCTGTAGAGGCGGGCCTCGCAATTCTCGCTTCCCAGCACTTCCAAGGCGTAGCAAGCCGATGGATCCAGCATCACCCATTGCTCCTGATCGGCGGCGGCCGGATAGGGCCCACCCTGCACCACGGGCTGCCCCAACGCATTGAGCACCCGCCACGTGGTGGTGGTCGCGGCGGCGGCGGGGATCACCACCTGCACCAGGTAACTGTCCGCCGTGGGCGGTTCCTCATCCACCACCAGGGTAAGCGTATTGCCCACGGCATCCTCGTCCGGGAAGCCGTTCACCGTCATGATGTGGAACTCCAACTCATCGCCCACCTGAACACCGTTCATCGCAGGCAGTGCCGGGTTGCGCGACTCGTCCGGCTGGGCCTCAACGGCCAGCTGCCAGTTGAAGGAGTTGACATGCAGGCCGTTCTTCCAGGTGTCCACCACGCAACTGCCCATGGCGGCCGTGCCCGTGTTCTTGATCGTCACCACCGGCGTGAAGACGCCGTCGCAGATGTAGCGCAGACCCTTGTAGCGTACGAATGAGGCGTCATAGGTTCCTTGTGCCAGCAGGGCGGATGGTGCGATCATCAGCAGGAGTGCCGGTGCAAGTAGCGTGCGGACCATGGCGATGGGTTTGGATGACCCAAACATAGCGGGTCATGCACGCGGGGACAATAGAACCAAGGTTAGTGGTTCACCACCGCACCACCAACCCGCCCAACACATGGAAGGGCGCCTGTGGGAACAGGCCCACCATGTCCTGCCGTGTTCCGCCTTCAATGAAGCTGTACACCCAGCCGTTGTTCTCGTACAGCTCACTGAAGAGGTTGCGCAGGGTGAGGTTGAAGTCCACCGAGCGCATGTTCTTGAAGCCGAGCAGCGTGACGTTGAAACGCAGGTCGTTCACCAGGAAGGGGTCCAGCATGCGGTCGCGGATGGCGGTGTTGTCCAGGTACTGCTCGCCCACGTACTTGGTCACGAAGGCCACGTCGCCGCGCAGCTTCTCCGGCTTGTCCACGAAGCGATAGGCCAGCTCGCTGCCTGCGACGATCGATGGCGAGAAGGCGATGTCCGTTTCGCCCACCTCCACTTCCACCTGCCCGCCGTTGTCCCAGTCGTCGAGGAACTCGGTGAAGCCCTTGATGCGGTTGCTGCTGAAGGCCGCGTTGCCACGCCATACCAGCGCGCGGGTGAGTTGGGCCGCCCAGGTGAACTCGGCACCGGCGCGATAGCTCTCGGCCACGTTGGTGCGCAGCGGGTAGCCCACATCGTTCAGTTCGCCGGTAAGCACGAGCTGATCGGTGTAGTCCATGTAGTAGAGGTTCACCCCGGCGGCGAGGCGGCCGCTGCGGCGCTCATAGCCCAGCTCGTAGTCGGTCATCCGCTCGGGTGTGGGGCGGCTCTGCGGGCTGCTTTCGATCAGGTCACGACGGTTGGGTTCGCGGCCACCAACGGCCACGCTGGCATAGACCCGGCCGCCCTCGTGCGCCTTCCACTGCACACCGGCCTTGGGGTTGAAGAAGTTCCAGTCGGCCTGCTGCGTCACGTTCTCCAGGTCGTTGTTGAAGCCCAGGAAGTCGTGCGTGACCATGCGGTACTGTGCATCGGCGAAGAGGTCGATGCGGTCGTTGAGCACGTAGTTGAACTTGGCGAAGACGTTGCCATCAGTCTTGGTGCCGTTGTTGTCGTAGTAGCGCTGGCGGATGTCACTATCACCCGCCCAGCGCGCCCAGATCACCTCGCCGAAGTGGTCGTTGCTGTAATGGCTGTAGCTGCCGCCGAGCACCAACTTGTGCGCACCGAGGCACTGCTCGTAGGTGGCGTTCACACCATCCAGCGTATTGTCCAGCCAGCGCCGGCGGATCAGGTCGCTGCGCGTGATGGTGGTGTCACCGACAACGATCGGCGCGATGCCGTAGTTGCTCAAGCGGTCGTTCGCACGATACTGCTCGAAGAAGCCCGCACCCAGCACACGGAACAGCGTGATGTTGAGCGTGCCGTGATCGCCCACCTGCTGATCGAAGAGCAATTGGTAATGCGTCTGCTGGTAGTCGTCCACCTGGTTGTCGTAGCTGTAGGGATTGAAGGTGCGGTTGGTGTCGAGCACCTCGCGTGGCACACCCTCCCAGGCCTGGTAGGTCACTTCCTTGCCGCTCATGGTGAAGAAACGCAGCGAGCGCTTTTTGCCGAGCCATGCGGCCTGGAACTGGTAGCTGCGCAGGTCGGCGGTGGCGCGGTCGATGTAGCCGTCGCTGCTGATGGTGCTCAAGCGGCCATCGATGCTGAACGCGCCCGCCTTGGAGTCAGCGCCCATGAGCCCCGTGCCGAAACGCGCGTTGTAGCGCCGCGTGTTGAAGCTGCCTCCGAAGGCGCTGATCTCACCGAAGGCTTCCTTGTGGATGGCCGCGCTGCGCATGTTGATGCTGGCCCCGAAAGCGCCGGGACCGTTGGTGCTGGTGCCCACGCCGCGCTGGATCTCGATGTCCTCCAGGCCACTGGCCAGGTCGGGCATGTTCACCCAGAACACGCTCTGGCTCTCGGGGTCGTTGATGGGCACGCCGTTGAGGGTGACATTGATGCGCGTGGCGTCGCTGCCGCGGATGCGCAGTCCGGTGTAACCGATGCCGGTGCCCGCATCGGTGGTGGTGACCACACCGGGCTGCAGGTCCAGCAGGATGGGGAGGTCCACGCCGGTGTTGATGCGGTCCAGCTCCTCGCGCGTCACCTTGCTCACGGCGAAGGGTGCACGATCGCCGGCGCGCAGGGCGGTCACCTCGGCCTCGCGCATCAGCACCAGGTTCGGGCGCATGCGCAGGCTGAAGGTGTTGTTCCCGGAGGCCAGCTCGATCAGTGTATCCACCGGCAGATAGCCGATGTACGACAAACGAAGGCGAAGTGCGCCCGGCCGCATCCCGCCAATGGCGAAGCGGCCTTCGCGGTCGGTGCTGGTGCCGAAGCGTTGTTCATCGCCCACGATGAGAGTGACGCCATCGAGGGGTGCATCGTTCTCGCCGGTGATGGTGCCGGTGAGGCGTGTTTGGGCGTGCGTGGAAAGGGCCAGCAGAGCGGCCGCGAACAGGGTGTACAGGGTCTTCATGTTCCTCCGTGTTGGTCGTCATCGCACGGAGGCGCCCACGCAGGTGGGATGGTTACTTCCTTGGCAGCATTACCTGCCCAGGTTCTGCGGGTGTGATCTCAGCCGGCCTATTGGCGGGCACCCCGGGGATGACGGAGCGAAGGTACAGCCACAAGGGATCCACTCTCGGAATGTTCGTTCCTTTCAGGAACCTGAGCGCCACAGGTAGGCCGCACCGATCCCCACGATCGGGAAGGTCGTGTAGGTATTCCCACCATACCTGTGGAACTCCAACGCGAGTGGAGCTGCCATCAAGGAGAAACGCAATTGACCCGGTCCCATGGGCATTCGATAACCGCCACCCACACGTAAGGACAGCAAGGCCCGATGCGATGTGCCCCGACCTTCCCTTACCTCCCCGGTATACGTGTAGCGCGTGGTGGTTTCGCTCCAGTAGGTAAGATCATCGAATGCGGCCATTACTTCCCAGAACGGTCCACGCGGACCACTCCCAGCGCGAAGGTCGCCTTGGATACCAGCGGCGATACCCATTAGCCCGGACCGGAACCGGCCTTGGGTCACACGAGAATTGGTATCCGCCACCGCGAGATTTCGAGGTCCATATTCCTGGTGGACCCGTGCCGTGCGTGGTATGCACCAACCCGCATCGGCCCGCCATGACAAGCGGTAACCCAGCTTGCCCGAAGCGCTCACGGCCAAACCCAGCAGTACAGCCTTGTAGTCCGAGACGTACACTCCTCGCATCTCCGGCCCAATGTGTACTTGGGCTTGAACCAATCCGGCACCGATCGCCATCAACGCAATCAACAATGTGATGCTGAGTCTCACGATCGATGAACGACGAAGCGCTGCGTTCATTGTCACAACCAGCCTTACCGATCAACTCGCCGCCCCGCGCATCAATGCCTCCACCACATCCACCGCCTTCTGTACGCGTTCCTCAGGGTCCCCTTCGATGATCACGTATGGAAAGCCATACGCCTTCATCTCCCGCTCCCACACGGCGAACAGGCGGTCGCGGTCGAGCGGGTTCTCGCGCAGCGGGTCGGGTTCCCAGGGGATGTCCGGACGGCACAGCAGGCGCAGGTCGTACTTCAGCTCGCGCACCAGCCGCTCGATCTCCGGATGCACGCGACCGAACTTCTCCTGGCTCCAGATCTTGATGTTGAGGATGTCGGTATCGAAGAGGGTCGGCTTGCGGGGAGCGCGCCTGGCGATGGTGTCCTTGCCATGGATGGCCTGGTGGTGCTCCTCGGCGAGACCGGCCGCATCGCCGAACCACTGGGCATGGCCTTGGGCCATCTCCAGCAGGTCCTCCTCGGTGTAGGGCCGCTCCAACTCGTCCAGGTATTCCCGCGTGGCGTCATTGATCAAGCCGCCTATACCTCGGAACATCAACTGCTCCGCAAGGGTGGTCTTGCCACTGCTTTCTGGGCCCACGATGGCGATACGAACAGGAATGATGGGCATGGGTCGGTCGGGCACATTCCCGCTGGCCACAAAGTAACTTTCGGTCACATGCCGGGCAGCGGACCACCGCATGCGCCGCGTCTTCCCGCCGACCGATCACCCTATCGCCATGACACGCACCTGCTCACTCCTCCTGGCTTCAGCACTGTCCGCCAGCGCACAAGCCACCATCCCGCACGGCGAACATGCACCGCTCTCGCAGCACTTGACGGAAGTGAACGCCTGCTGGAACGATCATCCATGGGCGTTCCTGGATGTGTCAACCAATTTCCACGATGACGACGCACGTATCGCGCAGCATCTTTTTCTGGTCCGCGACGCCTTGTTGCGCGATCGGCCGGCAGGCTTCGCCGCGGAAGTGTTCGAGCATCGCGACATGCTGCTGCATCGCTTGGGCGACTACGCCGCCACCGGCGTTTTCCCACGCAACCAGTTGTTGCCCGCACGCCACCCGGTCTTCATCGATCCGCTCGGCACCGCCTGCGCCGTGGGCTGGCTGATGATCGAAAGCGGGCATCGCGACCTGGCCGAACGGATCTCCTCGGAGATGAACCTGGCCTACGTGATGGACATGCCCGCTTCCCCGCTGTGGCCCGAGATCACCGCGTGGGCCGGTGCGCACGGCTTCACCCCCGATGAACTCGCCTGGATCCAACCGGGCTACCCGCCCGCGATCCCCACCTTCCCCTGGGGTGGTGGCACCAACGGCCCGGTGAAGGCGATCGCGATGCGGCCCAACGAGCATGTGGTGATCGCCGGGGATTTCACCGAAGCGGGTGGCAACGCGGCCGCCCGCGTGGCCGTCTGGAATGACATGGCCTTCGTTCCCGTGGGTACCGGTATCGTGAACGGCTCGCCGGAATGCGCGCTGGCCATGGGAAATGACATCTGGCTGGGTGGTCGCTTCCTCGACGGGGAGGCGGACCTGGCGCATTGGAACGGATCGACGTGGCAGTACGAACTGGTCTTCAACGGCATGGACCCCGCGATCCACGCGCTGCACTGGTTCGACGGCACGTTGCATGTGGCGGGCGAATCGACCGGCTTCGCGAACACCACGCACGCCGTGATGCGGCAGGACGGTGATTCCTGGAACCCGGTGGGCAGTCCGTTCAATGATGCGGTGCTCACGCTCACCACTTTCGATGGCGCCCTCGTGGCTGGCGGTGCCTTCACGCAGCCCGTGTCGATCATCGACCCGCTGATGCTGTATGTGGCGAAGTACGATGGCGTGGACTGGCACCAATACGCCGATGGACTGGACGCCACCGTGCATGCGCTGCTGGCGGTGGACGGCAAGCTGTACGCGGGGGGCGACATCAAGGTGCTCGGCGAAAGCACCTTCGGCCTGGCGCGCATCGGCGCGAACGACATGGCCTGGGAAACGCTTATCGGCCCGGAGTTCTTCGATGTGGATCCCGGCCAGGCGCACATCGCATCGATCGCCAGGCGCGCCGATGAACTCATCCTTGGGGGATCGTTCGGCGTGGGCGACATGATGGTGATGGGCACGCACCTGGCCATGTACCACATGCCCACAGGTGCCGTGACGCCGGGCATCTTCCACAACGCACCGGTGGAAGCGGTGTTCGAGAAGAACGGCATGATCTACTACGGCGGGCTGTTCACCAGCAGCAACATGGGGCAGCTGCCCCATGCGGCCATCACCGACTTCACCACCGGCATGCCCGTAACCGATCCATTCCCGGAAGTGACGCTGCTGCCCAACCCCGTGCGCGACGATCTGATGATCCTGGCCGAAGGCCTGACGGTGGCGGTCCCTTTGCGCCTTACGGACATGGCGGGCCGCAGCGTGGAACTTCCCACCACGCGGATCGATGGCGGCCTTCGCCTGGATGTGCGTCCGCTCGCGGCAGGAACATACCTGATCACCCTGCCGCACCATGGTGTTGCGGTGCCCCTGCGCTTCGTGAAGAACTGAGTCGCCGGCGCGGTTATCTTCAGCGGTTAATTCACACGCGCCGTGATCCGGGGTAACACGCTTCGTGCTACCCTTGTGGCACAAGACGATCCCGCCATGCGTCCCTTCACCCTGCTCCCCTTGTTGGTCCCGGCAATGCTCTTCGCGCAGCAGGATGGACCCGTGGACCCATTGCGCAGCGGTCCCGACCCCGCGTTGGAGCCCTTCTTCCACGGCGTGGCCAGTGGCGACCCGGAAGCGGACCGGGTGATCATCTGGACGCGCGTGACCAGCCCCTTGGAGGAAGTGGAGGTGCTTTGGCGCATGGCGCTCGACACCGGCATGACCCAAGTGGTGGCCGAAGGTCTGACCACCGCGCTCGCGACGCATGACCACACGGTGAAGGTGGACGTGGGCGGGCTGCAGCCCTTCACCTTCTACTACTACGAATTCGAGGCGCTCGAAGCGCGATCGGTGCGGGGACGCACGCGCACGCTGCCGGTGGGGACCGGTGTTGACAGCCTGCGCTTCGCCGTGGTCTCTTGCAGCAACTACGCTGCGGGATACTTCAATGCCTATGCGCGCATCACGCAACGCAACGACGTCTTCGCGGTGATCCACCTCGGCGATTACATCTATGAGTACGGCAGCGGCCAGTTCGGCGGTGAGCGCCCGCTGGATCCGCCGGTGGAGATCCTCTCGCTGAACGATTATCGCATCCGCCATTCGCACTACAAGCTCGACCCCGACCTGATGCGTCTGCACCAGCAGTATCCCTTCTTCTCGGTGTGGGACGACCACGAGAGCGCAAACGACAGCTGGTACGGCGGTGCGCAGAACCACAATGCCGGCGAGGGCGACTGGTTCGCGCGGAAGAGCGCCGCCATACGCGCCTATGCCGAGTGGATGCCGCTGCGCCTGCCCGATCCGCAGGACACCCTGCGCATCTACCGCCGTTTCGCTTTCGGCGACCTGATGACGCTGCACATGCTGGACACCCGGCTGGTCGGCCGCGACGAGCAGAGCACCTTCACCAACAACGACCCCGACAGGCAGCTGCTCGGCGCCGACCAGTTCGAATGGCTGGCGGGGGGCATGAGCGGCAACATGGCCCGCTGGCAGGTGCTGGGGCAGCAGGTGATGGTGGCGCCCCTGCTCGCCTTCGGTGTGCCCGTGAACCAGGACCAATGGGACGGCTACCCGGCCGAACGCCAGCGCGTGTACGACCACGTGATGCAGAACAACATCCGCAACATGGTGGTGCTCACCGGCGACATCCACACCACCTGGGCCAATGACCTGCCCTACGCCAACTACAACCCATCGTCCGGTGCGGGTTCGGCCGGGGTGGAGTTCGTCACCACCAGCATCACCTCCACCAGTTTCGACCTGCCGATCCCCAGTGCGCTGATCCAGATCCTGAACCCGCACATGAAATACGTGAACCTGAGCCAGCGCGGCTATCTGGTGATCGACGTGAACCACCAGCGCGTGCAGGGCGACCGGTGGTTCGTGCCCGACGTGTCTCAGCCCAACGGTCAGGAAAGTTTCGCGGGGGCGCACTTCACGGTGGACATGAGCCGGCACCTGATGAGCGCGGCAGGTCCCAGCGTGGCGAGTCCCGCCATCATCGGCGTTCCAGCCCCTTTGATGCCGCGCCCCTTCCTGGTCACGGGGCTGCCGCAGGAGATCAAACCCCTGCTCATCGGCGCCTACCCCAACCCCTTCCTCGACCACATCGACCTGCAGCTCGCCATCGCGGAGCGCGGGCCGCTGACCATGCGCCTGCTCGATGGAGCGGGCCGCATCGTGCTGGAACAGGGCTTCCTGGTGCCACAAGCGGGCTTGCACAACCTGCGCATCCCCGCGCCCGGACTGGCGAGCGGTGCGTACCTGCTGCACATCGTGCAGGGCGATCGGGCCGTGGCGCACCGGATGATCAAGGTGGACCACGGCGCGCGCTGAAGCCGAACCATCGGAAGGGTGTGGCGTTCCTTTGCCACCGTCCATGGAGCGCTATCTCTACCTCCTGCTCGACCTTGGCAGCATCGCCTTTCCGTTGCTGGCCAGTTTCGAGCCGCGCATCCGTTTCCACCGCAAATGGCCGGGTCTGTTCGCCGGTATCGCGGTGGCCGGCGCGGTGTTCATCGTGTGGGACGCGCTCTTCACCGCGCACGGCGTGTGGGGCTTCAACGACCGCTATCTGGCCGGGCCACGACTCTGGGGCATGCCCATCGAGGAGTGGCTGTTCTTCCTGATGATACCCTACGCCTGCCTGTTCCTCTACGAGGTGATGCGGCATTTCGTGAAGCGTGACATCCTGGGCAGGGCCGCGCGCCCGTTGAGCATCGCGTTGATCGTGGTACTCACCGCCATCGGTCTGCTGAACCTTGGCAGGCTCTATACCTCCATCACCTTCCTGGGCACGGCGGTCTTCCTCGCCTGGATCGTCTTCCTGCACAGGCCCGCCTGGCTGGGTCGTTTCTATGTGGGCTACGGCATCAGCCTCATCCCCTTCTTCCTCGTGAATGGCGTGCTCACCGGATCCGTGCTGCCCGAACCCGTGGTGTGGTACAATGATGCGCACAACCTCGGCATCCGCATGGGCACCATTCCCCTGGAGGACAGCATCTACCTGCTGCTGTTGCTGCTGATGGTGACGGTCTTCTACGAGCGGCCCTTGAAGCGGCCTCACGGCGACCTTTCCTCCGCGGGCTGAAGCGCCTGAGATGCGCGCCATTCCCGTTTCCAGCGCACCAGCGCCGCGATGGAAAGCCCCACGTACACGGCGTACAACGCGGCGTAGAAGTGCAGGCCCAGCAGCAGGTACAGCACGATCGCTCCACTGTCGGTGACGATCCACCAGGCCCAGTTCTCCAGTATCCTGCGCGCGAGCATCCAAGTGGCCAACAGGCTGAAAGCGGTGACCGTGGCATCCAGTTCCACATGCTGCGCATCCTGCCAGTAGCGCGCGGCGTGGACAAGGAGCAGCGTGGCCATGGCACCGGCGAGCAGGATGAGCAGATGGAAGAGCGGCCCACGCCGCGTGATGGGCAACTCGCCACCGCGGCCCTGGCCCCATTGCCACCAACCATAAGCGCCCATGAGCACATAGAAGGCGTTGAGGCCCACCTGCGCGTACACCTGCATGTGCCAGAACAACGCGCAACCCAGTGCCGACGCCGCGATGCCGAACAGCCAGCCCAGGCGGCGGTTCAGCATCATCAGCACCGTGTAGGCCAGATTGCCCACCACGGCGATCGCCTCGATCAGGGTCCAGCCTTCCATCAACTTCCAACCGATCAACTTCCCGCCATTTCAACCCTACATGCCACAATTGCAGGGCTGCGAGAAGAAGATCCTGGCCTTGGGCAGCAGTTCCTGGATGCGGTCCATCTCGTGCTGCTCGAACTGGATCGCGCGCAGATCGAAGAAGCGCAGCGCCTGCATGCCTTCGATCTCCTCGGGGAACTCCATCAGATCGTTGCTCCACAGGTCCAGCGAGACCAGTTCGGTGAGCTTGCCCATGCACTTCGGCATGCTGCGGATCTTGTTCCGGCTCATGTCCAGCCGTTTCAAGTGCCGCATCTTGCAGATGCCCTTGGGGATCTCCACCAGCTTGTTGCGTGCGATGCGGAGTTCCTGCATGTTCTCCAGTTCTCCCAACCAGTCGGGCAGGTCGCGCAGCCGGTTGCCGGAGAGGTCCAGGGCGTTGAGGTCCTTCATGGCGCGGACCTCCTCGGGCACGGCCTTCAGCTTGCGGCCACTGAGATCGAGCCGGTAGACAGGGCCGTCATGCTTCAATGCCCGCTCCACGCTGCGAAAGGTGCGCACCGAATCCAAGCCCGACCGCGACAGCGGTTGCGCCCAGGCCCGCCCCCAGGGCAAGGTGGCCAGCAGCAGGATCGGCAGGAGCTTGTTCATGGTGCCATGGGTCGTGCCAGCGCGGCTTCACGGTCGCGGGCCAATTGTTCCTTCAGGGCCTCCAGCCCGGTGAAGCGCATGTCGCCGCGTATCCGATGCATGAAACGCACGGTGATGGCCTCCCCGTACAGATCGCGTTCCCCGGTGCGATAGGCTTCGTCCAGGCCGAAGATATTGACCTCCACCACGCGCTTGCCAGCGCCGCCCGGCACGGTGGGCCGCTGGCCGATGTAGAGCATGCCCTGGAACGTTCCCGTCCGCAGTTCCACGGAAACCGCGTACACGCCGTCGCCCGGCACCAGCTTGTGCGGATCGATGGCACCGATGTTGGCCGTGGGGAAGCCGAGCGTGCGACCGAGCTGGTCGCCCTTCACCACCACCCCGCTCAAAGGGTAGCCGTAGCCCAGCAATTCCCTGGCGACGGCCACCTCGCCCTCGGCCAACGCATGGCGGATCTTGGTGCTGCTCACGGTGATGTGGTCCACCTCGTGCGCGGGGATCTCCTCCACGCGGAACCCATGGTGCGGCCCCATACTCGCCAGCAGGGACAGGTCTCCGCTTCTGTCCCGGCCGAAGCGATGGTCGTGACCGATCACCACGGCATGGACCCCGATGGCCTTCACGAGGATCTCACGCACATAATCCTCCGCACTCAGATTCGAGAAGGCCCTGGAGAAAGGCGTCATCAGCAGGTGGTCCAGTCCGGCGGCCTCCAACAAGGCCGCCTTCTCCTGTGGGGTGTTCAGCAGTTTCAGGTCGGTATGCTCGGGGAACAGGACCATGCGCGGGTGCGGATGGAAGGTGAGCAGCACGCTCTCACCCTGCTCGCGCCGGGCCAGCTCCAACAGCCGGTCCAACACCATGCGATGGCCACGGTGCACCCCGTCGAAGGTGCCCGTGGTGAGCACTGGCCGGCGCAGATCGCGGATCTTGGCGATGTCGGCGTGGACGCGCATGGGCGGCAAAGGTCGGTGTATGAACGCTTGGACAGCGGGAAGGCCGCCGGCAGGCAGGTTGAGGAGTTGGGGGTCGGCTCCGGGCAACCTCCCACGAACCTGGGCTTGCGCCACCCGACCTGCGATCGGCGCTGCCACTTGCGCGGGACCATTGGCGACTTGCCAACATCGTTCGCGCATTCGGGAGCAAGCCCTACCTTCGCGGCCGAAATCCGGGGAATACCCATTCAGAACAGCACAACTTCCTCATGGCCAAGCACATCGGAAAGGTCGTCCAGGTCATCGGACCCGTGGTCGACGTTCGTTTCGAAAGCGGCAAAGAGCTGCCCAACATCTACGATGCCCTGCACATCACCCGCGCTGACGGCAGCACGCTCGTGCTGGAGACCCAGCAGCTCACCGGCGAAGACACGGTGCGCGCCATCTCCATGGAAAGCACCGACGGTTTGAGTCGTGGCACCAAGGTGGAAGGCATGGGCCAGCCCATCGCCATGCCCGTGGGCGACGCCATCAAGGGCCGCCTCTTCAATGTGACCGGCGCGGCCATCGACGGCATGAAGGAGGTGGGCACCGGCAAGAGCTACCCCATCCACCGCGAGGCCCCCAAGTTCGAGGACCTCAGCACCAGCACCGAGGTGCTCTTCACCGGTATCAAGGTGATCGACCTGATCGAGCCCTACGCCAAGGGCGGCAAGATCGGCTTGTTCGGTGGTGCCGGCGTGGGCAAGACGGTGTTGATCCAGGAGTTGATCAACAACATCGCCAAGGGCCACAGCGGCTACAGCGTGTTCGCCGGCGTGGGCGAGCGCACCCGCGAAGGGAATGATCTTCTGCGCGAGATGATCGAAAGCGGCATCATCAAGTACGGCGAGGACTTCAAGCACAGCATGGAGGAGGGCGGCTGGGACCTGAGCAAGGTGAACTACGACGACCTCGCCACCAGCCAGGCCACTTTCGTGTTCGGCCAGATGAACGAGCCCCCCGGCGCCCGCGCTCGTGTGGCCCTCAGCGGTCTCACCATCGCCGAGTACTTCCGCGATGGCGACGAGCAGAGCGGTGGCCGGGACATCCTCTTCTTCGTGGACAACATCTTCCGCTTCACCCAGGCCGGTTCCGAAGTGAGCGCGCTGCTGGGCCGCATGCCCAGCGCCGTGGGTTACCAGCCCACCCTGGCCACCGAAATGGGCGCCATGCAGGAGCGGATCACCTCCACCAAGCGTGGTTCCATCACCTCGGTGCAGGCGGTGTACGTGCCGGCGGATGACCTGACCGACCCCGCCCCCGCCACCACCTTCGCCCACCTCGATGCCACCACGGTGTTGAGCCGTAAGATCGCCGAACTGGGCATCTACCCCTCGGTGGACCCCCTCGATTCCACCAGCCGCATCCTCACCCCCGCCATCGTGGGCGAGGAGCACTACCGCTGCGCCCAGCGTGTCAAGGAGATCCTCCAGCGCTACAAGGAATTGCAGGACATCATCGCCATCCTGGGCATGGACGAACTGAGCGAGGAGGACAAGCTGGCCGTGAGCCGCGCCCGCCGCGTGCAGCGCTTCCTGAGCCAGCCTTTCTTCGTGGCCGAGCAGTTCACCGGCCTGCCCGGCGTGATGGTGCCCATCGAGGAGACCATCAAGGGCTTCAACATGATCATGGACGGCGAGATGGACGAATACCCCGAAGCCGCCTTCAACCTGAAGGGCCGTATCGAGGATGTCATCGAAGCCGGCAAGAAGATGCTGGCCGAAGCGGCCAAAGCTTAGTGCTTGGTTGTCATTTGTCCGGCAGCGGCACTGACAACTGGCAACGAACAACTGACAACCACTCATGCGCGTAGAGATCATCACCCCCGACAAGGTCCTGTACAAGGGCGAGGCCAGCTATGTGGGTGTGCCCGGCATCGATGGCGGCATGGGCTTCCTGGAGAACCATGCACCATTGATCACCGTGCTGAAGGCCGGAGAGGTGAAGGTGACCACCGCCGAGGGTGAGAAGACCTTTCCTGTGAACGGCGGCGTGGTGGAGGTGATGGGCAATACCGTGCTGGTGCTGGCGGAGTGATGGGTTCGCCGGACTCCGTCCGGCGTATACGACCAACACAGCCAGCGCACATTTCCCTGACCAGGACTTTGACCAGCCCCCCGGGCTGGCTGCTGTTCGGCCCATTCTACCGGGAGGTGGGACCTTGCGCTTTTCACTGGACTTCATAGGACGAATGCTGCGGTTAGCTTCGCTCTATGCCCCGACCGCATGACCGCCGCCTGAACAGACCCGGTGTTGAACCCGGTGGACCCATCTGGTGGGACCGTGGCTACCATCCGCATTTGGAAAGCCAGAACCACATCCAGCACATCTGTGTGCATCTGGCGGACAGCCTCCCGAAACTACTGGTGGAACAAATGGCGAAGGCGTTGGAGGCGATCCCTCCCGCTCTGCGCGATGCGGAAAAGGAACGGCGCGTGAGCACCTACCTCGATGCCGGCCACGGCGACTGCGTGCTGCGCGAAACCGAGGTAGCCAACATGGTGCAGGAGAGTCTGCTCCATTTCGCTGGATCGCGGTATGTCTTGCATGAATGGTGCATCATGCCCAACCATGTGCATATCCTCATGCGGCCCGCGAACGGCATTACGATGAGCACCAGCATGGCCTCGTGGAAGAAGTTCACGGGCCTGCGCATCAGCCGATGGCGTCAGCAGCATTGGGGCAGACCCCCCGCTCCGGTGTGGCATCGTGAATACTTCGATCGGTACATCCGGGATGAGGACCACTACCGCACGGTTGTCAACTACATCCGGCAGAATCCCGTGAAGGCTGGGCTGGTGCGCGAGGCGAAGGCGTGGAAGTGGTCTTCCGCCTTTGAGGGATAGGGCGGTTGGCAGGCGGAACGAGCGGCGCTGCGCACTTTCAAAAAGCCGGACGGAGTCCGGCGGACCGAGGGTTGTGCTTCGCATGAAAGTGGTATTGACCTGAGCGGGGTCCGGAACGCAGCTTCGCCCATCCTTCACAAAGCACCATGCGCCACACGATCGCCCTACTCGCCCTGCTATCCTGCTTCTCCTGCGCCAAAGAAGACAGCCCTGCACCGCCCTCCGGAGGCAACGGTGGCGGAGGTGGCGGAGGCGGCACCTTCACACCGCCCACCACCAGCTACTGGCGCATCAACAACGTGGACAATGCCAGCAGCATGGACGGGGTCAACGTGAACATCCTGGCCAACCAGATGGGCGTGAACAAGCCCTTCCCCGACCTGGGTTTTGGCTATTGCCAACTGCGTGTGTTCAACGACGACTCCAACTTGGATGTCAGGGCCGCGGTGGCGGAGGGCGGGTACAAGGCCTACTTCATCACCAAGAACACCACCGCACACCCGGATTCGATGCGGGTGCAGCTGGATGTGCAGGACCAGAACAGCAGCACCTTCGGCAACTACTTCTACCGGGCCACGGGTGGCAAGGTCTACGTATCGAAGTCCGGCGGCAAACTGCGCTTCACCAGCGATGGCAACTTGTCCATGGAAGGTGTGAAGTACCCCAACATGCAGGACTACATCTACAACAGCCAGCTGACCTTCTCGCAGGTGGAGCCGTGAGTCCAGACCCGTCCTGACCTACCTATCACACCCTCTTGAACGGCGCTCCACTGGGGCGCCGTTCGTGCGTTCAGAGGGGTATAGAAATGGGTGACGCATGGCCAAGGCGGATCGGTCTTGCCTCGCAAGAAGCGGTAACTTCCATCTCCATGAACCGCAGCGGCATGGTCCGGCATCGTTCCATCACCTTCACGATCGCACTTGCTGGTGCATGCGGCACACATGCGCAGTATGGTGGTGTGGACCCCTCTTTCAATCCGTTGGATGATGGTGCTTTCGGAGCGGGCTTCCAGTATACCGATCCCTTCTATGCGTGGGACGCTCCAAGCCCACATCGGATAGGTCTTAGTGCTACGGGCGATCTCATCGTTTCGGGCAAGTTCGACCGTTACAACTGCCACCCCACCAACCATGTGGTTCGTATGGACATGGCCGGCCGGGTGGATATCTCATTCTCCACGCCCATCCACCAGCACACGCCGGTAACCGATATGGCCGTGCTGCCGGATGGCCGGATGATCGTAGTGGGCAACACCATGGGTATGGACGGGTTAGTGGTGAAGGGGGCCGCCCGATTGCTCCAGGACGGAAGCACGGACCCCGTGTTTTTGGCAGGTACCGAAGCCACAGGCAACGTGAGCCGGGTGGCCTTCTGGCCCGATGGCAGCATCGTGGTGGCCGGGTCGTTCACCAGTTACCAAGGCGTGCCAAGGGGTCGTGTCGCGAAACTTCATCCCAACGGGGCTCTGGACATGGACTACGCCACGGGGATCGCTGTGACGGAAGGTGTTGTGCTGGACATTCTTCCGCTGGCGGACGGCTCCCTTCTCATGGCTGGAAGTTTCACGTCCTATGATGGCCACCCCGTGGGCCGCATCATACGACTGGACGCCTACGGCCAAAGGGACCCTTCCTTCGAAGCATTCGCGAACGGCACCGTGACCGCCATCGCCGCAAGCCTTGACGGCAGCCTTTGGATCGGAGGGCAGTTCAGCATCGTGAATGATGTTCCCATGCCAAGACTGGCCCGGCTGCAAAGCCATGGCGGGCTGGTGCCCGAATTCGCCTCACCCCTGGTCCCACCCGGGAGCATTGTCCGGATCCGCGCCCTGCCCGATGGAAGCGCATACATCGCAGGCACGTTGAACCTCCCCGCAGGTGGACCTCCTGCCAGGATCGCGCGCATCGATCCGATCGGCGATGTGGATCCCACCTTCCAACCGATCGTACAGGAATTCCTTGTGAATGACATGCTGCCCTTACCAGATGACAGACTCGCCGTATGTGGTTACTTCAACCAATGGGAGGGCCAGCCCAGAAGCTGCATGGTGGTATTGCATGCCGATGGAAGCCTGGATACTGGCCACAATCCGGCACGCGGGGCAAGTGGCAAGGTGCATTCCATCGCCAGTCTGCCCGATGGCCGCTTGGTGATCGGTGGGACTTTTCGCGCATTCAATGACACATTGGTCCAGCGCCTGGCGATGCTCGGCCCCAACGGTGGCTTGCAGCATATCGGCTCCTGGGGAAGTGGAGCCAGCAATACGGTGAACAAGGTGGTGGTGGACGCCCAGGGCCGCATCCTCTTGGGCGGTTACTTCCAATCGATCCATGGGGTCCCGGCGAATTGTATCGCCAGGTTGCTTCCCAGCGGTGGGGTCGATCCAGGGTTCCTTTCGGGATCCGGCACCAGCCAAGTGGTATACGATATCATGGTTGACGATAAAGGCCGGATATTGATAGGGGGCTTGTTCGGTCTGTACAACGGCACCTATACACCACGCATCGCCCGATTGATGCCGGACGGGACGCTCGACCCGAGCTTCGATCCGGGCACCGGTGTGCCCGCTGGTGGAACCATCCAGAGCTTGGGGCTGCTACCGGAAGGGAAGATCCTGGCTGGAGGCAATTTCCATATGTACAACGGGACCACCACCCACAACCTTGTGCGCTTATTGCCCAACGGGAGCAGGGACCCCGACGTGCACCACCCTGCCGTAACGGGCATGGTCCGGGCGATCGCTGTGCAACCCGATGGCGCAGCGCTGGTGGGTGGCTATTTCCAACACGTTGACATGCTGCCGGTGCCCTATCTGTTCCGTACCCTGCCCGATGGCACCCGCGATATGACCTTCGACATCGGGACCGGGCCGGATCTGTATGTGGAGACCATCGCGCTTGACCAGGATGGTAAGATCCTCGTAGGCGGTTGGTTCTCCTCCTTCGATGGGCTTCCCTATTCGGGACTGGTGAGGCTTCATCCTAACGGCAGTGTGGACACCACATTCCCCGTGAACGGCCTGGGGCCATACTCTACCAGAAGAACCGTCCACGCGATCACCGTGCTCCCGGAGAACGAGATCTTGCTGGGAGGCAGCATTTGCACTTACAGCGGCCAGTTGCGCCATGGGATCCTGCGCTTGACCGGGAACGCCACCACAGGCGTGTCCGATAGAACGGCAACGGGCACCACTACCCTTTTCCCCAACCCCACCTCCGGCATGCTGCACTTCGGCCGGGACTTGTCAGGAAGCATTCACGATGTACAAGGCAGAATGGTGATGCAGGTGCCGCCTGGCGATCGGATCAGCGTGCAAGCCCTCGCGCACGGCGTGTACCTGCTGCGCACGGATGAAGGACAGGTGATGCGTTTTGTGCGGGAGTGATCTTGCAGGCACTTCCGCGAGGTCCTCCGTCCCACTACCTTTCCCGGGCTTGATCCGCCGCCTTTCTCCTCTCCTCTATCCGTTCGCCTTCACCGCTGCCGCGCAGCAGGCCGAAGTGACGCGCTACGACGTGGCCGACGGTCTGCCGCAGAGCATGGTGAACCATGTGCTGCAGGACCGCGACGGCTTCATCTGGCTGGGCACCGGCGATGGCCTGGCGCGCTTCGACGGGCAGCGTTTCGTGGTGTACAAGCATGACCCGCGCGACAGCACCACGCTCTCACACAACAGCATCTGGGGTCTGGCGGAAAAGGACGAGCGCCACCTGTGGGTTGGTACGCGCAGCGGATTGGACGTGCTGGACCGCCGCACGGGCCGTTCGAGCCGGCATGCCACGGGGCTGACACCTGATGAGGATGGCTGCTGGATGATGTTGGGCAACACGGGCAGTGTGCAGGTCTGTTACTCGCCGCTCAGTGGCCATCTGTTGTGGATCGGTCCACAGGGACAACGGCTGCGACGCTTGCGGCATCAGGCCTGTTACGCCATGCACCTCGATGGAACCAGCGGCGCCATCACCCAATTTCTCCTGCCGGACACCCTGCTCACCATCAAGGCCGATGGCCGGGAGCAGGTGGTGACACTGCCGAAACAGAAACAGGGTCGCACCATGGACCTCGTCCCACTAGGCGATCGCTGGCTGATGCTCTCGGACCAAAGTGCCTGGCTCTGGTCGCCCACCCGGGGCCGCGAGCCGCTGCCAGCCACCACCCAGGCCTGGATGGACCGTCCATCGGTGAAGAAGCTGGGGGCTATCGCGGGCGATGGCGGGATCTGGGTGGGCAGTTCCGGACATGGCGTAGCGGTGCTTGACACGGCCTTGCGCATCATCCGATCGTATCCGTTGCTGCCACCCACGGACCGGCCGCTGAACATCACCATGGTCACACCCGACCGGCAGGGCAACATCTGGGTGGGCACGGACGGCAAGGGGGTGTTCAAGATAGCGCCGCAACGGATCAAGTTCGGCCGCGCCATGCCCGGGCAGGGCCTGCCATGGGAGCCTTTCTCCTGGTTCGTGCGTGGCTTCGCTCCCTGGGACGATCACCGCGTGCTGGTGAACTTCTACCAGGGTGGCTTCGCGCTTTTCGATGAACACACACACACGCTCGAGCCCCTGCATCTTCCAGCCGGTACGCGCCGCGCCATGGTCCACCACGACCTCATCGGTCCATGGACCGACCGACATGGGACCATCTGGCTGCGCGATCCCTGGCGGGTGTTCGCCTTGGAGCCGGGCAGTGGCCGATCGCTCCTGGAGCCGGGCGCACTCCCAGGCAACGCGTTGGCGCGTGGCAGCGACGGCGACATGGTGCTGCTGGACCGCCATGGCCTTCGCGCCATGCGCCATGCGGCATCAGGTATCGAGGCCGAAGCCCTGCCTTCCATCCGTTTGGTACAATGGATGGACAGCATGGGCACCGTGCCCGATCACATGGCCATCGATGCTCGGGGACGCATCTTCCTGTGCCATGCCACGGCGCCCATCACCGTGTGGAGCCAGGATGCGCGCATACCGGCCGGACCCTTCCACCGCGATGTGCGCTTCACGATGGTCGCCATCGCAACGGACGGCGACGTGTGGATGACCGGCAACGACGGCCTCTATCTGTTGGACGGCGCCAGCCTTGCGGTGAAGCGCCACTACACCGTGCATGATGGACTGCCCGACCAATACCTCTACGCCATGCTGCCGGCCGGCGATGGCACCTGGTGGATCTCCACGAATCGCGGCCTGTGCCACTTCGATCCGCGCCAGGAGCGCTTCGTCACCCATGGCCCGCAGGATGGTCTCCAGAGCATGGAGTTCAACTCGATGGCCTGGCACCGATCGGCCAGCGGGCGCCTCTATTTCGGCGGCATCAACGGCTTCAACCACTTCATGCCCGGCGGCATTCGCTTGGATCGGGACACGGCACACGTGGTGATCACCGGAATGGCCGCGCAGGACGAGACGATCGACATCACCACGCTGGCCGACAGCGAAACCCTGGTGCTGCCCCATGACCGCAACCACCTGCGCATCGACCTGGCCGTTCTGGAATTCACCGCGCCCGCGCGGAACCACTACCGATACCGGATCGAAGGCTACGCGGACTGGAGCACACATCCGGCCAGGCAGCCCATACAACTCACCAACATGCCGGCGGGCGCCTATGTGCTGGAGGTGGCCGGCATCAACGGCGATGGGCTGGGGTCCGCGCCTCGCGCGCTGCTGCGCATCAACGTACCATTGCCATTCACCGCGTCGCCGGTCTTCTTCGCACTGCTGGGCATGCTCACGATCGCGGGCCTCGGCGGGGCGATCTTCCTGGGCTACCGCCAGCGGATCGAACGCCGGATGGAGCGCTCCGCACAGGAGGTGAAGGAATTGCGCATCCGGGCGCGCATCGCGCAGGACCTGCACGACGACCTCGGCAGTGGTCTGGCCAGGATCACCGCACTGGCCAGGCAGGCGGAGAAACGCGCGGATGCCGGTGAGGTCCCTTCGGAACCCGTGGGCCGCATGAAGGCCCTCTCGCAGGAACTGATGGACGGCCTGCGCGATGTGGTGTGGGTGAACGATCCGCGCGGCGGCGAGCTGGCCACACTGCTGATCCGCATCCGCGACCATGCACAGGACCTCTTCGAAGGCACGGAAACGCGCTGCTTGGTGGACTTCCCCATGCCTCCGCCGGAACGCCCCATCGGCCCTGTGGCGAAACGTGCGCTCTACCTCATCGCCAAGGAGGCGGCCCACAACGCCAGCAAATACAGCGGCGCCGCGGAAGTGGCCCTGCGGTTCAGGATCGCGGGGGATCGTTTCGAGCTGGTGGTGGAGGATGACGGGCGGGGCAAGGCCGATGCGGTGCAGGGTGGCGGCCATGGTCTGCGCAACATGCGCGAACGCGCGGCGGAACTGGGCTGCACGTGCGAGGCAGGGCCACGGATCGAGGGCGGATTCCGCCTGCTGCTTGCCGGGCCGGTCGCCGCGCTCGACCTTTGAGACATGCCGATCCGGGTGGCCATCGTGGAGGACGACGAGATCCTCGCAGCTTCCATCGCCGATGCGGTGGCGGACGATGAGGACTTGACCATCGTTGGCGTGCATCAGCGTGCGGAAAGCTTCCTGGAGACCCTCGACCAGCAGCGGCCCGATGTGACGATCATGGACATCCACCTGCCGGGGATCGACGGGGTGGAAGCGGTGCGGCAGGCCAAGGCGCGTTTCCCAGTGATGCAGTTCGTGGTCTGCACCGTACACGACGACGACGACCACCTCTTCGAGGCCCTTTGCGCGGGCGCCACGGGCTACCTGGTGAAGGACGCCGCACCCGAACGTATCGTGATCGCGGTGAAGGAGATCCACGTGGGCGGATCGCCCATGAGCCCCGGCATCGCACGCCGCGTCATCCAGGCCTTCCAACGCCAGCGCACGCCCAGCCCGGAGATCCACCGCCTCACCGACCGCGAACGCCAGGTGCTGGAACAACTGGCCCAGGGCTACCGCTATAAGGAGATCGCCGACCGGCTGCAGGTGAGCATGGACACCGTGCGCACCCACGTCCGCAACCTCTACGACAAGCTGCAGGTGAGCTCGCGCACCGACGCGCTCAACAAGCTCTATCCGCGCTGATCCGGGTGTCCGGTTCGCATGAAAGTGGTATTGCGGCCGGGTGGAACGGCCGCACACCTTTGGGGAACCTCACACACCCCCAAAATGGTCCGAAATTCTACGCTGCTCCTCACCTGCCTGCTCGCCTCGCTCCAACTGGACGCCCAAGTGACGCTCACCTACGGCGACATCAGTCCCACCGGCGTGCAGACCAACATCTACCTGCTCACCTCGGGGGCGCCCTCCGTGCCGCCCAGCGATGGCATCAACCAGACCTGGAACCTCACCAGCGCCACCTGGCAGCCCATCGGCACCATGCACTTCCGGCCGGCGACCGGCACCCCCTACGCGGCCAACTACCCAGCGGCCAATTGGGCCTGGGAGCTGAACATCACCGGCCTTGGCACCACATACATGTACCTGCAGATCGACAACAGCGGCATGTACGTGGTGGCCGACAAGGTGCCCACGGACATCCAGCTCTACACCAACACCAAGAAGGTGCTCCAGTTCCCCTTGGCCTTCGGCAACTCCTTCTCGGACGATTACGTGGACAATGACGGACCCGACAACGTCACCTGGTCCTACACCGGGCACGGCACCTTGCAGACCACCTTGGGCAATTATCCCGACCTCGCCAAGGTGTGGAGCGATGAAGGCGACATCCTCTTCTGGAACAAAGCCCCGCTTTATCCGGTCGTCCTGGCTTCCAGTTCCGGTGTACGCGCCTTCGTGGATGCGATGGTCGGCATCTCGGAGGTGAACGATGGCCGCACCGTGCTGGCCTACCCCAATCCCTGCACGAGCCATTTGATGGTGGACGGCCTCGACGCCGCTCCCTGGCGCATCACCGACCTGCACGGGCGCCTCGTGCGCACGGGTTCGTTCGCCTTCACCGGCGTGCAGACCCTCGATGTATCCGGTCTGGAAACAGGCAGCTATCTCTTCCTGAGCGACGCCACCAGCGGCACCCGCGTGGTACGCTTCAGCAAGCAGTAGCACCTGGCGTCGGTATTCGCCATCGCACCGGTCCATTGGTGCACATCCGGGAGCGGGCCACCCGCGATCCGGTGACCACGCTTTATCCACGTAACACTTTCAAAACCAACATACATCATGCACTTCCACCGATACACGTTCCGCTGCGCCTTGTTGATCCTGAACACGGCCTTGGGCGGTGCATACGCACAGGACCTCATGCGCTCCTGGCAGCTGCCCACACCATCCGGCGTCTATGGCATCCAGCCCGCCGATGATGGTGGCGCGTTCATCTCCATTCATGCGGGTATCGCCTCATTGGCAAGGCTCGATGCGGCGGGGGACACCGTGTGGTGCCTGCGCCCGCTTATGGTGACCCACATGGGGCACAATCTGCACCGCCATGGCGACCATCTTTACCTGGTGGGCAATATCGGCGCGTCTGACGAGACGATGATGCGCGTGGTGCACAAGTACGACCTGGATGGCGGGCTGGTCTGGGCCAATGGGGTCACCGGGAACCACGACCAAACGGCATTGGTGAGCCGCGTGCTGGACGATGGGTCCCTGCTGTTGTGCGCCTCCATCTATACCGACCCCAGCAATGGGCCGTACCGGCCCGTATTCTCCAAGTTCAGCGCCGATGGCGACCTGCTATGGAGCCGGGAGCATCTGCTGCCCTCCGAAGCGACGATCTACAGCATCGGGGTGGCAACCGATGGGACGATATGGTCTGTGGGAAAACACGATGGCGATGCCATGCTGATGCACCTTGACGCAACAGGGGGAATGATCGCCACCCACCGTGTGCTGAGCGGCATTACAGGTGGCGCGATACTGCTTCAGCATGTGGCCCCGCAGCCTGACGGCACCGTGCAGATCTGGGCACGCATCCAGGGCGGGCCCCTCGGCACCCATTCCTTGGGCCGTTCCATCATTGGTACGGATGGCGAACCACAAGCCTGGAGCTTCTACGGAACGCCTGATAACGACGTTCCTGCTGGATGGGTGCAGCGCACGGACGGTTCATGGGTGCTCTTCGGAAACTTCAACAGCCAATGGGTGCTGGCATCCATTGGAGCGGATGGCGAGGTGGAGCAGGCCATGAGCGTTGGCGAAGTGAGTAATGTCAACCAAGGCATGTGCATCGCCTTGGATGGGGCGGGTCACGCTTGGCTGGGTGGCACACAAGGCACCGATCTCCCCATGGCCAGCTTTGCAAGGGTGGCACTCAACGGCAGCGACCTGTGCAACGTCGGTCCGATCGCTTACCAACACATCGTAGGTCCGACCCCTTCCTTTCAAACACTCGCACCCACCACTGGGCAATGGGGCAACCCGGAGGCACCCATGTCTTTCCCCTACCCCATGCATGAGGTCACCGTACTCGATCCCTGCGGCATTGTGTCCGTCCCTATCCTCTCCAAGCCATCCCCAACCATTTGGCCCAATCCGGTCAGCGATGTGCTGCACTTCTCCGAGCCATTGGCCGGGCAGGTATACAACGCCCAAGGCCAGATCGTGATGGACATGCCCAAGACCCCCACCCTCGACGTGCGCGCGTTGACGCCTGGTGTGTATGTGCTGCACACCATGAATGGATCGGCTCTTCGCTTCGTGAAGGAATAGGGGGCTCCTCGCCATGCGCATCGACCGCTCCGTCAGCGACGCCACCAGCGGCACACGCGTGGTGGGATCCAGCAAGCAGTAGAAGCGAACTTGGCGATGGCCGCACGTGGGACCGGTCGGTCACCGCGTGCGGCCATCGCGCTTCAGTTCCTTCGCCTTCTCCTTCTCCTGTTCACGGAAGTATTTGCGGAAGAACCAATTGCGCTGCAAGGCCCGCAGGTTCTCTTCCAGCGTGGCGCTGCTCTTCTCCAGATTGGTGAGCGTGCGCCGCACATCGCCACCGGCCGTGGTGTCGCGCGTGAGTACCTCTCCCATGCCACCGGGCGTGTTCAAACCCTCGGCGAACTGGTCCAGCCGTGCCGAGGCATGGGCCAGGGTATCGGCCATGCGTTGCAGGGCGGCCAGCCCTTCGCGTACCTGTGCCTCCGTCGCGGGGTCGCTCACCAGCATGCCCAAAGCGCCGCGTCCGGCCTTCACATCGGCGAGCATGATGTCCACACTGGCGGTGGCGCTGCGCACATGCTCCACACTGCGCCGAAGGTCGACTATGGCCAGGCGCATGTCCATGGCCAGCAGGGTATCGCTGAGCATGTGCAGCACGCCGCCCGGCTGTGTCAAGCGTTCGGTCAATGCGCGCAGATCATCGGTGATCTCGGCCATGTTCACGTTGGTCCGGTCCAGCGTGCGCATCATCTGGTCGGTGTCCAGCGGCATGCTGCCGGCCAGTTCCACGCCGTCGCGGATCGGCGCACCCAGCCCCTCGCCCGGCCCGATGTTCACCAGCTTGTTGCCCATCAACCCATCACTGCCCAGGCTCGCCACGGCGTTGTCCTGGATGTGGACGGCCTCCTTGGAACGGATCGACATCGTCACCAGCACGGCGGTATCGCTCACGATGCGCACCTCGCGCACCGTGCCCACGTTGATGCCGGCGTAGCGCACGTTGTTGCCTGGCCTCAATCCACCGGCGTTGTGGAAGCGGGCATTGATCTCCACCGTGCTGCGGAACAGGTCCTGCTTGCTCCCGAGCATGTACAGGCCTACGATCAGCAACAAGGTACCCGCGAGCACGAATAGGCCCAGTCGGATGTTGTCTCCTTTGGTGGTGGGCATTGGGGGAGGTGATGATTGAGTGGTTGGGGATCGAGGAATTGGGGACCGAGGGGTTGAGGTCTGTGGCTCGTAAGGGGGCAAAGATCCCGGTCAACATTCAACCTTCAACTTCCGACCGCATCAAGGACCATGGCACTACATGAAGATGAAGAACTTGCGGACAAGCTCGTCGTCGGAGGCGAGCAGGTCCTGGTAGGAGCCTTCGAGGTGATTGCGCCCCTCATGGAGCAGGGCGATGCGGTTGGCGGCGAGCTTGGCCACATTGAGGTCGTGCGATATGATGACGGACGAGGTGCCGTAGGTGCGCTGCAACTCCAGGATCAGCTCCACGATCTCCTTGCCGCTGATGGGGTCCAGCCCCGTGGTGGGCTCATCATAGAGCACGATCTCCGGTTTCAGGATCAGCGTACGGGCCAGACCGATGCGCCGCTTCATGCCACCGCTGAGTTCGCTGGGGTACATGCCTCGCGTATGCGGCAGGCCCACGGCCGTGAGGACCTCCTCCACCAGCGTGTCCACATCCTGGCCTCCTTTGGTGATCCAGTGGCGGCGCAGCGGGAACTCGAGGTTCTCCTGCACGGTCATGCTGTCGTACAAAGCGCTGCTCTGGAAGAGGAAACCGATCTTCACACGGGTGCGGTCCAGCGCCTCCTGGTCCAGGGCCAGCACATCCTGCCCCAGCACTTCGATGCTGCCCGTGTCGGGTTCCAGCAAACGCACGATGCACTTGATCAGCACGCTCTTGCCGCTGCCGCTCTTGCCCAGCACCATCACGTTCTCGCCGCGGTACACGTCCAGGTCGAAGCCCCGCAGCACGGCGTTGTCCCCGAAGGCCTTGCACAGCCCCCGGATGCGGATCACGCTTTCGCGCTCGTTCGTTCGCTTCTCAGTGACCATTCCGCATGCGACGCATCAACTTCCACCAGATCGACCCTCCCACATCCCGCAAGACCCTCAATTGATCCCCATCAGGTCGGTGATCTGCACGGCGATCAGATCGAGGATGAAGATGAGCAGCGAGGCCACCACCACCGCGCTGTGCGCAGCCTGGCCCACCCCCTCGGTGCCCTTCAAGGTGTGGTAGCCCTTGTAGCAGCCCACCACGCCGATGGCCAGGCCGAAGAAGTAGCTCTTGATGAAGGCCGGGATGAGATCCGAGAACTCCAGCGACTCGAAGACCTGCCGGTGGAAGAGGTCCCAGCTCACCACGTCCTTCAGGTTCACGCCCACCCAGCTGCTCCAGATGGCGATGCCCATGGCCAGCACCACCAGGATGGGCAGGGTGAGGATGGTGCTCCAGATGCGCGTGACCACCAGATAGCGGAAAGGGTTGGTGCCGCTCACCTCCATGGCGTCGATCTGCTCGGTCACCTTCATACTGCCCAGTTCGGCGCCCATGCTGCTGCCCACCTTGCCGGCACAGATCAAGGCGGTGATCACCGGGGCTATCTCGCGCACCATGCTGATGGCCACCATGGCCGGCAACATGCTTTCGGCACCGAACCGCGCCAGGGTGGGGCGGCTCTGCACGGTGAGCACCAGACCCATGATGAAGGCCGTGATCCCCACCAGTGGCAGCGAACGGTAGCCGTTGCTGACGCATTGCCGAAGGAGTTCGCGCCACTCGAAGCGCGGGTGGAAGGCATTGGTGAAGAAGCGCCCCGTGAAATACGCGATGCTTCCCACTTCATCGAGCAGGAGACGGGTGGCGGAACGCGAGGTGGACACGAGGGCCGGGCTTGTGGCGGCGGAAGTTAACGGCCCCCCCGCACTGGGAGGATGACGGAACGCAGGGCACGATCACACCACCGGCCGCCAGGACCCACCAGCGGCGGTCCGCGCCACAGGCCCGCCGCTACCTTCGCCCCCGATCACAGGACATGCTGCGACTGGAAGGCATCGAAAAACGGTTCGGCGACCATGTGGCGCTGGACGGCATCGACCTGGAGGTGCGCGCCGGCCGCATCTTCGGGTTGCTGGGGCCCAACGGCGCCGGCAAGACCACCCTGATCCGCATCATCACCCGCATCACCGGTCCCGACCGCGGCCGTGTGCTGCTGGAGGGGCGCGAGATGGGGCCCCAGGACGTGGCACGCCTGGGCTACCTGCCCGAGGAGCGGGGCCTCTACAAGAAGATGAAGGTGGGCGAGCAGGCCATGTACCTGGCGCGCCTCAAGGGCATGTCCAAGGCCGAGGCCCAGCGCCGCTTGAAGGACTGGTTCGGCCGCTGGGAGATCGATGGCTGGTGGAACAAGAAGGTGGAGGAACTCAGCAAGGGCATGGCGCAGAAGGTGCAGTTCATCACCACTGTGCTGCACGAGCCCAGGCTGCTGATCCTGGACGAACCCTTCAGCGGCTTCGACCCCATCAACGCCGAACTGATCCGCGGTGAGATCCTGCGCCTGCGCGGCGAGGGCGTCACCGTGATGCTCAGCACGCACAACATGGGCAGCGTGGAGGAACTCTGCGACGACATCGGCCTCATCGACCAGGCCCGGCTGGTGCTGGAAGGCGGCGTGGAGGAGGTGCGTCGCCGCTACGCCACGGACACCTACCGCATCGAGTACCAGGGCACTGCCGTGGCACTGGCCAATGCGCTGGCCTTCACCGGCGAACTGATGGACACGGTGGAGAAAGGACCCTACAGTGTGTCGCGCGTACGCCTCACCAAAGGCTCCGACATGAACCAGGTTTTGCGGCAACTGCTGCCCGCCGTGAAGATCCACGGGGTGCAGGAGGAGATCCCGCGCATGCACGACATCTTCATCCGCGCCGTGGGCGAAAGGGAACCCGGGCGCGTGGTGGCGGACATGACGGAATGAGCATGGACACATGAACAAGATCCTCCTCATCCTCCAGCGCGAATTCATCACGCGCGTGCGCAAGCCCAGCTTCATCATCATGTCGCTGCTGGGGCCGCTGCTCATCGCCGGCGGCATCACGCTGATGATCTACCTGGGCATGCAGGGCCGCAGCGAGGAGCAGGTGCTGGTGATCGATCGCGAACAGGTGATCGGCCACAAGCTGCGCGGCAACGACAAGGTGAAGTTCCACGTGGACAACAAGCTCTGGACGGACAGCGCCTTCCTGGAGAGTCCATTCACCGTGCGCGTGATCCTGCTGGAGGACATCCTCAACACGCCCCAGGCCGACCTCTTCTACAAGGAACTGCCCGGCCCGCAGGCGCAGACGATCATCCGCAACGAATTGGAAAAGGCCCTCGAACTGGCCAAGCTGCAAAGCGAGGGCATCGACGAGGAGGCCTACCGACGCGTGCGCAAAGCGTTGGACATGCGCCTCTTCGACATCCGCAAGGTGGGCGAGGAATCGCTGGAACAGGAGCGCGCTGGCATCGGCTTCTTCTTCGGCTACTTCATGTTCATCTTCATCTTCCTCTACGGCATGCAGGTGATGCGCGGCGTGATGGAGGAGAAGCAGAACCGCGTGGTGGAGGTGATCATCAGCAGTGTGCGGCCCTTCCAGTTGATGATGGGCAAGATCACCGGCATCGCGCTCGTGGGCTTCACGCAGTTCATCCTATGGATCGTGGTCACCACCGCGCTCGTCACCGCGGGCTCCGCCCTGCTGCTCAAGGACCGCTTCGATCCGGCCACCATAGCGGAAACGCCCATGACCGCCGGCGTGAAGCAGCAGTTGCAGGAGCAGGCCGTGGCCATGCCCGACGTGAACGACGTGAAGATCCTGAAGGCCCTGCGGCAGATCGATGTCCCGGTGGTGCTCGCCGTGTTCGTCTTCTTCTTCATCGGCGGCTACCTGCTCTACAGCTCGCTGCTGGCGGCCATCGGCAGCGCGGTGGACAGCGAGGCGGAGACCCAGCAGTTCATGTTCCCGGTGACCCTGCCGATGGTCCTGGCCATCGTGGTGGCGCAGATGGCCGTGTACAATCCCGGCGCACCGGCTGTGGTCTGGTGCAGCTTCATACCCTTCACCAGCCCCGTGGTGATGATGGTGCGTGTGGTGATGGGCAACGTGCCCGCCTGGCAGCTGTTGCTGAGCATGGCGCTCCTGGTCATCACCTTCATCGGCTCCACCTGGCTGGCGGGCCGCATCTACCGCACCGGCATCCTCATGTACGGCAAGAAGGCCAGTTGGAAGGAGATCGGAAAGTGGTTGTTCTACAAGGGTTGAAAGGTTGGAGCACGCCTGCCGGCAAGCAGGATCGAGGAGTTGGAGATTGGTGCGATACCATCCGCACATGACCACCCGCGCCGCCATCATCGATCTCGGCACCAACACCTTCAAGCTGCTGGTGTGCGAACCACATGCTGGCAAGCTGCGTGTGCTGCACCGCGAGGAGGTGCCAGTGTACCTGGGTCGCGGTGGCATCGAGCAGGGCGTGATCGTTCCGGAAGCGTTCGCACGCGGGATCGCCGCCTTGCACGCGCTACGTGAAAGGGCCACCATCCTGGGCGCATCCGATGTGCGGGGCTTCGGCACCTCCGCGCTGCGCAATGCCAGCAACGGCGCGGAGTTCACACGTCACGCGCTGGAAGTGACGGGCATCGCCATCGGGATCGTACCCGGCGAGGAGGAAGCCGCACTGATCATCGCGGGCGTTCGGCAGGCGGTGCCCTTCGGCGCGCGCCCGGCCCTGGTGATGGACATCGGCGGCGGCAGCACCGAGTTCATCCTCGCCACCGAAAAGGCGATCATCTGGAAACGCAGTTTCGAACTGGGTGTGACACGCCTGCGGGAACGCATCCCCAGCAGCGACCCGATGACGCTGGAGGAGGAAAGCCGCATCGCCGCGCATCTGGACGACCGCCTCGAGCCCCTCTACGCCATGATCGAACGCCACGAGCCGCACCTGCTCATCGGCAGTGCCGGAAGCTTCGACACGCTCGCGGCGATCGTCTCCGCCGCGAACAACGACCCGATCGCCGCGGAGGACACCTCACTGGAATTCGATGCGGACAGCTTCGCGGAAATGAAGGACCGCCTGTTGCGCATGCCACGTGCGGAACGTCTTCAAGTGCCCGGCCTGCCGGAGCATCGCGTGGACACCATTCCCTATGCCCTGGTGCAGATCGACCGCGTGCTGCTGGCCGGCCGCATCCGCGAACTGGCGTGGAGCCGTTTTGCGCTGAAGGAAGGGGCGGCGGCGAGGATGCTGTTCGGTGTGCGCTAAGGCAGCTGCTCCACCTTGACGTAGGTCGGTATGCCACCCACGGTCTCCAGGATGATATCCCGGTCGTTGTCCACACCCACATACTCGATGGTACCGTCCAGGTTCACGTCCTCGGTGGCGTATACACCCTGCACGGTGTTCGCCGGGGTACTGCCGCCCACGGCCACCAGGATGGCATCCCGGTCGTTGGCGGCGCCGACGTACTTCACACGCCCGTCGAAGTTGGCGTCACCGGGCCAAAGCACCATGTCGCCGCCCACCTCGTTCCGGGCCTCCACACCGAAAGTGGGAACGAACGGGTCGGTGAAGTCGATGGTGACGGGCGCAGGCGAGAGCGCCACTGGTGCGGCGGTCATCACACCAAGGTGGTTGCGGTGGCGGAGGGCCACGTGGTACGCTGCGGACGGAAGGTCGAAGGCCAATTCCAATAAACCTTCCGAGGATACCACATCGCCATCGCGCTGCACCAGACCTGCGCGGGTGGCGAGCACGTTGCCCGGGGTGGCAGCTGCGCGCAATTCCACCACCACCCAGTCCACGATGGCGTCCGGTCCCGTGGTGATCAACAGGGCGGGATCGATGGTCTCACCGCCACCGTCACCAGCATGTGGATAGCCCAGCGCGGTGTATGGTTCGGCCAGCGGGAGCAGATCCTGCACACGCAGATCATCGCGCAACAGTTCCAAGGACCCCTCGTACGCGCTGCCGAGCAACACCTTGGCCGAAACCAGCAAGGGTGGCTCGGGTTCACTGGCATTGAGGCGCACCACCCGGTTGCGGCCCACACCGTTCAACGCGATCAGATCACCAGCAACGAGCAGGCTGCCGTCGGACAGCACCACCAATTCCTCCACATCCCCAGTGGCCCCATTGCCGCTATTGAAGGATGCGTCCAAGCTGCCGTCCGGGAACAGCCGAACGAGATCGTTCTGCGGTCCGCTTCCAGTGGTGGAGAAGGTGCCGCCCACCAGGAAGCGCCCCTCGTTGTCCATGGCCAGGGCACGCACTTCGCTGAACGGCGCCAACGGGGATGGGACGAACGATGGATCGAGGCTCCCGTTGGCGTTGAGCATGGCGAATCCGTTGCGTGCCACGCCGTTGAACTGGGTGAACGCACCCCCCACCAGGATGCGACCATCGGGCAGGGGCAGAATGGTCCGCACCAAGGCATTGGCGCCACTCACTGGCGCGAAGGTGTTGTCCAGTGTCCCGTCGGCATTGAGGCGGGCGATGCGGCCCCTGGGGATACCGTTCACCTGCAGGAAGATGCCACCCACGAGGATCTTCCCATCCGCTTGAACGGCGACTGTCAGGACGAAATTCGCGAACGCGGCGGCACAGAAGGCGGGGTCGAGCGTGCCATCGGGCAGGAGCCTCGCGAAGTTGGACCGGGGTTGGCCATGTACCGTGGTGAACATGCCGCCGATCAAAATGCCATCGTCCGGCTGCACCACGATCGCGTCCAGGATGCCGTTGACGGCGCCCAAGGCGGGGGAAGGTGGGGTCGAACGCGCCATCGGGGAGTATGCGCGCGAAATGGGCCGCGCCAGCTGCACCTCCGTACCCGGTGAACATGCCCCCGACCAGGATCCGCCCATCGGACTGCACACCCATGCAAAGCACCGGGTTGTAGGACGATTGGTCACCCGCTGCGAAACCGGGATCGAATGAGGGGTCCGCCAGGCCATTGGGCAACAGCCGCGTGATGCGGTTGTGCGCTGTCTCGTTGTAGCGCAGCAGATCGCCGGCGATCAGGATGCGGCCGTCCGGCTGCACCACCATACTCTGTACGCGCCGGTCGGCCCCGGATCCCGGATGGAAGGTGAGGTCGAGTACACCATCCGTATCCAGGCGAGCGGCGTTGCGGCGCGTGATGCCGTTGTAGCGGGCGAACTCGCCTGCGATGATGAAACCGCCATCGGGCAGTTCCAGGATCTGGTGGACGTTGTCATTCGTCGTAGCCACGGGGAACACCGGATCGAAAGCGCCATTGGGCAACAGACGGACCAGGTGCTTGCGTTCCTGCCCGTCGAATTGCAGGAATGTGCCCGAGATCCAGATGCGCTCCTGAAGGTCCACGTGCAGCATGCGCACACTGGCAGAGGCACCTGACCCCGGATCGAACGTATCATCCAGCAGACCATCGGTCGTGAGGCGCGCCACCCTTCCCTGTGGCACACCGTCCACCGCGGTGAAATCGCCTCCGATGACGATCCTGCCCTGCGCGTCCAACGCCAGATCGACGACCCTGCCTCCTGGGCCATTGGCAATGGAGTTGGACGGATCCAAGGCTCCATCCGGCATCAACCGCATAAGATGTGGCGGTCCCGGAGCGGGACCGATCTGGTTGCCGCCGACCATGACGCGGCCATCGGATAGCAGCTGCAGGCATTCCACTTGGGCCAGCCCTTGTGTGGGCGGGACGAAGCTGTTGTCCAAGCTGCCATTCGGGTCCAGACGCACCAGTCCGGGGCGATAGGTCCCGTTGAAGAAGTCGAAGAAACCACCGACCAGCACCTTCCCGTCGGGTTGAAGCGCCACGGTCCTTGTGCTGCTGTCGAACCCAGAACCCGTGCTGAAGGTGGCATCGTGGCTGCCATCGCTGTTGAACCGCGCCACGCGGTTGAACGTGGTGAAGGTCCCTACCGCGATCAGCTTGCCGTCCGGCTGCAAGGCCAGATCGTACACGGCGTTGTTCATCGTCGGTGTGTTGAAAGTGGGGTCCACCGCGCCATTGGGCAATAGACGCACGATCCTGCTGCGGACGAGACCATTGTACGCCGTTATGGTACCGCCCAGATAGATGCGGCCATCGGGCATGCGTGTGGCGCAATACACGAATCCAATGGCGCCATCGCCATGTCCGTGGCCCACATCGCTCGCATTGAACGTGGGATCCACCTGGACCGGCTGGGCGTGACAGAAGACAGCGCACAGACCCCAGAAAAGCAAAATGGATGAACGCATGCGGATCGCCTGGATCAAGGTGGATAGGGAGCAACGGATACCGTCAAATATCACCATTCCTCGAATTGCGGAAACGATCCACAGGTAGAACCGGCAAGGTCCGGCTCGCGAGTACTGGTTGAAGACCGAGCGGGGCCGCCCTATGGACGTCCCCGCTCCTTCACACGATGATATGGGAGATGATCACTCCTTCACGAAGTGGCCGTGCACCCGGGTGCCATCCTGCAACAGGGCACGCGCCACGTATCGGCCCGCGGCCAGGCCATGCACCGACACGTCCATGCGGGTGGCAGCTGCACGTTGGGTGTGCACCAAGCGTCCATCCGCGCTCCAGAGTTCCACGCTGGCGATGGGCGCCTCGGCGGTGATGAAGAGCACATCCGTGGCCGGAGAGGGGTACATCGAGAGCGCCACGTCGGCGTTCTCCTCGATGCCCACCACATTGCCGAAGGCGAGATCGTCGAAGCCGCCGTAGTTGTTCAGCGTGGCTGTTCCACCACCGCTGGACAGAAGGATGATGTAGGCTGAATCGGGATCGACCAGACTCTCATATTGGAAGGGCAGACTGAACTGCTGCCAGGCCATGTTGCTGCCGTTCCACTCCGTCTCCGCCACGCCGATGATATCGGGCTCGCCGGCACTGGCGTTCCACCGCGTGAGCAACACACCGGCCGACACCGGATCGTTGGCGTTGGACATGTATTGCACCCGGCCGTTGAAGGCCTGCGGCCGCTGGGTGTAGGGGAAGCCCAAAATGGCGAAGGCACCGAAGGGTTCGCCGAAGACATCCTTGGAGGTGAGCTTGATGTGGTAGGAACCCGCAGGTGCAGGCGAACCCTTTTCCACGGTGGCCACGCCCATCAGGCCAGAGAGCAGGTTGGAGGTGAACCAACCCGTGGGGTCCTCGTAGCCTTTGGCGGGGGTCCAATTCTCAAAGCCGCCGTTGGGGATCTGTGCTTGCAGGTGCAGGGTACACAACACGGCTACGGATGAAAGGAGTATGCTTTTCTTCATGTGTCAGTTCTTGTTGAAGGCCACAAGATGCGGGGAACGATCATACGCCCGCACGCTTGCCGCGAACACTTGTCAACGAAATGATGCGGAGCACCATCGATCCAGCGCCATCGCGATGGACGGAATACCGGTCCGGCGGCTCGTCGTCCCATCGGGCCTTGCATCTTTGCCCCGCAACAAGCTCCCACCATGGCCCACATCCTCATCATCGACGACGAAAAAGCGATCCGCTACGCCCTGAAGGAGATCCTGGAGCACGAAGGGCACAAGGTGGAGGAGGCCGAGGATGGCGCCGCAGGCCTGGACAAAGCGAAGAAGGGCCGCTTCGACCTGGTGCTGTGCGACATCAAGATGCCCAAAATGGACGGCATCGAAGTGCTGGAGAAACTGCAGGCGCACAGCGAGGAGCTGCCTGTGGTGATGATCAGCGGCCATGGCACCATCGATACCGCCGTGGACGCCTTGAAGAAGGGCGCCTTCGACTTCATCCAGAAGCCGCCCGACATCAACCGCATCCTGGTGAGCGTGCGCAATGCGCTGGACCGGGGCAACCTGGTGCAGGAGACCAAGGTGCTGCGCAGCAAGATGGGCAAGGCCAAAGGCAATGGCGTGCAGATGGTGGGCGAAAGCAAAGCCCTGCAGGAGATCCGCGAGATGATCGACAAGGTGGCGCCCAGTGATGCCCGCGTGCTGATCACCGGCGGCAACGGGGCCGGCAAGGAGGGTGTGGCACGGCTCATCCACCAGAAGAGCCAACGCGCCACCGGCCCCTACATCGAAGTGAACTGCGCGGCCATACCCGGCGAGTTGATCGAGAGCGAGCTCTTCGGGCACATGAAAGGCAGCTTCACCAGCGCCATCAAGGACCGCAAGGGCAAGTTCGAGCTGGCCCATGGCGGCACTTTGTTCCTGGACGAGATCGGCGACATGGCCCTGGCCGCGCAGGCCAAGGTGCTACGCGCGTTGCAGGAAGGCCGCATCACCCCCGTGGGCGGCGACAAGGACGTGCAGGTCGATGTGCGCGTTATCGCCGCCACCAACAAGGACCTGAAGAAGGAGATCGCCGAGGGCCGCTTCCGCGAGGACCTCTTCCACCGCCTCAGCGTCATCCCCATCCACGTGCCCAGCCTCAGCGAACGGTTGGAGGACATCCCCCTGCTGGCCGAGCACTTCATCCAGCAGGTCTGCGGAGAACAGGGCATCGCCCCGAAGAAGATCGCCGACAAGGCCCTGGGCGCACTCCAGAAGCTGCCCTGGACGGGCAACGTGCGCGAGTTGCGCAACGTGATCGAGCGGTTGGTGATCCTCAGCGGGAAGGAGATCACCGAGGCCGATGTGAAGGCCTACGCCGTGCCCCGGGGCTGATCACCTTATCTCCTCATTTACAGCGACTTGCACCCGCGGCCAGGGGTGGCCAGGCGGCCCATGCTTTCCTCCCGGTCCGTGTAGCTTTCCCCCTCACCCTCAGGCAACCTATGGGCTTGGGTGGCGTCATTGGGACGGAACCACTAGGACACAAGGAAACTGAAGCGTTGAACTCAAACCTGCCCCCATGGACTTCCTGATCGAAATTCACGACTACTTCTACGGCAAGATGGGTGTGGCCTTCTACTACCTCCTGATGTTCCTGGGTGCCATCGCGGCGCTGGCCCAGTGGAGGTTGTATGAGAAGGCCGGCCAGCCGGGCTACACGGCCTTGGTCCCCGTCCTGAACATCATCGTCTTCCTGCGCATCGTGGGCCGCCCGGCCAAGGATGCTTGGCTGATGCTGATCCCCATCTACGGCCAGCTCTACTTCATCCCCAAGGTGTGGATCGAAGTGTGCCAGAGCTTCGGCAAGCGTACCACGGTGGACTATGTGTTGGTCATCCTGCTCAACGGCCTGTACATCCTGAACCTGGCCATGAGTGATGACACGCGCTACATGGGTCCGGTGCATGGCCAGCAGCAGTTGAAGCCGGCCAAGCCGCTACGCCCCCGCCCCAGCCTGGCCGCCTGAGCCGGAACATCGACAAGCACAACAGGGAAGCCGCCTTCGGGCGGCTTCTTCTTGGGCATAAGCCGCCAGCCTACCTTTCGCGGCACCTCCATGAAGCTCTTCAACAAGGTCCGGCAGCGCTTGCTCGATGAAGGCCGCCTCAAGCGCTACCTGGTCTACGCGGCGGGCGAGATCGTCCTGGTGGTGGTCGGCATCCTCATCGCCTTGCAACTGAATGCCTGGAAGTCCGATGTGAAGGACCGGAGCCTGGAACAGACCTACCTCTGGAACCTGCGGGACGACCTGGTCCTTCAGCAGGAGATCATCGAAGACCAGATCGCCCACGAAGCAAGCAAGGTGGTGCTGGCCGACTCCGCCATGGCCTGCTTCATGAGCGGCTGCCCGCTGGATGTCCTCGAGGACTTGTTGACCGGTGCCGGCAAACTTTACCAGCGCAAGACCTTCATCGCCAATCAACCCACCTTCAACGACCTGGTCTCCTCGGGGAACATGGCGCTCCTGCGGGACGTGAAGGTCAAGGCCGAGCTGATGCGCTATCATCAGGAACTGGAGCTGCAAGCCACCGTGATCAACACGAACAACCGCCTCCTCATCGACCAGCAGTTCGGCCAGAGCATGATGGGGAACGCGCTTGGCTTCGTCCTGAACGAGCATGGTGATGTGGACAACACCCAGCGCTTGAATGGCGCCCAGCGCTATTCGCTGCGCACGCTGTTGCGCATGCGCAAGCGGATCTCGGAACTGCATCGCGACCGCTGCATGGCGTTGCAGGAGCACACTGGGACGATGATAGCCTTGCTCGATATGTCGATCAAACAAGATTGACAAGGTCATTGGATCGGCCCATGAAGCTCTTCAACAAGGTCCGGCAGCGCTTGCTCGATGAAGGCCGCCTCAAGCGCTACCTGGTCTACGCGGCGGGCGAGATCGTCCTGGTGGTGGTCGGCATCCTCATCGCCTTGCAACTGAATGCCTGGAAGTCCGATGTGAAGGACCGGAGCCTGGAACAGACCTACCTCTGGAACCTGCGGGACGACCTGGTCCTTCAGCAGGAGATCATCGAAGACCAGATCGCCCACGAAGCAAGCAAGGTGGTGCTGGCCGACTCCGCCATGGCCTGCTTCATGAGCGGCTGCCCGCTGGATGTCCTCGAGGACTTGTTGACCGGTGCCGGCAAACTTTACCAGCGCAAGACCTTCATCGCCAATCAACCCACCTTCAACGACCTGGTCTCCTCGGGGAACATGGCGCTCCTGCGGGACGTGAAGGTCAAGGCCGAGCTGATGCGCTATCATCAGGAACTGGAGCTGCAAGCCACCGTGATCAACACGAACAACCGCCTCCTCATCGACCAGCAGTTCGGCCAGAGCATGATGGGGAACGCGCTTGGCTTCGTCCTGAACGAGCATGGTGATGTGGACAACACCCAGCGCTTGAATGGCGCCCAGCGCTATTCGCTGCGCACGCTGTTGCGCATGCGCAAGCGGATCTCGGAACTGCATCGCGACCGCTGCATGGCGTTGCAGGAGCACACTGGGACGATGATAGCCTTGCTCGATATGTCGATCAAACAAGATTGACAAGGTCATTGGATCGGCCCATGAAGCTCTTCAACAAGGTCCGGCAGCGCTTGCTCGATGAGGGCCGCCTCAAGCGCTATTTGGTCTACGCGGCGGGCGAGATCGTCCTGGTGGTGGTCGGCATCCTCATCGCTTTGCAGCTCAACGCGTGGAAAGCGGACCAACGGGACCGCCGATCGGAAATGGCCCATCTGGAGAACCTTCGGGAAGACCTGCACTTGCAGCTGGAGGTCATATACGCCCAGATGGTGCACGACACCACCATGACCTTGAAAGCGGATTCCGCGATGGCCTTCTTTTCCGGCGGCATGAGCTTGGAGGACCTGGAGCGAAGGGTCTACGGCAGCCGCTCGTTGGGTTGGCGCAAGACCTTCGTGGCCAGCGATGCCACCTTCAAGGTGCTGCTTTCCACCGGCGGCATGAACCTGATCGGCGATCCCCGGCTGCGCACCGACCTGATGCGCTACCACCAGCAACTGGAATACACCACCCAGGTGATCAACACGAACAACCGGCTGATCGATGATCTGTTCAGCCTGAACGCGGCCAGCAGCGCCCCGAGCTTCTCGCGCGATGCTCAGGGGCGGCTGGAGAACGATGCTGAACTGAGCGGCAAGGATCGGTATCGCCTCTACGAAAGCATCGAGCAGCGTCGTGTCCTCAGCCAGATCGCACTGGGCATCTGCGAGAAACAGCGGATCGCGACGAAGGAGATGATCGCCCGGCTGGACAAGGAGATCGATCCCTGATCGCTCACCCCAGCAGCTCCACCGCCTTGTTCAGCGCCTCGGCCATGCCACCGGGTTCCTTTCCACCGGCCGTGGCGAAGTCGGGTTGGCCACCGCCACCGCCTTTGATCAAGGGACCGAGCTGCTTGATGAGCTCGCCGGCTTTCAGGCCCGTGGCTTCCATGAACGCCTTGCCGAGGGACACGGCGAGCAGCGGCTTGCCTTCGATCACCGAGCCGGCGATAAAGGCAAGATCGGGCTGCTGCTCGCGCAGTTGGTAGCCCAGGTCCTTCAGGCTTTGGGCATCGAGGTCCAAGCGTTCCACCAGGAACCTGGCGCCTTTGCCGTTGGCCTTGGCGTTGGCAGGCAATGAAGCCGCCAGACCCTTCACCTTCTCCTTGGCGAACTTCTCCAACTCCTTGCCCATGGCGGCGTGTTGCTCCACGAGCTTCTCGACGGCCTGCACAATGTCGGCCGGGTTCTTCAGCAGGGTATTGAGGGCATCCAACTTGGCCAGCTTCTCGTCGATCATGCGCTCGGCCTCCACGCTGGTGACGGCCTCGATGCGGCGGATACCAGCGGCCAAGGCGCTCTCACTCACGATACGGAAGGGACCGATGACACCGGTGCGTGGCACATGCGTTCCTCCGCACAGTTCAACACTGGGGCCGAACTTCACCACGCGCACGTTGTCGCCGTACTTCTCGCCGAAGAGCGCCATGGCGCCCATGGCCTTCGCCTCCGCGATGGGCATGTTGCGCTTGTCCTCGAACACGATGTCGTCGGTGATCATGGCGTTCACCTCGCGCTCGATGATGGCCAGCTCCTCGGGCGTCACCTTGGCGAAGTGGCTGATGTCGAAGCGCAGGCGGTCGGGCGCCACGAGCGAGCCCTTCTGCTCCACATGGGTGCCCAGGTGCTTGCGCAGGGCGTGGTGCAGCAGGTGCGTGGCGGTGTGGTTGCGCGCGGTGAGGCCGCGGCGCTGCGTGTTCACCTGCGCGGTGAGCGGCTGGGTCACGTCCTTCGGAAGCTCCTTCGTGAAGTGTACGATCAGCTGGTTCTCGCGCTTGGTGTCGATCACTTCGACCTGGTCCGCGCCCTGGATGAGCCAGCCCTGGTCGCCCACCTGGCCGCCGCCTTCCGCGTAGAAGGGCGTGCGGTCGAGCACGAGCTGGAACTGGTCGCCGCCCTTGCCGGAGACCTTGCGGTAGCGCAGGATGCGGGCCTCCGTGCTCAGTTCGTCGTAGCCGATGAAGGCGGTCTCGCCCTTGCCAAGCTCCACCCAATCACCCGTAGTGACGGCCGTGGCGGCGCGGCTGCGGTCCTTCTGCTTCTTCAGCTCGGCTTCGAAGCCCGCCATGTCCACATCGCGACCCTGCTCGCGGGCGATGAGCTGGGTGAGGTCGATGGGGAAGCCATAGGTGTCGAACAACTCGAAGGCGCGGTCGCCGGGCAATGTGCCTTTGCTTTCGGCGAGCGCTTGTTCGATGCGCTTCGTTCCCTGCTCCAAGGTGCGCAGAAAGGCTTTCTCCTCTTCACCCATCACACTCTCGGTCAGGGCTTGCTGCTTCCTCAACTCAGGGAATTGATCGCCCATCTGCTCGGCGAGCGCGGCAACAAGCTTGTGCATGAACGGCTCATTGAAGCCCAGGAAGCTGTAGCCATACCGAACGGCACGGCGCAGGATGCGGCGGATGACGTAGCCTGCCCCCGTATTGCTGGGCAACTGACCGTCGGCGATGGCGAAGGCGATGGCCCGCAGGTGATCGGCGCAGACGCGCATGGCGATGTCGGCCTTCCCGTCCCTGCCATACGCCTTCCCACTCTGCTTCGCGAGAGCCTGGATCAGCGGCTGGAACACATCGGTGTCGTAGTTGCTGCGCTTGCCCTGCAGCACCATGCACAGGCGCTCGAAGCCCATGCCGGTGTCCACGTGCCGGGCGGGCAGGGTGTGCAGCGAGCCGTCGGCCTTGCGCTCGAACTGCATGAACACGTTGTTCCAGATCTCGATCACCTGCGGGTGGTCGCGGTTCACCAGTTCGCGGCCGGGCTTTGCGGCCTTCTCCTCCGCCGTGCGCACATCCACGTGGATCTCCGTGCAGGGGCCGCATGGGCCGGTATCGCCCATCTCCCAGAAGTTGTCCTTGCGGCTGAAGGGCAGGATGCGCTCGGCGGGCAGATATTTCAACCAGAGCTGGCGGGTCTCCTCATCGGCCTCCAGTCCATCCTTGGCGTCACCGCCGAAGTAGGTGACGTAGATGCTGTCCGTGTCGATCTTGTATTCGTCCACCAGCAACTCCCAGGCCCACTGGATGGCTTCGGCCTTGAAGTAGTCGCCGAAGCTCCAGTTGCCGAGCATCTCGAACATGGTGTGGTGGTAGGTGTCGATGCCCACCTCCTCCAGATCGTTGTGCTTGCCCGAGACGCGCAGGCACTTCTGCGTGTCGGCGATGCGCTTGTGCTTCGCTTCGCGGTTGCCCAGGAACAGGTCCTTGAACTGGTTCATGCCCGCATTGGTGAACATGAGCGTGGGGTCGTCCTTGATCACCATGGGGGCGCTGGGCACGATGGTGTGGCCGCGTTGGGCGAAATGGTCGAGGAACTTCTGGCGGATCTGTCGACTGGTCAGCATGACGAAAGGCCCCTGTGAGGCGGCGCAAAAGTACCGGATGGCCCTGCCCATGATCCACATTCTTTAACAGGTAGCGCGCTGGATCATCCTACCCCGGCCGGACATGGCGGCTATCTTCGCCTGCCTCCGCGTTCACCATGGCCGAGCTCAAATACCGCTTCAATCCCGACACGCTCAATTTCGAGCGCATCCGGTTGTCGGCCTGGCAGAAGACCAAACGGGTGGCCCTGCTGCTCCTGCCGGGCCTGCTGGTGGGCATCATGGGCATCATCCTGGCCTACCAGTTCGTGGACAGTCCGAAGGAGGCCGCCATGCGCCGCGAGAACCAGCAACTGGTGGTACAATATGAATTACTGAACCGCCGGCTCGCCGAACTCGAGCGCGTGATGGGCGATGTGCGCCGCCGCGACGACAACCTCTACCGCGTGATCTTCGAGGCGGACCCGCTGCCCGAGAGCATGCGCATGGCCGGTGCCGGTGGCGTGGACCGCTATCGTGGACTGGAGGGCTTCACCACCAGCGACCTGGTGATCGCCACCGTTCGCCGGCTGGACAAGCTGTCCCGCCAACTGGTGGTGCAGTCGCGCTCCTTCGACGAGGTGGCCGCCATGGTGTTGCGCAAGCAGGACATGCTCGCCAGCATCCCTTCCATACAGCCGGTGGCCAACCAGGACCTCACGCGCACGGCGGGCGGCTTCGGCTGGCGCATCCACCCCATCCACAAGATCAACAAGTTCCACGCGGGCATGGACTTCACCGCCAAGCCCGGCACACCCATCTACGCCACAGGCGATGGCACCGTGGTGGCCGCGGAATACACCACCAACGGCTACGGCCTGCATGTGGTGGTGGACCATGGCTACGACTACCGCACGCTCTATGCGCACCTGAGCAAGCTGGAAGTGAGAAGGGGCCTCAAGGTGAAGCGTGGCGACCTGCTGGGGCAGGTGGGCAATACCGGCCTGAGCGCCGGCCCCCACCTGCACTACGAGGTGCACAAGGGTGGTGAACCCGTGGACCCCGTGAACTTCTTCTTCAACGACCTGAGCCCGGCGGAGTACGCGCTCATGTTGGAGATCTCGCGCAACGCCGGACAGTCGCTCGACTGATACCTTTGGCGGAGCATGCCCTTGAAGGAGAAGTCCATCACCAAGCTTTACTGGACCATCGGCGAGGTGGCCACCGAGTTGGGTGTGAACACCTCCACGATCCGCTACTGGGAAAAGGAATTCGACGGGCTGCGCCCCAAGCGCACCGGGCGCGGCGATCGCTTGTACACGGAGAAGGAGATCGAGCGGCTGCGGCGCATCCAGCACCTGGTGAAGGAGCAGGGCTACACGCTGCAGGGCGCGCGCGAGCGGTTGCGCGACGGCGATGCGCCCACCCCGCCGCCGTGCCTGGACACACGGACCGAATTGCGCGACAGGCTCCTTGGTCTGCGTGAGGCCCTTGTGGCGCTGCGGGATTCGCTCCGATCCGCGTGATCAGAGATAACGGGCCCGCATCAGATACTCCCTGACGTAGTCCGCCACGCCTTCCTCCAGGGTGGTGAAAGGCGCCGCATAGCCGATGCCACGCATCTTGGACATGTCCGCCTCGGTGAAGTACTGGTACTTGTCGCGGATGTCGGCCGGCGTGTCGATGAAGGAGATGCGCTCCTCCTGCCCCATCGCGACGAAAGTGGCGCGGGCAAGATCAAGGAACGTGCGCGCCTGGCCGCTGCCCAGGTTGTAAAGGCCACTGTGCTTGCGGTGCTCCAGCAGGAACAGGCACACGGCGCACACATCCTTCACGTACACGAAGTCGCGCAGCTGCTCGCCGTCCCGGAAGTCGGGCCGGTGACTGCGGAAGAGCTTCATGCCGCCCGTATCGCGGATCTGGTTGAAGGCGTGGAACACCACGCTGGCCATGCGGCCCTTGTGGTACTCGTTGGGGCCGTACACATTGAAGAACTTCAGACCGGCCCAGAAGAAGGGCCGGCTTTCCTGCGCCAGTGCCCAGATGTCGAAGTCGTTCTTGCTCTCGCCGTAGGGGTTGAGCGGTCTCAAACGTTGCGGCAGCGTGTCGTCGCGATCGCTGTAGCCCAGTTCGCCACCGCCATAGGTGGCCGCGCTGGAGGCGTAGACCAGGGGGATCCCGTACTTCACGCAGGCCTGCCACATGCGCTGGCTGTAGCCCAGGTTCAGTTCGTCGAAGATGCTCTTGTCGAACTCCGTGGTGTCCGTGCGGGCACCGAGGTGGAAGACGAACTGCACCAGCTTCTCGTTCGCATCCAACCAGGCGAAGAAGTCCCTGCGGTCCACCTTGGCGGTGAGCGGTTTGCCGTGCAGGTTGGGGGCCTTGTCCACGCGGGAGAAATCGTCCACCGCCACGATGTCCTGCCAGCCCTGACGCGACAATTCACCCACCAGGGCGCTGCCGATGAAACCCGCCGCTCCGGTCACCACGATCATGCGGCGAAGGTAGATGCACTTGCTGACGCGCTCCTACCTTTGACCGGCATGCCGATCGTCCACATCACGCGCCGCGAGCGCTTTTCGGCTTCCCACCGCCTGGCCCGCCCGGATCTGAGCGATGCGAAGAACCTGGAGATCTTCGGCAAATGCTCCAACCCCAACGGCCACGGGCACAACTACGTGCTTTGGGTCACCGTGAGCGGCGAGCAGGACCCCGCCACCAGTTTCGTCACGGACCTGGGCCTGCTGAGCCGCATCATCAAGGAGCATGTGATCGACCACCTCGACCACAAGAACATCGACGTGGACGTGCCCTTCATGAAAGGCCGGTACAGCAGCACCGAGAATCTGTGCGTGGCCATCTGGGAGCAGTTGGAAGGCCCCGTGCATGCCCTTGGCGTTACCCTGCGCACGGTGAAGGTGGAGGAGACCGAGAACAACTATGCCGAATACCATGGTGAGCAGGGAGCATGAGCCCTCCGGGGAAGGTTACGAGCGGATCGAGCAGTACGATCCCGCGTTGCTCGAACGCATCGCAGGACATTATGCCGGGATCCTGGAAGCCATCGGCGAGGATCCGCTGCGCGAGGGATTGAAGAAGACCCCCGAGCGTGTGGCCAAGGCGCTGCAATATCTCACCCACGGCTATGACCTCGATCCGGCTGCGATCCTGCGCAGCGCCCTGTTCACCGAGGATTACAGCCAGATGGTGCTGGTGAAGGACATCGAGGTCTACTCGATGTGCGAGCACCACATGCTGCCCTTCTTCGGCAAGTGCCAGGTGGCCTACATCCCCAATGGCCGCATCACCGGGCTGAGCAAGATCCCACGTGTGGTGGACGCCTACGCGCGGCGGTTGCAGGTGCAGGAGCGGCTCACCAATGAGATCCGCGATTGCCTGCACGACACGCTGGAACCGCTGGGCGTGGCCGTGGTGATGGAATGCGACCACCTGTGCATGCGCATGCGCGGTGTGCAGAAACAGAACTCTGTCACGACCACTTCAGCATTCACCGGCATCTTCCTCACCGACAACCGCACGCGCGAAGAATTCATCCAGTTGATCGGGAGGAGGTTGCATTAGCCGCGAGGTTGTACGTCGATCGACCGTTCCACGAAAGCCAATAAAAGCGAACCATGACCGCATACGTATTCCCCGGCCAAGGCAGTCAGTTCCCCGGCATGGGCAAGGACCTGTACGATGCCGACCGCAACGCGCGCATCTGGTTCGAACACGCCAACGATGTGCTGGGGTTCAACCTCACCCACGTGATGTTCACCGGCAGCGAGGCCGATCTGAAACAGACCAAAGTGACCCAGCCGGCGATCTTCCTGCACAGCGTGGTGAAGGCCAAGGTGCTGAACGACGCTTTCCGGCCCGCGATGGTGGCGGGCCATTCGCTGGGCGAGTTCAGCGCGCTGGTGGCCGCGGGAGCCATGGAGTTCGCCGATGGATTGAAGCTGGTGGCCGCCCGCGCCAACGCCATGCAGAAGGCCTGCGAGCTGGAACCCAGCACCATGGCGGCGATCCTGGGACTGGAGGATGAAAAGGTGGAGGAGATCTGCAGGACGATCCCCGGTGTGGTGGTGCCGGCCAACTACAACTGCCCCGGCCAGCTGGTGATCAGCGGCACGGTGGAAGCCGTGAACGCCGCCTGCGAGGCCCTGAAGGCGGCAGGTGCCAAGCGTGCAATGGTGTTGCCTGTGGGCGGCGCCTTCCACAGCCCGCTGATGGAACCCGCCCGTGTGGAACTGGAAACGGCCATCGAATTCACGCCCATCGTGGACCCGCGCTGCCCCGTGTACCAGAACGTGGACGCCCGCCCGCACACCGATCCCGCCCGCATCAAAGCCAACCTCATCGCGCAGCTTACCGCGCCGGTGCGCTGGACGCAGACCATGCGCAACATGCTGGCCGCCGGCACCAACAAGGTGGTGGAGGTGGGTCCCGGCAACGTGCTGCAGGGGCTCTTCAAGAAGATGGACCGGGAGTTGGATACGAGCGCGGCCTGAGCTTGCGCATCACGGGACCACGATGCGCGACACTTCTCCGCGCACGCGTACCAGCAGCAGGCCTTTCAGGTCTCCGCGCAGTGGGATCGCCAACTGGTCCGAGCTCGTCCTTCGCGTGAGCACGAGCCGCCCGGTGGTGTCCAGGATGACCACTTCACCCAACGGCCCACCATCGCCGGTGTGTATGTGAATGGCGCCGTACCCGAGCTCCACAACGAAGCCGGGCGCGGCAGCAGGCGCATGGATCCCTGTTCCGATGTCGGCACAAGGCGCATGGAAGCTGAACGGCAACAACACGGGCAGGCTCCAGCTCACGGGCAGTGACGGCCCAGGCATCATGCCCTCACCCGTGACGGAGTAGACCAGCGCTCCTTCGGTCGGTGGTTGCTGCGGCACTACATCGATGTGGTAGTCGCCCGGCGGCAGGCAGGCGGTGGCCCACACGTACTGCGCTTCCGAGGTGAGTTCGAACTGTCCCTGTGCCACCACCTCGTCAGGGCCGTATATCAGCCAATTGAAGGTGCCCAGGGCGATGCCGCCACCCGTGTTCATCAACTGGGGATGGATGGTGGCGCAGGGCGCCGGTGGGCAGATGGTGAACGGACCTTCCCAGGCACAGGCGAACTCCGTGGTGAACAAGGTCCAGAGCTCCAGGTGGCCCATGACCTCGCCCTCCGGCATGGACACACCATCCATGATCCGCATCACATGCCAGCTCTCCGGTCCGATGCCGAAGAAGTCCACGGTTTCCTTGGCCAGTGTGTCGCCTTGCAGGTTGAAAAGGATGAAACCGGGATAGTCGAAGAGCACGGCCCCATCATTCTGCACATGTACCACGAGCGCGGTGTCCGAGAAAGGATGCCAGCGCACCGAGATGAGCTCCAGCCCATCGCACGGCAGGCCGCCACCCGACACGCTGAAGAAGTGCTGTGGCACCGGGGCGAAGTCGCCCACGAACTGTCCGTCGATGATGATCTCGTACCCACCTGCAGGGAGTGGTCCGATCGGCACGTACTCCGTGTGCGGCACGATCACCGTGGCGCCTCCGGGGTCCGCCGCCGCGATGGAGATGGTCACCACGCCCGCCGAGACATTGGCCGTTGCCGAGACGACATACGCTCCCGTGCTCGCCAAACCGCCAGTGAGCGCGATGGTGATCGCGTCCTGCGTGGTCGGCGCCGGCGGGACCACGGCAATGGCGTCGATGTAGAAGAAGGTCTGGGCACTCAGGAACGAGGCCATGGACCAACTGATGATGGCGAGTAGGCTGCGGTGTACCATGGATGACGGGTCTTGCAGCCAAGACAGCGCGAGCGATGGGAATGTTGCCTGCGAGGATCAGAGCACGCTGTTCAAAAGCTTCCCGCTCGCGATCAATTTGTGCAGATGGGGCCGCATGAGCGTGTTCCGGATGGCCTGCACATGGTTCATGTTGTGGCAGTCGCTGCCCAGCAGTTCATAGTAGCCCGCGTCGATCATGCGTTCGGCGAGCTGCTTGGTCTGCGGGCCGTAGGCGCCGGAAAGCGCCACCAGATTCAACTGGAACAACACACCGCGCTCCTTCAATTCGGTGAACTTGCCGAAGTCGCTGTACCAGAAGCTGTATCGCTCGGGATGGGCCAGCACGGGCCGGTAGCCCTGGGTCTGCATCTGGAAGACCACCTGCCGCAACATGGCCGGTTCACCGATGAATGGCAGCTCGAACAGCAGCAGCTTGTCGCCGAAGGTGAGCACCGTGCCCTTGTTCACCTGCTCCTCCAGGGCGTGGTCCAGGTAGTACTCGGCCGCGGCGTCCACTTCGATGTCGAGCCCCACGAGGCGCACCTCGGCACGCAGCTTCTCCAAGCCGCCCAGGATGATCTCCGGCGTGTTCTTGTAGCCGTCGGCCATGCTGTGCGGCGTGGTGATCACCTTGCGGTAACCAAACTCCCGCATGGCGGTGAGCAGCTCGATGCTCTGCTCCAGGTTCTGGGCCCCATCGTCGATGCCCGGAATGAAGTGCGAATGCACGTCGCATCCCAGCACGGAAAGATCCGCCGGGCCAAGGACCGGTTCGCGCTTCCTGAAAAGGCTGCCCAAGAGGCCCATCAGCGTTGCGCGTAATGCGCCTGATAATACTGCTGGTAGGCCCCGCTGGTCACGTGCTCCAGCCATTCGGTGTTGGCCAGATACCAGTCCACCGTACGCTCCAAGCCAATCTCGAAGGTGATGCTCGGCTTCCACCCCAGCTCACGCTCGATCTTGCCCGCATCGATCGCGTAACGCAGGTCGTGCCCGGCACGGTCGGTGACGTAGGTGATCAGTTTGGCGCTCTCCCCTTCCGCACGGCCCAGCTTCTTGTCCATGATGGAGCAGAGCAGGTGCACGAGATCGATGTTCTTCCACTCGTTGTGACCGCCGATGTTGTAGGTCTCGCCGTTCACGCCGGCGTGGAATACCGTGTCGATGGCCGATGCATGGTCCTCCACCCACAGCCAGTCGCGCACGTTCTCGCCCTTGCCGTAGACCGGCAGCGGCTTGCTCGTGCGGATGTTGTTGATCATGAGCGGGATCAGCTTCTCGGGGAATTGGTGGCTGCCGTAGTTGTTGCTGCAATTGCTGACCACGAAGGGCAGCTTGTAGGTATTGCCATAGGCGCGCACGAAATGGTCGCTGCTGGCCTTGCTGGCGCTGTAGGGGCTCTGTGGATCGTAGGGCGTGGTCTCCAGGAAGAGGCTGTCATCGTGGAGGGACCCGTACACCTCATCCGTGGAGACGTGGTAGAAGCGCTTGCCCTCGAAGGCGCCTTTCCAGGCTTCGCGTGCCGCGTTCAGCAGGTTCACCGTGCCAATGACGTTGGTGGTGACGAAGCTCATCGGATCCGTGATGCTGCGGTCCACATGGCTCTCCGCGGCGAGGTGGATCACATCGGTGATGCCATGATCGGCGAAGACCCTGCGCATGGCCTCCGCATCGCGGATGTCGGCACGAACGAAGACGTAGTTGGACGCGCCCTCCACATCGCGCAGGTTCTCCAGATTGCCCGCGTAGGTGAGCAGGTCGAGGTTGATGATGCGGCAGTGCGGGTACTTCGTCACGAAGCGGCGCACCACATGGCTGCCGATGAAGCCGGCACCACCGGTGATGAGGATGTTGCGGGAGGGGGAGTTCATGGGGAATACCACAGCGGTGAGGAGACACAAAGTTCACAGAGAAGCGACCGGCGAGCTGCCATCGAACCATCGAAGGACGCACGCACATTGCTCCGTGCTTCTCTGCGCCCCTGTGCCTCCGTGGTCCTCATTCCCTTACAAGCTCCAATACCTCAAGTCCTTCACCTTGTTCCGGAACACGCCCTTCAGGTCCACCAGCAGGCCCTTGGGCTTCAGCATGCCCTTGAACCACTGTTCGTCCTTGGCGGCGTATTCGGCGTGGTTCACCGCCACGATGATGGCATCGTAGGGGCCATTCATCTCGGGCGCCAGGTCGTAGCCATACTCGTGCTTCACTTCGGCGGGGTCGGCATGCGGGTCGGTCACATCCACCGTGCAACTGAAGCTCTTCAACTCGTTGATCACGTCGGTCACCTTGCTGTTGCGGATGTCGGTGACGTTCTCCTTGAAGGTGGCGCCCATCACCAGCACACGCGCATCGGCGGGGTTGGTGCCACCGCTGATGATGCGCTTCACCGTCTGCTTGGCCACGTAGCCGCCCATGCTGTCGTTCACGAAGCGGCCGGCATCGATGATCTGCGCGTGGTAGCCCAGTTCCTTGGCCTTGTACACCAGGTAGTAGGGATCCACCCCGATGCAGTGGCCGCCCACCAGACCCGGCTGGAACTTGAGGAAGTTCCACTTGGTGCCCGCGGCCTCCAGCACATCGTAGGTGTTGATGCCCATGCGGTTGAAGATGATCGAAAGCTCGTTGATCAGGGCGATGTTCACATCGCGCTGCGTGTTCTCGATGATCTTGGCGGCCTCGGCCACCTTGATGCTGGCGGCGCGGTGCACACCGGCCTTCACCACCAGCTCGTAAACTTTAGCGATCAGCTCGGCGCTCTCGGGATCGCACCCGCTGCTCACCTTCACGATGCTGCTCAGCGTGTGCTCCTTGTCGCCGGGGTTGATGCGCTCGGGGCTGTAGCCCACCTTGAAGTCCTCCACGAACTTCAGCTTGCTGAGCTCTTCGAGGATGGGCACACAGTCCTCCTCGGTGCAGCCGGGGTACACGGTGCTCTCATACACCACGTAGTCGCCCTTCTTCAGCACCTGGCCCACGGTCTTGGAGGCACCGATCAGCGGTGCGAGGTCGGGGATGTTCTGGCTGTCGATCGGCGTGGGCACGGCCACGATGAAGAACTCCACGTCCTTCAGGTCGTTCAGGTCCGCCGTGAAGTGGATGTCGCAGCCTTCGAACTCCTCGGGGCCTAGCTCGTTGCTGGGGTCCTCGCCGCGCCGCATCATGTCCACGCGCTGCTGGTTGATGTCGAAGCCCACCACCTTGATCTTGCGGGCGAAGGCCAGGGCGATCGGCAGGCCCACGTAGCCCAGGCCGATCACGGCCAGTTTGGCGTCCTTCTTCAGGAGCCGGTCATACAGACTGCTGCTCATCCCTCTTCTGGTAAATGCGTTCGATGATCTCCACCACCTTGAGGCCCTCCAGGGCATTGGTGGTGAGGGTGGTGCGCCCCTTCAGGGTGTCCACCACATTGTCGATGATGTAGCCGTGGTTGTTGGCGCTGCCCTTGTAGGCCCCGTAGTCGTTGGCGGGGTTGGTGGGCGCCAGTTCCGGCATGGTGTATCCGTCGATGTGGCAGTACTCCACCTGGTCCATGTACTGCCCGCCCACCTTCACGCTGCCCTTGCTGCCGATGATGGTCATGCTGCTCTCCAGGTTCTTGTCCCACACCGCTGTGCTGTAGTTCAGGCAGCCCATGCCGCCGTTGCGGAAGCGGAAGGTGACCAGGCCGCTGTCCTCGAAGGCGGTGAGGTCCTGGTGGCTGAAGTCGGCGAACTTGCCCTGGATGTCGTTGATGTCGCCGAACAGCCAGTACATGATGTCGATGAAGTGGCTGAACTGGGTGAAGAGCGTGCCGCCATCGAGATCGGCCGAGCCTTTCCAGCTACCCGGCTTGTAGTAACGGGCATCGCGGTTCCAGTAGCAGTTCACCTGCACCAGGTGGATCTCGCCCAGGGTGCCGTTCTCCACCACATCCTTCAGCCACATGCTGGGCGGGCTGTAGCGGTTCTGCATCACCCCGAACACGGTGCGGTGCACCTGCAGGGCCTTGTAGATCACCGCCTCACAATCGGCCTTGGTGAGGGCCATGGGCTTCTCGCACACCACGTGCTTGCGGTATTCCAAGGCCTTCAAGCTCTGCGGAGCATGCAGGCCGTTGGGGGTGCAGACGTTCACCACATCGATGCCGGGCACCTCCTTCAGCATGGTGTCCATATCGGCGAAGAGCGGCGCGTCCAGGCGCTCCAGACCAAGGTCCTCCCGGGGACGTGTGTCGCACAGGGCCACCAGTTCGCACTCGGGGTGTCGGCTCACCATTTCCGCATGGCGCTTGCCGATGTGGCCGCAGCCGACGACGGCGAAGCGGATCTTTTGTTCTGGAGGAAGCGCCATGGTCTCAGGATATGCGGGTCACTCGTCCTACGGCCAACCGATACCGCTGCCCGCTCTCCGGACATTCGGCCTCACCCGCCTCGTTGAAGGTGAGCTTGTGGCCGTACTCGCTCATCCAGCCGGTCTGGCGGGCGGGATTGCCCACCACCAGGGCGTAGGCGGGAACGGTCTTCGTCACCACGGCCCCGGCGCCGATGAAGGCGAACTCGCCGATATCGTGCCCGCAGACAATGGTGGCGTTGGCTCCGATGCTGGCCCCGCGCCCCACCCGTGTCTTGGCGTATTGCTCCCGACGGGCCACGGCGCTGCGCGGATTGGTCACGTTGGTGAACACCATGCTGGGGCCCAGGAACACATCGTCCGCACACTCCACGCCGGTGTAAATGCTCACGTTGTTCTGCACCTTCACGTTGCGGCCCAGCTTCACGCCGGGACTCACCACCACGTTCTGCCCGATGTTGCAGTTCTCCCCGATCTCGCAGCCCGGCATGATGTGGCTGAAGTGCCAGATGCGGGTGCCGGCACCGATGGCGCAGCCTTCGTCGATGACGGCGGTGGGGTGGGCGGTGTACGACATGCTTGAAAGCGGGCCGCGAAGGTACCGAAGGGGGGCGTACCTTGGCAGGGCAGCGTTCTCGGCGCACCGCTCGTCCACAGGTCACCATGCCATGACCCGTCAACGGAATTTCTTCCTTTCATGCTTGGCATTCCCCCTGCTGGCGGTATCGCAGGGTCTGACAAGAGGCGAAGTCTTTGACTTCGAGCCGGGCGATATGTTCCAAAGCCGGTTCCATGCTTATGGCCTTTCACCTACTGGACCACCCACCTATTGGACGGATTCCGTGCTGAGCAAGACCTGGTCCATGGGATGGGATACGGTCTCCTATACCATCCATCGCCACACCTACACCCCGCCAGCAGGCCCTGGTCTGCCCCCATTCACGCATGACACGTTGATCACCCGCGCATACGGCGACCTCACCAGCTTGGCCGGCCACTTCCAACTGCCCTGGCCCTGCCTACCCATTCTGGACTCACTGGGGTCAGATGCCGCGCTCTGTGGGCAGGAAGTGTGGGTACAGTACGTTGCGGGAGACACATGTTTTGAATCCGACACCTGGACTACCACGCTGGTAAGAGGTTGCGGCGGCCCCTACTATTGGAGACTACAGCCCGCCGGTCCCTACCACATGGTCCATGAGCTGGTCTATTACCACAAAAATGGTGTGGGGTGCGGGGAACTGCTCACCTCGGTCGGTGATCCCCATGGAGAGATCCGCTTGCCCATTACCCTCCACCCCAATCCCGGCACCATCTTCCAGCTCACTGGGATCGGCCATCGACCAGCACTGATGCGCTTGCTGGATATGCAGGGCCGCACGATGCGCAAAGGCATACCCGTCACCGAATATGCCCCGGTGGATGTTGGTGACCTTCGGCCCGGAACCTACTTGTTGGAGCTACGGCTGGCCGATGGGCGGCGCGAGGTGTTAAGGTGGGTGCGGGAGTGAGCATACATCAAGCTGGCTCGGAGCGGCAACCAACCTTCCCTGCAATTCTAAAGTTTAACTTTACATTTACAGGGTTCAATTGACCTACGTACGGCATATCACCAACCTAGCCCTCGACCGCCTGCGCAACAGGCCGGTGGTGGCGATACTGGGTGCCCGGCAGGTGGGCAAAACAACGCTTTCCCACCAGTTGGTGAAGCAACTGGGCATGCCCAGCGTGCGGCTCGACCTGGAGGACCCCGATGACCGTGCCGCGCTCCGCGACCCCAAGCAATACCTGCTGGCGCATGCGAACGATCTGGTGGTGATCGACGAGGTGCACCGCATGCCCGACCTGTTCCCCTTGATCCGCACCTTGGTGGACCGCGATCGCCGCCCGGGCCGATTCCTGCTGTTGGGGTCCAGCTCGCCAGTGATCATCCGGCGCGCTTCCGAATCCCTTGCCGGCCGGGTCGCCTACCTGGACCTCCTGCCCTTTTCGGTGCATGAGGTGCCTGCCAAGGGCACCGACCGGCTATGGCTGCGCGGCGGTTTCCCGGAGGCCTACCTTGCCGATGATGATGCCAAAGCCTTCCGCTTCCTGAACGAGTTGATCCGATCATTCATAGAGCGCGACCTGCCCGAGCTGGGACTGCAGGCCAGGACCTCCAACACCGAGCACCTGCTCCGCATGCTGGCGCACATGCATGGCAACCCGCTCAATATGGCGATTCTGGGGAAGTCGATCGGCCTGAGCACACCCACCATCAGGCACTATCTCGACTTCTTCGGGTCCTCCTACTACACGTTCACACTGCCGGGCTACTACACCAACCTGCGCAAGCGCCTCACCCGCGCACCAAAGATCTATCTCTCCGATAGCGGCGTCCTGCACAGGCTGCTCAGCATCCGTACTGCCGAGGACCTCTTCGTCCATCCCCAGCGCGGTCACTCCTGGGAAGGCTTTGTGATCCAACAGGTGCGTAGCTGGTTGATGGGCGAGGCCCAGCTTCACTACTTCCGCACCCAGGACGGGGCTGAACTGGATCTGGTGATCACCCAGAGCAACAAGGCCATCGCCGCCTTGGAGATCAAGACCACCAACAACCCCACATTGAGCAAGGGCAACCTGCTGGCCTTCGAGGCGGTGAACGCGCCGCTTCAATTGGTGGTCACACCCAGTGCCAAGGACCACCCCTATGGCGACGGCATCGAAGTGTGCTCGCTGGCCACGCTTTGGAAGAGGCTGGAAAAGGTGGTGAAGTGAGCCCTCACTTCCGCACATACCCCTCGAACGAGAAGTGCTCCTTCTCGTTCAACTCCTCCGGAGTGAGGCTCTTGAAGTATTCGTAGGTGATCTTCAGCCCTTCGGCGCGGCTCACCTTGGGCTCCCAGCCCAGCAGCTTCTTCGCCAGGGTGATGTCCGGCTGACGCTGCATGGGATCGTCCTTGGGCAGCGGCTTGTAGATCACCTTCTGCGTGGTGCCCGTGAGTTTGATGATCTCCTCGGCGAACTGCGCGATGGTGATCTCGCCGGGGTTGCCCACGTTCACGGGGCCGGCGTAATCGCTGAGCAATAGTCTGTAGATGCCTTCCACCAGATCGTCCACATAGCAGAAGCTGCGCGTCTGTGAACCATCACCGAACACGGTGAGATCCTCGCCGCGCAGGGCCTGGCCGATGAAGGCGGGCAGCACGCGGCCATCGTTCAAACGCATACGCGGGCCGTAGGTGTTGAAGATGCGCACGATGCGCGTCTCCAGCCCGTGGTAGGTGTGGTAGGCCATGGTGATGGCCTCCTGGAAGCGCTTGGCCTCGTCGTACACGCCACGCGGGCCGATGGGGTTCACGTGGCCCCAGTAGTCCTCCGTTTGCGGGTGTACCTGCGGATCGCCGTACACCTCGCTGGTGCTGGCCACCAGGATCCGCGCACCCTTGTTCTTGGCCAGGCCCAGCAGGTTGTGCGTGCCCAAGCTGCCCACCTTCAGCGTCTGGATGGGGATCTTCAGATAGTCGATCGGCGAGGCGGGTGATGCGAAGTGCAGGATGTACTTCAGCTCACCGGGCACATACAC